>CAZIQR010000048.1:0-16131 GCA_964541055.1 uncultured Eubacteriales bacterium
CGATCCTGCCTTTCGCCCTCCCTTGTATAACAATTCGTCCGGAAAAAAAAGAAGGGAATGCGGGAATTTGACGGCTACTTCCCGCCCTTTTGCTCCTTTTCTCTCTGCAGTTCGATGAGGTCCACGGTCTGGGAGAAATCGCCCAGCAGCCACTTGCAGAAGTAGTCGGCCCGGTACCAGAACCAGTAGTCGCTCATGTCGCCGTAGCCGTGCCGCTGGCCCGGGAAGATGAAGAAGTCGAAGCGCTTGCCGGCCTTGATCAGGGCCGCGGCCAGGCGCAGGGTGTTGGCCGGGTGGACGTTGTTGTCCTGGTCGCCGGTCGTGATGAGGAGGTGGCCCTTGAGGTTCTTGGCGATCTCGGAGTTCTTGTCGATCGCATACTCGAACTTGACGTTGCCGTCCTTGTCCGTGACTTCCTTGACGCCGTGGTGCTTCTCGCTCCACCAGCGGTTGTAGATGTTATTCTCGTGGTTGCCCGAGGAGGAGACGGCGACCTTGAAGAAGTCGGGGTAGACGAGCATGGCCGCCGTGGACATGAAGCCGCCGCCGGAGTGGCCGTAGATCCCGACCCGGTCGAGGTCAATATAGGGGTGGAGCATGGCCAGCTCTTCGATGGCCCGCTTCTTATCGGCAAGGCCGTAGTCGCGGAGGTTGCCGTAGCCGAAGTTGTGATACCACTTCGACCGCGAGGGGTGGCCGCCGCGGTTTCCGACCTCGATGACGACGAAGCCGAGTTGGGCCAGGGCGACGTTGGCGTTGCGGGGGACGAACGTCTTGGAGACGCTCTCGGTCTGGGGCCCGGGATAGACGTAGGCGATGATCGGATATTTAGCGTTGGCGTCGAAGTCGAACGGCTTGTAGATGACGCCGAAGAGATCGGTGATGCCGTCGTCGGCCTTGACCTTGAACGGCTCGGGATACTTGAAGCCGGCGGCGAGGAGGGCCGAGACGTCCGTCGCCTCGAGCTCGAGGACGAGGCTGCCGGCCGCGTCGCGGAGCTCGGACTTGGGCGCTGCGTCGACGCGCGAGGAATTGTCGACGAACCAGCGGGCCCCGTCGTTCATGTCGGCGTTGTGGGAGGCCTCGCCCTTGTCGAGCTGCTTGAGGCCCGTGCCATCGAGGTTGACGCGGTAGAGATGGGTGTAATACGGGTCTTCGCCCGCCTCCCGGCCGCAGGCCGAAAAATAGAGGACGCGGGCCCTCTCGTCGACCTTCTCGATGCCCTGGCCGACGAACTCGCCGGAGGTCAGCTGGGCCTTGAGATGGCCCTCGCCGTCATACAGGTAATAGTGGCCCCAGCCGTCGCGTTCGGACCACCAGATGATCTCCTTGCCGCCGCCGAGGAGCTCGAAATCCATGACGTCGACGTAGGTGTTGAGCCGCTCCTCGATGAGGACCTTGACCTCGCCGCTCGAGGTGTCGGCGACGCAGACCTCGAAGCCGTGAAGGTCGCGGGTCTGCCGCCCGAAGTAGAGCTTGTCGGGGGTGTCGGCGATCCATTGGGCCGGCGGCGGGAACTCCTTCTCCCGGTCGAGGGCCGTGCGCGTCGCGGTGAAGATGTTGTAGGTCGGGTCCTTGAATTTGTCGGCCTTGATCTTGACCTTGGCCTTGGTCCCGAGGTCGAAGACGAGGATCTCGGGCTGGGGCTGGTTCTCCTCGCCGGGCATCCCGTAGCGGTAGGTCTCGAGGGTCGGCCGGGGGTTCGCGAGCGAGTTGATGACCCACAGGTCGGCGACCTTGCGCTCGTCCTCGCGGACGACGGCGATCTTCTTCGAGTCCTTGGACCAGATGACGAAGCCGGCCGGCCGGCGGAAGTCCTTGCGGTCCTTCTCGTCCTTCTGGTACTCCTTCTTGTCTTCGTCGTTGAGGTCCCGGGCGTACGAATAGTGCTCCTCGCCGTCCGTCGTGAGCTGGGTTTCCTTGATCTCCTTGTCGTCGGCCTTCTTCTTGGCCCGCTCGAAGTTCTCGGCGTCCATCATGTAGAGGTTCTCGCCGCGGGCGAAGAGGATCGTCTTCTCGTCGGGGGAAACGGAGGCCCAGCGCGGCCGCTTCAGGGGCTCTTTCCAATCCTCGAGGAGGGTGAGCTTGCCGGAGGCGAGGTCGTAGGCGAAGGACAGGAGCTTGGTCTTCTTCTCGGGCTCCTTGGGCTTCTCGGCCTCCTTGTCCTTGACCTTTTGGGTGTCCTGCTCCTTTTCTTTCTCCTTCTGCTTGTCCTGGTCCGTCTTCTGGACCTCCTCTTCCTTGGCGATCTCGGAGGCCTTGACGACCTTGCCGTTGACGGCGATGTCGCTGTCCTTGGGGACCTCGATCTCGAACTGGATGGCCGTGTCCTTCTTGATGAGCTTGATCGTCTTGATCGGCAGGTGCTGGGCCTCGTAAGGGGAGAGGAGGATGCGCGTCAGCTGGGCGGCCATCTTGGCGTTGTCAAAGAGGGGCTTCTTGGTCTTGGCCACGGGGTCGACCACGAACCACTTCTTCCCCCGGCCCGTCTCATAGCTATACCAGAAGCGGTCGCCCGTCGAGAGCCAATGAGGCATCACGGACGTGTCGAAGACGAGCTTGCCGACCTTGGCTGGCGTCCAGCGCGCGGCGAGGTCGTAGTTGGCCTTCTTCGCCTCGGTCCCGGCGGCGTGGCCGGGGAGCGCGGCGAGCGCGACGAAGAGGAACGTGGCGGCGGCCGCGACGGCGGCGGCCCGGCGGATGGTGTGAGGAGATGACATCGGCAAGCCCTCCTTGACGGGTGTTCCTGGCAAGCCAGGCGCAAGAGGGCCATTATAGCATTATCCGGGCCGGATCGTATCGCCTTCGGCGCAGCAGGCGCGGCGTCATTCGCCGCCGAAGATCTGGATGCCGATCGAGACCGAGATCTTGAGCCCGCCGAGCTTGAGGTCTCGCCCGAGCGGCGGGGTGAGCTCCGAGCCCGGGACGGCCGCCGAAAGATAGCCGACCTTGAGGCCCATGAAGACCCGCTCGTCCTCGGGCACGAGCAAGACGCCGCCTTCGGCCAGGTAACCCATGTGATGGCCTTTCATGACCGCGTCAAGCGCTTCCTCGCGGAAGCTCAGGCTGGCCATGCCGCCGTTCGCCGTCAGACAGAGGGTCGGCGAGACCCGGAGCAGATAGCCGAGACCCCAAGAGATATAGCTCTGGGTCGAGCTCGCGTCCAGGCCGAGCTCGGGGGTCGTGCCGTTCCGCGCGTAGCGGCCGAAGCTGCCGGTCAGGCAGACGCCGGCGACGAGCCGGATCGCCGCCGATAGCTCCGGATAGACGGCCTGGTTCCCGTAGATCGCCCGGTAGTTCGTGTCGCCGGGACGCAGAAAACTGGCCCCGGCCGACAGGAAGAAGTGGTTCTCCGCGGCCGCGGAGGCGGCCAGGATCAGGATCGCCGGAACGATCAGGAATCTTTTCATGGCTTGCCCCTGCCCAGGCTTGATCATGGGATGATGATCTCGTTCGACACGGCCAGCGTGCCGCCGAAGACGTCGACGGCCGCGACCCGGTAGGTGTAGGAGACGCCGTGCTCGATGAAAGCGTCGTTGATGACGAGCGTCGGCCCGCTCGCGGCGGAGCCGTCGACCTGCTGGACGATCTGCTCGCTGCCGCCGGCCGAGCGCCTGTAGACGACGAAGGTCTCGATGGGGACCGAGGCCGGATTGTCGATAGCCACCGTCAGCCGGGCGTATTCCCGCTCGATCGTCCAAGCCTTCTCGACGAGGCGCTCCCCGCTCAGGGCGATCAGGAGCGAGCCCTTGATCTGCGAAACGGTGACGTTCGCCGGACTGCCCGTGGCGCCGGCCGCCGTGACCCGGACGATGCCGACGCGCTCGCTCGGCGTCCGGTTGGCCGCGGCCACGACGGTGATCGTGCCGGCGTTCGTGCCGCTCCCGCCCGACGAAATGGCCAGCCAATCGGAGCCGGAGACGACGGCCGCCGTCCAGCTCATGGTCCCGGCCCCCAGGTTCGCCACGTCGAAGGTCACCGTGCCGCCGGTGAAGGTCACATCCCGATTCGCCGGCGTGACGGACAGGGCCGGGCCGTGCAAGACCGTCAGGATGACGGACCGGGTCGTGCTGCCGTTCCCGGTCGTCGCGTTGACGAAGCTCACGGTGTCCGTGTAGTCCCCGGCGGCGAGGGCGTCGGCCGCCGAGTTGATCGAGACCGTCACCGTCGCCGTGCCGCCCACCTCAAGCGTCCCGCCCGTCGCGGAGAGCGTCGTCCAGGACTGCAATTTGGACGCGGTCCACGCCAGTGACGACTCCCCGGTGTTCTGGAGCGTATAGGCCTGGCTGACCGGCGTGAACGGGCCGCCCTCGGGGCCGGTCGCGGTCAGGCCCCCGGCCGGCGCCACCGATAGGACGCCCGGCGGCGCCGTGACCGTCAGGGCCACCGTCCGGGTCGTATTGCCGTTGCCGTTGGTCAGGTTGGTGAACGTGACCGTGTCCTGATGGGCCCCGATCGCCAGGCTGTTCGCGGCGGCATTGATCGAGACGGTGACCGTCGCGGACTCCCCGGCGGCGAGGGTCCCGGAGCCCGCCGACAGGCTCGTCCAATCCTGGGTCTTGGAGGACTGCCAATCGATCGACGTCGTCCCCGAGTTCCGGAGCGTATAGTCGACGCTCGACGGCGTGAACGGGCCTCCGACGCCGCCGGTCGAGGTCAGGCCTTCCGCCGGCGTCACCGCCAGGGTGCCCGCCGTGCCGGAGATCGTCAAAGTGACCCCGCGGGTGGCATTGCCGACGCCGGTCGTCCGGTTCGTGAACGTGATGGTCCCGGTGTGAACGCCGGTCCCCAGGCTGTCCGCGCCCGAGGTGAAGAACACGGTGACGACATCGGACGCGCCGGGATCGAGGTTGCCAGATGTCCGCGAGAGATTGATCCAGGTCCGGTTATCCGCGGCGGTCCAGGCCAGAACCGTTCCGCTGGTGTTCCGGAGCGTGTAGTCCTTGCTCGCCGGAACAAAGGGGCCGCCGACGGGTCCGCTCGACACGAAGTCGTCGGCCGGCGTGATCTCGAGTCCGGCCTCGCCGGCCTGGGTCACGGTGACGGTGAGGGGACCGGCGCCGCCCGCGGGCGTCACGACGATGGAGCCGATCCGCGGCGTCGTGTCGGGGTTCGCGTCATAGGCGGCGACGATCGTCCCGTCGTTCGTGCCGCTCGAGCCCGACGTGATGGAGAGCCAGGCCGAGCCCGACGTCACCGCGGCGGTCCAGGCGATATCCTCGTCGTTGCCGGACCGGGTCACGGTGAAATCGGTCGCGCCGGCCGCGGCCGTGACGTTCTGGTTTGCCGGCGTGACGGCGAGATCGGCCAAGAGCAGGGTGAAGTCCGAGCCGAAGAGAACGTCCGAATCCGGACGGCCGCTCGTCCACAGGACGCCCGCCGCGGCCCGGCCGTCGGACGAAGGCACGGGCACGATGGCGACCGGGCCGGTCCCGATGATGCCGCCGGCGTCCACGGCGAGATCCGCCGTCCAGGCCGATGCCGCGGAGGCCTCCCGGCTCAGCGTCCGGATCGTCGTCCCCGACTCGACGAACGAGGCGATGAACCGGAACGTTCCCGCCCCGGCGTCCGCCCGGACGTCGGGGAACGTCTCGTCGGCCGATGTCGCCGCCAAGGCCGGGCCCGTGGCCCAGCTCCGGCCGGCGTTCGTCGAGGCCGCGAGACCGATATCCGTACCGCCGCCCATGCCGTGCCGCTCATAGACGAGGACCGCCTGGCCCCGCCCCGCCGCGATCCGCGGCCTCGCCGCGGCCGCGCCGTCTTCCGAAGCGACGAAAACGGGAACGGACCAGGAGGCCCCGAAGGTCGTCGAGGACGAGACCGCGACGCCCGTCGTCCCTCCGTTCGGCCCGGAGAAGGCCGCATGAAGGACGTTCCGGTCCGGATCGTAGGCCAGGGCCGTTTCGATCTCCGGTCCGTCCGGCCCGGGGAACGACGCGACCGTGACCGGCCCGCTCCAGGTCGCCCCCAGATCCGGGCTGACCCTGAACTTGACGGAACGGCCGAGCGGGTCCCGCTCGGCATAGAGGACGTAAAGGTAGGCCGGGGAGAAGCGCGGGAAGTCGGTCGCGAGCGACGGGCCCCGCTCGTCCGCCGGGCCTGCGGCCACGGGGAATAGGGCGTCGGTCGAGAGGTCGCCGGCCAGCCGGGCGAAGAAGATGTCGGCCCCGGCGCCATCCCGGTCCCTGACAAAAGCCAGGCCGATCGCGCCGTCCCCGACCTGGCCAAGCGAAGGCCCGGTCCAGGCCTGTCCGTCGCCGAGGACGACCGTCTCGTCCCAGGTCCGGCCTTTGTCGGCGCTCTTGCGGACGCGGAGGTCCCGTGGCGCGCCGCCGGACCATTGCTCCGCGGCGGCAAAGAGCTGCCCGGTCGGCCCCGACCGCACGAGCAGGGCGGCGGGGCTCCTTTCGACCTCGGGGGAGAAAAAGACCGGGCTCGTGCCCGACGGGACGGCCAGGGTCTTGATGTTGCTCGGAGCCCCCTCGACCCGGTTCGAGGCGATCGAGGCTCCGGTCTTGAGAGCGGACGCATCCGCCTGAGGATCGGGCGTGAACATCTCCGCGAAGACCTTGGCGGCGGCCGCGAGATCGCCGGCCGCGCGGTCATGCCTCAGCTCGGCGGCCAGACGCCGCAACGAGCCTTCTCCCGTCGCGGGGAGGCCTGCCCGCCCGTCCTGTTGGACCGGCGAGGCGCCGGCCCGGCCGGACGGCGCGGTTTTGGCGGGCCTGTCCTGGGCCCGTCCTGCGCTCAGAAAAAGAACGAAGCCTAAGGCCGCGAGGATGAGAAAAAAAGCCCTTGTTCGGGAAAAACGAGCCCCCATGACACTCTCTCCTTGGCCGGCGCAAGGCGCGTTCGGGTGACCGGCCCCGCGCGAAAGTATATTCGATCATATCACAACGGAGGGCCGGTCTGTCAAACCGCGGGCGCTGCCGGGATCAAAACAGGGCCAGGGAGTATTCCCGGAGCCTGGCTTGGCGCCTCCGGGCGTCGGGGAGAAGGCGCTCGAGCACGGCCCAGAAGGCCCGGCCGTGGCCTCGGACCCGGGTGTGGACAAGCTCGTGAACGATGACGTAGTCGGCGAGGTCGGGCGGCACGACCGCCAGGAGCGCGTTGAGCTGGATGCGGCCGGTCCGGGAGGCGCTGCCCCAGAGGGTGCCTTGGCAGCGGACGCTCAGCCGCCCCGGGGTGAAGCCGTGCTCCCGGGCCAGGGCCTCGAGCCGGGCCGCGAGGATGGCTCGGGCCGAGCGCCGGTCGAGCCGCGCCGCCGCTTCGACCGAGTCGCGGCAGCGCTCGCGGGCCCGCTCGAGGCGGGCCTGCGTGCGGCGCATCCAGGCCAGCTTGCCGAGGGCGATCCTCTCGGCGTCGTCGAGGGGCACCCGCCACGGCACGGCGACCCGGACGCCCCGCGAGGAGCGGACGGTGAGCGAGATGCGCCGCGCCCGCCGGGTCTTGACGAAGAGAACGCTCCCCACGCCGTCAAGGACGATGGCCCTGGACGGCGCGACCCGAACTTCAGTCCTCGAAATAGAAGCGCCTCCGGGCGGGCTTGTTGTTGACCTTGTCGGCGTCCAGGGCCCACATGCCGCGGCCGTGGGTGGCGATGACGATGATGTTGTCCCGCGGATGGATGATCAGGTCGTGGACGTAGCAGGTCGGGAGGTTCCCGCCCAAGACCATCCAGGTCTGGCCGCCGTCGGTCGTCGCGTAGACGCCCATGTCCGTGCCGACATAGAGGATCTTCCCGTTGACCGGGTCCTCGCGGATGACGTTGACCGGCCCGACCGGAATGCCCTTGGCCAGGCTGGTCCAGGTCTTGCCGAAGTCGGTCGATCTCCAGACGTAGGGCGTGAAGTCGTCGTCCCGCTTGCCGTTCTGGGTGAGGTAAACGGTGCCGAGGTCGTAGGCCGAGGCCACGACCCGCGACATCCACTTGCCCGGGGCCAGGCCGGCCGTGATCTCGGCCCAGGCCTTGCCGCCGTCCTTCGTCACCCAGAGTCGGCCGTCGTCCGTGCCGGCGTAGATGAGCCCGTATTTGAGCGGCGACTCCGAGACGGTGAAAAGGGTCTGGTAGCGGATGTCGCCGCGCGTCGCCGCGTCGTTCGTCGTCAGGTCGGGGCTGATCTTCTCCCACGTGTCGCCGCGGTCGAGCGAGCGGAAGAGGAACTGCATGCCGTGATAGACGATGCTCGGGTTGTGGGGCGAGAGGATGAACGGGGCCAGCCACTGGCCGCGCAGGGGCGGCTCGCTCGCATATTGGGCCGGCAGGAGGTCCTTCGTGAACGGATAGCCGGGGTAGGGGCCGGGCTTGTCGTATTCGCTCCGGGAGATCGCGCCGTAGAAGCCGGCCGAATAGACGATGTTCGGGTTGTCCGGGTCGATGGCGTGGTTCGAGCCCTCGCCGCCCGGCGCGCTCTCGAATTCCTGGGCCGGGATCTTGTCGCGTCCCTGGCTGATGTCGACCTTGCCCCGGAAGCTGCCGTGGTCCTGCATCGAGCCGTAGACCTTGAACGGCGTCGCCATGTCGTAGTTGATGTTGAAGAACTGGCAGATGTTGAGCTCGTTCTGGAAGAAGCGCCAGCTCTGGCCCTTGTCGTAGGACACGGCAACACCCTGGTCGCAGCCCTTGAGGAGATAGTTCGAGTTGGCGGGGTCGATCCACAGGGCGTGGTTGTCGCCGCCGGGCGCCTCCCGCAGGGTCTTGTAGGTCTTGCCGCCGTCGGCCGAGACGCTGAAGGGCACGCCCATGATGTAGGACGTCTCGGGGTCGTTGGGGTCGACGCGGATCTGGCCGAAGACCCAGCCGTAGGTCCCGGAGTGACGCTCCATGAAGGCCTTCTGCTGGGGCGTCAGTCCGCTCACCTGGGTCCAGGTGGCCCCGGCGTCGTCGGAGCGGTAGACCGCGGCGCCCCTGATGAAGCCTGAGGAGGGGACGCCGTAGCTGTCGGTGATCTCTTGCGGGGTCGGCTCGCGGGAGATCTCGTAGTTGTCAACGAGGGTGTAGAGTGTGTCGGGCTTGGCCAGGCAGATATCGAGGCCGATGCGGCCGCGCCAGCGGGCGTCCGGCAGGCCCTTGTTGACGGGCGTCCAGGTCTTGCCGCCGTCGGTCGTCTTGAAGATGCCGCTCCCGACGGAGGCCGCGTCGTTGCGCGGGTCGTTCCATTTCTTGCGGGTCCGCTGCCACATCGCGGCGTAGAGGGTGTCGCTTGCCCGCGGGTCCATGACCAGGTCGTAGGCCCCGGTCTCGTCGTTGACGAAGAGGACCTTGTCCCAGGTCTTGCCGCCGTCGACGGTCTTGTAGACGCCGCGGTCGGCGTTCTTCGTCCATTCGTGGCCGCCGGCCGCGACATAGACGATGTCCGGGTTGGTCGGATGGATGACGATGCGGGCGATGGTGTTGGTGTCGGTGAGCCCCATGTGAGCCCAGCTCTTGCCGGCGTCGGTCGACTTGAAGACGCCGATCCCGGCCTGGGAGCTGCGGAAGATGTTGTGCTCGCCGGTCCCGACCCAGAGGATGTTCGGGTCGGACGGGGCCAGGGCGATGTCGCCGACGGCCGCGGTGACCATGTTCTCGAAGACGGGCGTCCAGGTCGTGCCCTCATTCTCTGTCTTCCAGACGCCGCCCGAAGCCGAGGCGACGTAGAACGTGTAATTCTTGCCCTTGGGGGCGACTACGGCGACGTCCGTGACCCGGCCGCTGACGTTCGTCGGGCCGAGGAACTGCCACTTGAGGTCCTTGAGCTTCGAGGCCGCCTGCATGGCCTTGTACTCCTCGAAGCCTTTGAGCCGGAGCTCGGGGCTGGTCGACTGCAGGACCTTGGGCTTGACCGGTTTCGGCTGGGCCAGGGTGAAGGCCGCCAGCGCGAGAAGAAGGGCCGCGAAAACGACGGCAGGCCTTTTCAGGGGGGAACGCGTGATGAGGGACATCGGACACCTCCTCGGCAGGATTGAACGTTCGCGAATTCTATGGCACCTAAGTCAAGAGTGAGGCCAGGGCGATCGAGTAGAACTTGGTGTCTTCCGAATCGCCGCGCGAGGTCAGGACGCACGGGCACCGGGCGCCGGTCACGACGGCCCCGAGCTCGCCCTTGGCGAGATAGGTCGAAGCCTTGAAGAAGATGTTGCCGGCCTCGATGCTGGGGAAGACGAGGATGTCGGCGTCGCCGGCGACGGGCGACTTGAGTCCCTTGATGCGGGCGCTCTCCTCGCTGAAGGCCACGTCCAGGGCCAGCGGCCCGTCGACGATGGCTCCCTTGATCTGGCCGCGGTCGGCCATCTTGGCGATGATCGCCGACTCGGTCGTCGACGGCATCTTCGGATTGACCTTCTCGACCGCCGAAAGCAGGACGGCCTTGGGGTTCTCGATCTCGAGCCGGTGGGCGACGTCGATGGCGTAGTTTAGGATGGCGATCTTGGCCTCGAGGTCCGGGGCCGGGATGACGGCGACGTCGCCGCAGATGATGAGCTTCTTCCAGGTCGGGACCTCAATGACGGAGACGTGGGAGAGGAGCTTGCCCGGCGGCAGCAGCCCCTTCTCCTTGTCGATGATGCCGCGGATGTAGACGGAGGAATCGAGCAGGCCCTTCATCAGGAAATCGGCCTCGCCCGCCCGGACCTTGTCGATGGCCAGCGTCAGGGCCTTGACCTTGTCCGGCTCGTGTACGATATCGAAAAGACCGTGGTCGACCTTGGCGTTGGCGGCCACCTTCTTGATGGCCTTCTCGTCGCCGGTGACGACGGCCTTGACCAGCTTCTCCTTGACGGCGCGGCCGACGGCCTCGATGGTATGGGGGTCCTCGGCGACGGCCACGGCCAGCCGCTTGATGGGCTTGCCCTTCACCCGTTCGACGATCTGTTCGAGCTTGGTGATCATGACAACTCCTTCAGTCCCGGCTAGGCCGGGTAGGTGCGGGCGGTTTCCTCGCCCCTCAGGACACGCCGGCCGGCCTCGGCCAGGGCCACCATTTCGTTCTCGCCGGGGAAGACGAAGACCGGTCCGAGGAACGCGACGTGCTCCTTGATCCGGTCGATAAATTCGGCGGCGTAGGCCAGCCCGCCGGTCAGGACGATGCCGTCGACGCGGCCCTTGAGGACGGCGGCGCAGGCCCCGATCTGCTTCGAGACCGTCTCGACCATGGCCGTGAAGACGAGATGGACCTTCTCGTCGCCCGCCGCGACCCTCTTGACCGTCTCGCGCATGTCGTTCGTCCCGAGGTGGGCGACCATGCCGCCCCGGCCCGTCAGCAGCTTCTTGAGCGCGGCCTGGTCGTATTTTCCGGAGAAGGACAGGGCCACGAGGTCACCCGCGGGGACCGTGCCGGCCCGCTCTGGGGTGATGGGCCCTTCGCCGTTCAGCCCGTTGTTGACGTCCACCACCTGTCCTTGCCGATGAGCGCCGACGGTGATGCCGCCGCCGAGGTGGCAGACGATGAGGTTGACCGTTTCGTAGCTCCGGCCGAGCTCGCGGGCAGCCAGCCGGGCCGTGTACTTGTGGTTCAGGGCGTGGAAGATGCTGCGGCGCCGGATCTCCGGGATGCCCGAGAGGCGGGCCCAGTCCTCGAGCTCGTCGACGACGACGGGATCGACGATGAAGGCGGGGAGGCCGAGGGGCCGGGCGATCTCGTCGGCGATCAGCCCGCCCAGGTTCGAGGCGTGCTCGCCCTGGACTCCCTGGTAGAGATCCTCGAGCATGCGGTCGTTGACCCGGTAGACGCCGCTCGGGATGGGGACGAGCAGGCCGCCGCGGCCGACGACGGCCGCCAGGGAGGCCGGCTCGACGGCGTGGGCCTGGAGCGTCCTCAGGATGATGTCCTTGCGGAAACCCTTCTGGTCCACGATCTTGTTGTAGGGGGCGAGCTCCTCGGCGGAGTGGGAGATGTTCTCGGACAGGATCTCGCGCTCGTCCTCATAGACGGCGATCTTGGTCGATGTCGAACCGGGATTGATGATCAACAGGCGCATGATCCACCTTTCTGGGAGAGGGGAACTATATCCGTCCGGCCGGGGGCTGTCAAGGCGGCGGGCGTGCTATAATACATCGAAATGCAGGTCCGCAGATCCCGCCCCGGAGATGCCGCCGCCGCGGTCCGCTTGGCCGGAAAACTCGGGCTGGACTATCCGGGGATTGAATACGACACCCTCTGGGTGGCCGAGGAGAAAGGCCGCATCGCCGGCCTCGTCGCGCTCAAGACGCACGCCGACTGCCTCGAGCTTTGCGCCCTGGGCGTCGACCCCCCGTTCCGGGGGAGGGGAGTCGCCAAGGCCCTGGTCGAGGCTCTGATGGCCGAGGCCCCGGGCGACGTTCACCTGGCGACTATCATCCCCGGCTTCTTCGAGGGTTGCGGCTTCCATATTATAGAGGAGGGGATCCCGGCGACCTTCCCGGCCAAGCGCCGGACGGCCTGGTGCGAAGGCTGCCCTCAGGAGCGCTGCACCGTCATGCGGAGGGCGAGACCGTGAGCCTGCCCCGTTACCCCGAGTGGAAGCCCGTCGGCCTCGAGGACAAGGCCGTCTTCGAGGGCTATCTCGGTCGCGATCCCTCCGAGGTCTGTGAGCTCAATTTCGCCAACATCTTCATCTGGAAGGACTCCGAGCATCCGAGCTGGACCGTCCTCAACGGGAGCCTGTGCGTCCTTGTCGAGCCCGAATTCGAATGGGCCTACGCCCTGCCGCCGATCGGGGGAGAGCGCGCCCTGGAAACGGTCGAGACGCTCCTCCGCCACGCGCCGCGGCTCTCGCGGGTGCCCGAGGCCTTCGTCGAGCGCTACGGCGGGGCTCTCAAGGTCGAGGAGGACCCCGGCAACTTCGATTATATCTACTCGCGGCAGGAGCTGGCCGAGCTCAAAGGCAAGAAGTTCGACGGCAAGCGTAACCGCATCCGCAAGTTCGAGTCGACGTTCGTCCACGAATACCACGCCCTGACCCCGCCGGACGTCCCGGGGTGCGTGCGGCTCCTCGAGGACTGGTTCGAGGAGAAGAACGGCGACGTCTGCATCCGGGCCGAGAAGAAGGCCATCCTCCAGGCCCTGGCCTCGTTCCTCCACCTCGGCCTCATGGGCGCCGTCGTCAAGGTGGGCGGACGGGTGGAGGCCTTCACCTTGGGCGGGCGGCTCACGCCGGACATGGCTGTCATCCCCATCGAGATCGCCAACCCGGGCCTTGTCGGCCTGGCCCAGTGGGTCAACCGCGAGTTCGTCTGCCGAGAGTGGGGCGATTTTGCCCTCCTCAACCGGGAACAGGACATGGCTATCGAGGGACTGCGGAAGGCGAAACTCTCCTGTCAGCCCGTCCGGCTGGTGAAGAAGTACAATCTCACCCGTTGAGCGCGGACGCTCACTCCGCCATCAAGCTGCAGATCGCCGCGACGTTGACCATGTCGTCGGCCGAGCAGCCGCGGCTGAGGTCGCAATAAGGCTTGTTGAGGCCCTGGACGATCGGCCCGACGGCCTCGGCCCCTGCCAGCCGCTCGGTCAGCTTGTAGCCGATGTTGCCGGCGTCGAGGTCGGGGAAGATGAGGACGTTGGCCTTGCCGGCGACCGGGCTGCCCTTGCACTTGCGCTCGCCGATCGAGGCGACGAGGGCCGCGTCGGCCTGCATCTCGCCGTCGAGGAGGAGGTGGGGGGCCTTTTCCTTGGCGATCTTGGTGGCGCTCACGACCTTGTCCACGTCCGCGTGCTGGGCCGAGCCCTTGGTCGAGAAGGAAAGCATGGCCACGCGCGGCTCTTCGCCGGTCACGGCCTGGAAGTTCTTGGCGGAGGTGAGGGCGATATCGGCCAGTTGGGCGTCGGTCGGGTTGGGGACGACGGCGCAGTCGGCGTAGCAGAGGAGACGCTCGGGGAAGACCATGATGAAGTAACTCGAGACGGTCGAGATGCCCGGGGCCGTGCCGACGGTGTGGATGGCGGCCCGGATGACGTCGCCGGTCGAGGAGATGTTGCCGCCGACGACGGCCCCGACCTTGCCGGTCGCGAGGAGCAATCCGGCGTAATAGAGCGGGCCCTTGGCCGCCTCGGCGGCCTGCTCCAGGGTCCAGCCCTTGGCCTTGCGCTTGTCGAAGAGGAGGTCGACGAGATCGCCCCGGGAGGCGTCGGTGGCGGGGTCGATGACGGGGATGCCGGCGATGTCGAGGCCGTTGTCCTTGGCGACCTTGTGGATAGCCTCGGACGACCCGACCAGGCGCGGCTCGGCGATATGCTTTTCGCGGAGGGTCAGGGCCGCTTTGAGGGTCCGGACGTCCTCGGCGTCAGGGAAGGCGACCTTGAGGAACTTCTTGGCCGCTTTCTCGCGGATGTCGGAAATGAAGGTGTTGCCCATGGGTGCTCCTTTAGATCCTAAGGGTCGAAGTAGGGTTTATACCGCAGGGGTCCGAGCCTGTCAACCGCTCCCCGGGCAGCTAGACTAACATCGGTTGACAAGACCGAATTCGGCAGTGAGCAGGTCGACAAGTTCGCTGGATCGGGCATCGGATTGGAGATGCCGCCCGAATCCTGAACCATGCTTGCCGGTTCGGCTTTCCTACCTCAGCTTTTTGAGCTCCTCGGCTAGAAGCTCTAGACAGGCTTCCCTTGTTTCGGCCAGTTCGGGCTCAGTTACCGAAGCAACGGCTTCATGACGTTTCACAAGATCATATTTATGCGCCCCTGGATGATTATTATAGGCGTATTGGGGAAATGCAATTCTAGGGCCGAGCTGCTTAATAGCTAAAGCGCCTCCATTTTCTTTCATAATTTCCAAAAATAACTTCGGTTTCGAGCGAACCACATTTCCCAGGGCTGCCGAAATGTACTCGGCGCCAAGCCCGTCGGCGAAATTCAGTAATCGTAGCAGTACGACAATCGCGCCCCTATTCCCAAATTCGGCCTCAATCGCCAATATCCCGAAATTCTCTGACGAAACGAAATGATCCAACGCTCGAGCTTCATCGTCCACGATTCTGGCAGATTCTGGCGTGCCTTTAGGCAAGAGTCTTGCGAGGGCCCCCGCTTTCTCAGGCGAAGGATAGGCCAAAAACCTATCGTAGGCAGCTAACACCTCATTCCAGTTAACGCGCGGTTCACCCTGGGAGAATAGAGATAGGCCAGTAGTCTCGCACGTTCCGAAGATGATGAGCGCAAAGGCCATCAGCCGACAATATTTCGGGATCTTCAATTTTGCCTCCTTTGCGGACCGTACATTCCTAGGACTAGATCTTGCCGATAAGACTTAGCCCTATGGACATTGCCAAATACGATGGCGTGTTGATAATATGAACCATAATTTCTGGGAAATCGCTTATTGATATAAGTGCATCAAAGCCCTCCAGTACGAATGTTACGGCTGGAGGCAGTCCTGCTCCGAGGAAATTTATCCTCTCCATCATCTTCTGGAGAGCACTTCCGCAGGTAGATTCACTGACCCTATCGATACTCCGGCCAATAAGAATACACCCCGTCGATTTCGTGCCTTGGTGAAATGCGACTTCCGTGCGAGGACGCGTCCCCTCATAGGCTGGGTCTTGTCCATCGTATAGCCTAACCGTCTGAAATGAAGGACCATTCTCTGGAGTGAATAGGCCAATATACGCATCATAATCCCCTTCGGGTATACAACTCTCGCCTCTTTTATTCCCGTTCCAACCTAATTCGATTGAATAGCCGACAAAATATCCGCCGATCCATACTTCTCCCCGGATTTTGCCGCTTCTTAGAACCCCCATGCGATATACATAGATATCAACCAAATAGGCTCCATCCGGATCGATAAATCGGTTTGGATTATTCATACAATATGAATAAGAATTGAACATTTTGGAGTTAAACGATACGGTATTTTTCGTATAGTTCGGGTCAATGGAAATAAACCTATACTGGTCCCGGCCGTAGTAGCGGGCTCCGAAGTAATCGAGCTCGGACTCTGAGTCGCGCTCCTTGCCCGAGAACTTGAGCTGGGGATCGTAGGTGCTGACCAAGGCCTGCTGAATCCCTCCATACGGATCATGGACCGCCGAATAGACGACGTTGCCCACTTGGTCGGTCACAACTCGGGTCGTGTTGATCTGGTCCGGGGCGTAATAGAGGTATCGGCTGCCGACATAATCGTACTCGGCGATGAGCCGGTCGCCCATATAGATATAGTCCTTGAGGAGGTGCCCGTAGA
>CAZIQR010000049.1:0-9395 GCA_964541055.1 uncultured Eubacteriales bacterium
AGCGGACGACCGACCCGGTCAAGCTCTACCTCCGCGAGATGGGCAACATCTCGCTGCTGACGCGAGAGGGCGAGATCGCCATCGCCCGGGAGATCGAGCGCGGCGAAAAGAGCATCATCAAGGCCCTCAGCCGGACGCGCCTCGTCCTCAACCAGGTCCTCGACCTCGAGGACCGCATCAAGGAGGACCCGTTCATCATCCAAGAGATGTTCGACGTCTCCGAGGAGGACATCGCCGAGGGCCGGCTCGAAGAAAAGAAGGAGCAGATCCTGGGCAAGGTCAAGAAGATCCGGGAGCTCAGCCGAAAGCTCGACCGCATCCCGGGAAAGAAGAAGACGCTCGTCAGCCGCGGGCGGTTCATCGTCAAGATCAGCCGGACGATCCGCGACCTCAACCTCCGCTCGGCCCACCGCGAGAAGATCATCGACGAGCTGCGGACGCGCCTCAAGGTCATCAACGATCTCGAGGACACGCGGGACGACTGGGAATCGGCCCTGGCCAAGAAGAAGAAGGACGACCCGGCCCTCAAGCAGAGGATCCGCGACGCCAACAAGGAGCTGCGCCGGCAGACCGCCGAGATCGGGCTCGACCCCGAATCCCTGCGGCGGGCCGTCCGGGCCATCACGGCCGGTAAAAAGGTCAGCGACCAAGCCAAGAAGGAGCTCGTCGCGGCCAACCTGCGCCTCGTCGTCTCCATCGCCAAGAAGTACAGCAACCGCGGCCTCCAGTTCCTCGATCTCATCCAGGAAGGCAACATGGGCCTCATGAAGGCCGTCGAGAAGTTCGAGTACCGCCGCGGCTACAAGTTCTCGACCTACGCCACGTGGTGGATCCGGCAGGCCATCACCCGGGCCATCGCCGACCAGGCCCGGACGATCCGCATCCCGGTCCACATGATCGAGACGATCAACAAGCTCATCCGCGTCTCGCGGTCCCTCGTCCAGGAGATCGGGCGCGAGCCGACCAGCGAGGAGATCGCCAAGAAGATGGACATGCCCGTCAGCAAGGTCCGCAAGATCATCAAGATCGCCCAGGAGCCCATCTCCCTCGAAACCCCGATCGGCGAGGAGGAAGACAGCCACCTCGGCGACTTCATCGAGGACAAGCTCATCCCGTCGCCGCCCGACACGGTCATCCACATCAACCTCAAGGAGCAGATCGAGGAGGCCCTCAAATCGCTGACCGACCGCGAGGGCCGGGTCCTCAAGATGCGCTTCGGCCTCGGCGACGGCAACGAGCACACCCTCGAGGAGGTCGGCCAGCAGTTCAAGGTCACCCGCGAGCGCATCCGGCAGATCGAGGCCAAGGCCCTGCGCAAGCTCAAGCACCCGAGCCGCAGCCGCAAGCTGAAATCCTTCACCAACAATCATTAAACGATTTTCGTGGCCCTCGCCGGGACGGCGGCATCATTGACGCTGCTCCAATATTTTGTTATAAAGGGGAGCTTAGGGCCTATAGCTCAGTGGTAGAGCCACCGGCTCATAACCGGCAGGTCCCAGGTTCGAATCCTGGTAGGCCCATGTGACCGAGAGACCGAGGATGCGTACACAGTGGAAATTGATTTCGATCTGATCATCGAGCTCCAGCGTTTGGACACGGAGATCCACAACGCGGGGCTCGTTCTCGAAGGCATCCCCCGCCTGGTCCAGGACGTCGACAAAAGGATCCAAGCCACCACCAAGCTCGTCGCCGACGCCAAGGACAAGATGGCCCAGAACCAGAAGAAGCGCCGCGACCTCGAGAACGAGGTCAAGGACCTGAAGGTCCAGATCGGCAAGTACAAGCGACAGCTGAACGAGGTCAAGACCAACAAGGAATACACCTCGCTCCTCCACGAGATCGAGGAGACCCAGCACAAGGTCGACACGCTCGAGGAGGCCATCATCGCCGAGATGCTGGCGGCCGACGATGTCGAAGAGGAGATCAAGGCCGCCCTCCACAAGCAAGGCGCCGAGGAAGACCTCCTCAAGAAGGAGAAGCTGGTCCTCGACGAGAAGATGAAGGAGACCGAAGCCCGCCACGCGGCCCTCGTCAAGGAGCGCGAGGCCCTGCTGCCGCGGATCCCCAAAGAACAGCGCCGGCTCTACCAGGCCATTTTCGAGAAGAAGGCGGGTACGGCCCTCTCGCCGGTGACGGGCGATTTCTGCGCCATGTGCCACATGCGCGTCCGGCCCCAGATGCTGAACGAGCTGCGGGACCGGACCGCGGTCATCCTCTGCGAGGCCTGCGGCCGGATCCTCTACTGGACGGCCAAGCCCGAGCCCGTCAAGGCCGAGCCCCAGGCCGAGAAATAGGCGGCCTCAGCCGGCCGTTCCCCCGTCCTCCCGCCCGTTCTCGATCTCTTCCCGGTAGAGGGCCTCGATGGCCTCCTGGTATTCGCTCGTGACGTTGGCCCGCCGGACCTTGAGGGACGGCGTGATCTCGCCCTTCTCGATATCGAAGTCGCGGGGCAGGACGACGATCTTCTTGATCCGCTCGTAGGAGGCGAGGAGCGGCGTCGCGCGGTCGACCTCGGCCTTGAGGAAGGCGACGACCCGCGGCTCCCGGCAGAGATCCTCGAGCGACGCCGCGGCAATCCCCTGCGCCTTGGCGAAGCCCTGGAGCTTGTCGAAATCGGGGACGACCAGGGCCGCCACGAAGCGCCGCCGGTCGCCGATGACCACGGCGTTGGCGATGTAGGGGCTCGTCTTGAGCAGGTTCTCGATCGGTTGCGGGGCGACGTTCTTGCCGCCCGACGTGACGAGCAGGTCCTTCTTGCGGTCGGTGATGACGAGGAAGCCGTCCGGATCGAAGTGGCCGATGTCGCCCGTGTGGAACCAGCCGCCCTCCATGATCTCCCGGGTCTCGGCCTCTTTCTTGTAGTAGCCCTTCATGATATTGGGGCCGCGGGCCAGGATCTCGCCGTCCGAGGCGATCCGGATATCGATGCCGGGGGCCGGTTTGCCGACCGTCCCCAGCCGGAGATCTTCGAAGGTGTTGACCGCGAGCAGGGGCGACGTCTCGGTCAGGCCGTAGCCCTCGAGGATGACCAGGCCGATGGCGTAGAAGAACTCGGCGATGTCCTTGGACAGGGGCGCCCCGCCCGAAACGAAGAACCTCACCCGGCCGCCCGTCCTGGCGATGATCTTGGAGAAGACAAGCTTGGCGGCGACGGCCTTCCTGAGCTTGAGCCCGCCTGGCAAGGGCTTTTTCGCCAGAGTCAGAACGCCGGCCTCCTTGCCGACCTTCAGGGCCCAGAAGAAGATGCGGCGCCGCAGCGCGGGGCTCGAAAGGACCTGGTCCATGACCTTGGTGTAGATCTTCTCGAAAACGCGCGGCACGGAGACCATGATGTGGGGCCGGACCTCGACCAGGTTCTGGGCCACGGCCTCGACGCTCTCGGCGAAGGCCACGGTGCAGCCCTTGTAGATGTAGGTGAACATGACCATGCGCTCGAGGATGTGGGACAGGGGCAGAAAGGAGAGAACGGTGTCCTTGGAGGAGAATTCGATGATGTCCGAGGCGGTCTTGATGTTGCTGAGGAGGTTGTCGTGGGTCAGGATGACGCCCTTGGGGACGCCGGTCGTGCCCGACGTGTAGATCAGGGTCGCTTCGTCCTCCGGCTTGACCCGGCCGACCATCTCGTCATAGAGCCCTGGCTCGGCCGCCGCGGCCGCCCGGCCCTTGGCCAGGACGTCCTCGAGGGAGAGGACCCCGGCCGGGGCCTCGACGGCGAAGGTGATGTAGTGCCGGACCTTGCCGAGCCCGGGCTTCAGGGGCTCGATCTTCTTCCACTGCTCAGGGTTCGAGACGACGACGATCGCCGCGTCGGAATCGTCGACGATGTAGCGGATCTGCTCCGAGACGAGGGTCGTGTAGATCGGCACGGTCAGCCCGCCGGCCGTGAGCGCGGCGAAGTCGGTCAGCGTCCATTCCGGCCGGTTCTCCGAGAGCAGGCAGAGCTTCTGGCCGTGGCCGAAGCCGAGGGCCCTGAGCCCGAGGGCAAGATGCTTGACCCGCTCCCCGAACTCGGCCGCCGCGATCGGCCGATAGGCGCCGTCCTTCTTGACGAGCATGAAGTCCGGCTTGGGATAGGCCGTCACCGAATGGACCAGCAAATGGGCGAGAGACGGGACCATGAGGACCTCTCTTCCGGAAAGTGGCCTGATTGTAGTTTTTCCCTGAAACGCGTGTCAAGCCGCGGCGATCTTTCCGTCGCGGAGCTCGACCGTCCGCCGGGCCAGGCCCGCGAGGCGCAGGTTGTGGGTGACAAGGATGATCGTCAGCCCTTCCTTCGCGTTGAGCTCCCGCAGGATCCCGCCGATCTCGTCGCTGCGGGCCGTGTCAAGGTTCCCGGTCGGCTCGTCGGCGAGCAGGATGTCGGGCCGGTTGACCAGGGCCCGGGCGATGGCGACGCGCTGCATCTCGCCGCCGGACAGCTGGCCCGGGAGGTGGTCCGCCCGCTTGTCGAGCCCCAGGACCTTGAGCAGCCGGCCGACGTCCTCTTCGGCGCCGGGCTTCCGGTAGAAGGTGAAGGGCAGGATAACGTTCTCGAGGACGGACAGGGTCGGGACGAGGAAGAACTTCTGGAAGATGTAGCCGAAGACCTCGCGGCGGACGAGCGTCAGCTTGGCTTCGGACAATCCCCGGCCGGCGGCAAAGACGTCTCGCCCGCCGAGACGGAGGGTGCCCTCGCTCGGATTGTCGAGGCAGCCGAGGACGTTGATCAGGGTCGTCTTGCCGGAGCCCGAGGGGCCGACGATCGACGTGAACGAGCCCCGCTCGATCCGGAGCGAGATATCGTCGACAGCCGCGATCTTTTCGGTCCCCCGCCGGTAGATCCTCCTCAGGTGTTCGGCTTCGATGGCCGGCGCCGCGGCCGCGCTCATGACTCCACCTCGCTGCGGATGGTGTCGAGCGGGCGCATCCGGGCCGCTTTCCAGGACGGATAGACCCCGCTGAGGAGGCCGATGGCCGTGACGGTCCCCAGGGCTATCAGGACGAGCCCGGCGTTGATGGCGACGAGCCCGCCGCTCGGCGAATACGGCAGGAGCCGCCGCACCAGGACGTCCGTGAGCCGCGCCGTCGCCAGGGCCAGACCGGTCCCGACGAGGCCGCCGGCCAGGCACAGGAAGGTCGTTTCGAGCCAGACGAGCTTGAAGATGTCGCCGGCCAGGGCGCCCATCGACTTGAGGATGCCGATCTCCTGACGCCGCTCCATGACCGACATCAGGACGGTGTTGACGACCCCCACCACGGCGATGAGGATGGCGATCAGGGCGATCGATAGGACCATCACGCGGGCCGTCGAGACGAGGGTCATGATCGTCGTCTTGACCTGCGTCAGGCTGACGACCTGGACGTCGGGGAGCTTGTACATCTTGTCCTCGAAGGCCTTCATGTCGGCGTCCTTCTTGACCTTGATGCCGACCGAGGTCAGCTCCGGGACGCCGAAGATCTTCTGGAGGGCCTGGAGGGGCAGGAAGATCGTCCCGTCGTCCTGGGTCCCGGTCCGCTCGAGAATGCCGACGACCTTGACCTCGACGTTCTTCTCGGGGATGAGATAGAGGTCGCCGACCTCCCGCTGCTCGAGTTCGGCCGCCTCGTAGCCGAAGACGGCCTCGGCCGCCGCCGGGTCGCTGAACCAGCCGCCGGCCTTGAACGGCAGGGTGCTTTTCATCTTCGGGTAGGAGGCGGGATCGACCCCGAGGAAGGCCGTCATGCCGCCGGACTCGCCCTTGTTGGGATCGAAGACGACCTGCATGAGCATGGGCGTGATGCTTTCGACCTCGGGCTCCGCGGCCACGGACCGGGCGACCGCCGGATCCATGTACTTGAGGCCGGTGCCGCCCTTGAGCATGAGGGTCGCGGCCTCATAGGGACAGCCCTTGGCCACGACCAGCATCTGGAAGCCGAGGTTGTCGATGTCCTTGTTGAGCGAGGTCTCATAGCCCCGGTTGAAGCCGAACAGGCTGACCAAGACCCAGGCCGCCATGGCGATGCCCAAGACGGTCAGCAGGCTGCGCGTCTTCTTGCGCAGCAGGCCCTTCCAGGCGACTTCGAAAAGGGAGAGTTTTTTCATCGCGCGTTGCCTTTGAACGAACTGAGATGGGCGTTGCCGAGGAGGAACTCGTCGACGAGGATGAGGTTCTTCTTCGTCGCCCGCAGGGAGGCCCGGAAGTCCTTTTCGGCCTCCGGGTCCGGGTTCTTGATCCGGCTGATCGGCCCCGGCGGGTCCTCCTTGCCGGAGACGACGTCATAGCGATAGAAATCCGAGAGGCTCAGGCCGATGAACTGGACCCCAAAGGAGGGATCGCGGAAGGCCTTGCCGGCCTTGGAGGTCAGCTTCTGGAAATAAAAGGCCTTGATCACGCCCCGGGGGTCGAGGGCCAGGAAAACCTGAAGGCCGCCGTAGGTCCCCTTCTGATTGACGCCGTGGACGGCGCCGATGAGCGTCTCGCCCTTGTAGATCTCGTACATCGTGTAGGGAACGTCGGCCGTCTCGAACAGGCCGGTGAAGGTGTCGCCGAGGCGGTCTTCGATCTTCCGGAGGAGCTCGCCGCCGCCCTTCCTCGAGATCGACACGTAGATCGTCTTGTAGCTCGTCGAATCGGGAAAGAGGCGCTTGACGTCCCGGTCGGGGTCGTTGAGATCGCACCCGACGGCGGCGAGGAGCGGCAGGGCCGCAGCCGCGAGCAGGAGGCCGGCGGCTGCGAGAACGAGGCTGCGGAAAGAGGTCATGATCATGATCCTTAGATCCGTTTATAGTAATAGAGCTGGAGGACGAAGCGGGCGTCCCGGCGCCCTCGGTCGTAGAGCGCCATGAAGCGCCCGGTGAAGTCGGCGTTCACGAGAACCGTCAGCCCCGAGCCGAGGGCATAGGTCCATTGCCCGGCCCGCCGGATGAGGGCCGGCTGGACTTCGACCTTGAGCCGCCCCTCTTCGAGAAGCGACAGGCCCGATCTCCAGAATGCGAGAAGCGTCCCGGAGCCGGCGCGGCGACCGACGAGGACCTCGGCCCGGTTCTCCAGGTTCCGCCAGACGAACGCGCCGTCGAGCCCGGCCGAGGCCCAAGCGAAGGGCTCCGGCCCCATCAGGGTGTAGCCCATCGTCTCGAGGAGGCGGCCTTGGGCGAGCGACAGTCCGAGGCTATAGTTGTCGCGGGCCAGAACGCCCTTGAAGACGCGGGCGGCGGCCAGATAGTTCCTCTTGAAGTAGAGCGGCATGCCGCTCCCGGCCGTCAGCGAGGCGGCGGCGCCGCCCCAGCTGAAGTCCCGGTCGATCCCGATCCCCCAATCGCGGTCGAAGCCGAAGCCGAACATGGTCGGGTCCGGCAGGAGCAGGGCGTGATTGTCGAGGACCGAGGCGAGCCCCATGGCCGGCCGGCTGTGCCCGACCCAGACATTGACCGGCCGGGTCTTGAGACGGAAGGTGGCGTTGAAGAGCTGCGGCTGGAGCGTGTGGTCGCCGTCCTGGTCGTAGGCCAGCCGGGCCTGGACGGCGACGACGCCGACGTCGCGGGTCCGGGAGCTCAGGCGCTGGACGAGATCGAAGCCAAGGCTCGGCTTCTGCATGACGTCTTCCGGCGTGAGCGAGAACCATTGCGCCCGGCCGGAGACCGTGGACATGGCCCCCACGGCCTGAAGCTCGAGATAGAAGAGGGTCGATTGGGCCCGAGTCCGCCGGCCAACGCGCCGGCCAGGAGGATCCCGGCGGCGATCCGCCGGACGGCGGGCCGCCGCTCGGCCGCATCAGACATCGAAGGCGACGCGGCCCCGGAAGACGGCGATGCCGTTGCGGGAGAAAGTCAGCCGGACCTCCCAGTCGCCCGGCATGACGACGCTCACCGGCATGAGGTAATCGCCGGCCCTGTTGGTCTTGAAGGCGACCTCGCCGGAATCATGGGCGCCGCGCATCGAGGGCATGTCCGACCGACCGGTGACGGCCAGATCGTTGACGCGGCGTCCGTCCTTGTCATAGAGTTTGATGATGAGGATCGACGTGCCCATCTTGGGCGTCTTGTCAAACTCCCAGGTGAAATACTCGACCTCGCCGATCCAGCATTTCTTGCCCGACTTGGGCAGGTCCTGGAAGACCGGCTCCTGGCCCGCGGGCACGAGCCCCGGGGAATTGCAGCAGGAGCCCGCCGGCTGGGCCGAAGCGAGCGCCGCGGCGGCGAGGAGGAAGATCATCACGGGCAAAGCCGCTTTCATCGTTCTCATGGCACGAGCCTCCTGTCCATAAACCCTATCAATTATATAGTGTTTAACGGCAAATTTCCAGGGTTTCGTTGCGGCGAGGTTTCAGCGATCTCCGGTCCGCCACGGTAGGCTCCGGTCAGGCACAGCCGGGCTCGATGCGGCCGAAGCCCCGCGCGGCCTACTTTTTATTCTTGAGGGTCTGGTCGAGGATGTACTTGGCGACAAAATAGGTGTAATGAAGCTGCTCGATGGTCTTGCGGTCGATGTCGAAGGCGGCGAAGGGGATCCACAGGGGCGGCGCGGCCGGGTTGTTCGTGACGACTTCGAACCGGACCTTGTCGAAGTTCTTGAACTTCTTGTACATCTGCTGGATCTTGGGGGTGATGTCCATGGTGAAATCGTTCTCGTAATTGGACTCATCGACGTCGTAATAATGATAGGCGATGATAACCCGGCCGTCGTCGCCCGGACTGAAATCAGAAACGCCGGAACGATCGTCGCGGGCCGTCCCCAGGGTGGATTGGACCTCGCTGAGGGTGACTTCGTTGACGACGTTCTCCTTGACCGGAGGCTGGACCGGCTTGGTTTGGGCCGCGGCCGAGACCATGGTCAGGCCGACGACGGCGACGGCGATCAGGATCCGGGACAGCCAAATGTTTGGACGGATCATGTGTTGCCTCCTTTGGTACTATTCGAGCATCGTTATTCCCGATAATTCAAGAATTGTGCCAAGAAGCGGTTCCCCGTTCTTCAGGCGGGAAAGCGGTCCCGCTGATGCCGTCCGGCGAGAAAAAGTCCTGAGAGAGGGGAAATCCGGGGCCACCGAGGCCCGGACAAGCCCCGCGTCACGAGCGACAACGGTCCCGGGCCGGGAGGGAGGCCAGGACGCTAGTGGGTCAGCCTGAAAGCGTAAAGGAGGCCCATGATGAGGGGCTGGTGCAGGATATAGATGATCAAGGAATGGCGGCCGGCGAAGTTGACGAAATTGGCCGGCATGCGCCAGGGCAGAAGGCCGGTTTTCTTCGCATAAACGGACTTGCCCAGGGCGGCGCCGATCAGGAAAACGCCGAACCAGGGAATGAGCGGGAAATAATCGTAGGACGAGAACGACGGGCTGGTCAGCCCGAAGGGGATCAGCCAATCCGTTCGGACGACCAGGGCCCTCTTGACGACCGGGAGAAAAGCGCTCAGGCCGAGGACGGCCGCTCCGCAGAG
>CAZIQR010000049.1:9495-15979 GCA_964541055.1 uncultured Eubacteriales bacterium
GACACGGTCACGATCGGCACGACGCACACGGCGCAGAGGAGCATGGCCGCCTTCCGGGACCGGTTGACCGTCCAGCCCCGCTTGATAAGCGCCGATGACAGCCAGCCGCCGCCGATGCTGCCGATGCTCGTCATCGTGTAAATTGCGACGAGCGGCAGGCCCAGGCTGAGGATGGTCAGCCCGTGCTTGGTGTGGAGGAACTTGGGCAGCCAATAAAGATAGAACCACCAGATCGGGTCGGTCAGGAACTTGCCCGCGACGAAGGCCCATGTCTGCCGGTGGCGCAGGAGCTCCCGCCAGGGGACCTTCGAAGCGCCGGCCTCTGGAGGATCGCTGAGGATGTGGGCCCGTTCCGCCTGCCCGAGGCCTTTCTTGCGCTCGGGGCGTTCGTAGAGGACGAGCCAGAAGGCCAGCCAGACGAAGCCGAGCGCCGCGGTGGCCACGAACGCGGCCGGCCAGCCGAAGGTCACCGTCAGCCACGGGACCACGGCGGGCGCCAGGACGGCGCCGAAGTTCGAGCCGGAATTGAACAGGCCCGTGGCCAGGGCGCGCTCCTTTTTCGGGAACCATTCGGCCACGGCCTTGATGGCCGAGGGGAAGTTGCCGGCTTCGGCCCCGCCCAGGGCGGCCCGGGCCGCGCCGAACCCGGAGACGGTGCGGGCCAGGGCGTGCGAAGCCGCGGCCAGGCTCCAGAGAATGATGGAGGCCGCGTAGCCCCGCCGCGTCCCAAAGCGGTCGACGACCCGGCCGAAGAGGATCAGTCCCAGGGCGTAGGCCGCCTGGAAGGCGGTGACGATGGCGCTGTACTGGATCTCGTTCCAGCCGATCTCGGTCTGGAGCAGCGGCGCGAGGAGGCCGAGGATCTGCCGGTCGATGTAGTTGATGGTCGTCGCAAAGAAGAGCAGGGCGCAGATCGTCCAGCGGACGCGCCCGATCGGATCCTTATTCATAGCCCGGCTGCCGGGATTCCTGCGATAGTCGCTTTTCCAAGATATTTCCCAGATGCGCAGCTACGAGCCGCTCCGCTGCACATCTGACCTCCGCTCCCTTCGGTCGCTCCGGGTAGGCCCGATGCCTCCGGACCGAGGAAGAGGGGCGAGATATGCCGGCGCAGGAGGTTGTCCGTGACGCCGGCTTCGATCGATCGCCGGCCGCTCTCGAGAAGGCCCGTGAAGCGGTCCCCCATCTCCGCGGCGACGCGGAAGGCGATGTGGACGAGCTGGCGGAAATGCGGATCGAAGGACGGCTCCGCGGGCTCGTGGGCCAGGGCCGCGACGAAGGCCCGGGAGTCCCAGGCCGCGACCTCGGCGGCGTCGGGAAGACGGGAGCGGTCGATGGCGATCACCGGGAGATAGGGCCGGGCGAGCTCGTCGTAGCGGGCCAGAGCTTGTCGATAGATGTCCTTGGCCAGCGCGAGCCCCTCCCCTCCCGACGAGGCGAGACCGATGACCTCCTCGAGCCAGGTCGTGCCGGCGGTCTTGAGGTGAAGGCCGGCGCCGCGGCGGAGCAGGGCCCGGCGCATGACCGGATAGAGCGAGAACTTGTCGCTCCCGGAATGGACGCTCAGCTTGAGGTCGGGCGGCAGGCCGAATTCCCGGACGGCGATTTCGAGGACGGCGAGATCGGCCTCGAATTCGCGGCCGAAGCCCTCGACGTCTCCGACATAATCGATGCCCTTGAGGAACGCGCCGGAGAATTTCGGCGCGACGGTCCGCACAGGCAGGCCCTGGCGGCCCAGGGCCGCGAGGATCAAGAGGAGCTCGGCCGGGGTTTGCGGCTCGTCGGCCTCGTCGAACGAGACCTCCAGGAGGATATCCCGGGGCCCCCGGCGCGAGATGATCCGGGCATAGATGCGGCCGGCCTCGAGGACGGCGCTGAGGTATCGCGAAGCGACCCGGGCGAGCAGGGCCTCGTCGATCGTGATCGGCGCGTCGAGGCCGGGGATGTCCCATCGTCCCCCGGACCCGGACAGGTCATGGACAAAGCCGGCCAGCTCCGCGGCCGGAGGCGGCTGGCCGATCCGGTCGGCCACGTCGATCGTGAAAAAGTCGCAGGCCTCGGTGAAGGCGTCGACGGTCGCGAGCGAGACGTGATCGGCGTCGACGAAGAACGGTTCCCGCCAGCCGGCGGCCCGGACGGCCGCGTCGGCCGCCCGTCGGGTGTCGGCCGGCGTCGTCCCGATGATGGTGTGCTCGCGGTGGGACTTGTTCCAGACCGGGGTGATGCGAACGCCCCGCTCCGCGGCGGACTGCAGGGCCCGGAGCTGGGCCCGGCCCTCGCGGCCGAACCGGTCCCCGATGCCTAGCGAGTACCGTTCGAGCTCCATCGCTCCCCGGCCTCGCCGAGGCGGAAATAGCGCGCGGCATTCTCGTAACAGACGTCCCGGACAAGGGCGCCGACGAGCGCCAGATCGTTCGGAAGCAGGCCTTGCTGCATCTCCCGGCCAAGGAGGCGGCAGAGGAGCCGGCGGAAATACTCGTGCCGCGGAAAAGAGAGGAAGCTCCGCGAGTCCGTGGTCATGCCCACGAACTGGCTGAGGAGGCCGAGGTTCGACAGGGCCTCCATCTGCCGGGTCATGCCGTCGGCCTGATCGAGGAACCACCAGGCCGGGCCGAGCTGGACCTTGCCCGGGATGCGGCCGTCCTGGAAGCTGCCGGCGATCGAAGCCAGGACCTCGTTGTCGCGCGGATTGAGGTTGTAGAGGATGGTCCGGGCCAGCTTGTCCTCGGCGTCGAGGCGGTCGAGGAACCGGGCCAGGGGCCGGGCGATGTCGAAGTCCCCGATCGCATCGTAGCCCGTGTCCGGGCCCAGCAGCCGCCCCATGCGCGTGTTCGTGTTCCGCAGGGCCCCGAGATGATATTGCTGCGCCCAGCCGGCTTCCCGGTCCATGACCGCGAGCTCATAGAGCAGGGCGGACTTGAACTGGAGGACGAGGTCCGGGGCGAGCGGCCGGCCGCGCCGCACGATGCCGAAGGCCTGCCGGACGTCCGCCAGGCTCCAGTCGGCGGCGAAGATCGCCTCGAGGCCGTGGTCCGAGATCCGGCAGCCCAGGCCGTGGAAGTGGTCGTGGCGCTTGCGCAGCGCGTCGAGCAGGTCCTCATAGGACGCGATCTCGGCGCCGGCCGCCTGCCCGAGACGCTCCATGTAGCGGCCATAGTTCTCGGGGTCCTCGACGGCGAGGGCCTTGTCGGGCCGGAAGGTCGGGAAGACCCGGAGGGCCGGATCCCCGGCTTCCCGCAGGGCCTGGTGATACCGCAGATCGTCGGCCGGATCGTCGGTGGTGCAGAGGACCGCCACCTTCATCCGCCGCAGGATGCCGCGGGCCGAAAAGTCCGGCCCGGCCAGCCGGGCGTTGGCTTCCTCCCAGATCGCCGCGGCCGTCCGGGGGTTGAGGGCCCGGTCGATGCCGAACGCCCGGGCGAGCTCGAGGTGCGTCCAGTGATAAAGAGGGTTGCGGAGGGTCTTGGGGACCGTCTCCGCCCACTTCTCGAACTTCTCCCGGTCCGGCGCGTCGCCGGTGATGAAGCGCTCGTCGACGCCGGCCGTCCTCATCGCCCGCCACTTGTAGTGATCGCCGGCCAGCCAGGTCGCGGTTAGGTTCTCGAAGCGGCGGTCCTCGGCGATGTCTTGGGGCGAGAGATGGCCGTGGAAGTCGAAAACGGGGAGCGGCGCGGCGGCATCATGGTAAAGGGCGCGGGCCTGGTCGGTGTCGAGCATGAAGTCGGCGTGGATGAGCATGGGTCCTGCGCGGCCTTGCCGGGCGCCCGAAGTATAGGGCCGCCCCGCGGCGGGTGTCAACCGGGCTATTCGTGAGAACCGGCGTTTTTATGAATAGTCCAGGTCCTGCGGAGCTCGAAGACCGTTTCGAAGATCGCCCGGATCCGGTCGTCCGTGACCCGATCGTCCATGTTGATGCAGCAGACGCCGGTCAGGCGCGGATCGCCCGAGGCCGCGACCCTGAGCTCGATCGACCGGCGGATCTCCTCCAGGCTCTGAGTCACGATCTCGACCGGGCTCAGGCGGATGTTGAGGAACGTCGCCGGCAGCTTCGCCCGGAGAGCGCCGAGGTCGCCGCCCCAGCCGGCGTCGAGAAAGTCGAGATGGGGAAGCTCGGCGAAGGCCGCCGCGAACCGGTGGGGATCGGCGCCGCAATAATGGATGCCGAACGGCCGGCGCCTTAGGCTCCAGTCCCGGTCGAAGGACATGAGGAAGTCCCGGTAGTGCTCGACGGAGATCATGGTCAGGGCGCATTCGGAATGCAGGAAGACGGCGCCCGGGAGATGGCGGACGAGGCGGTTGACCGAGATCGAGGTCGTCCCGGTCAGCCCCTCTATATACGACGTGAACCGGTCGATGACCTGAGCGATCCGGCCGAAGAAGCGGCGGGCCTCGCCGGGCCGGTCGACGAGATCGAGGAAGATATCCTGTCCGCGGCGATCGAGGGCCAGGTTGAGGATGCCGCCCCAATTGACGTCGCCGGAGACCCGGCCGTGCGCCCTCTTCAGGGCCTCGGCCAACCGGACGAAGCGGCGGAACGGCTCGCCGGCGAAGATCGCCTCGACGTCGATCTCGAGGTCGTCGCGGCCGGCCGGGATGACCCGGGGTGGGGCATCGGCCTGGTATTCGACGCGGCAGCCGAGCATTTCCGACAGCAAGTAGCCGGCGGCGTTGTGGACCGGTCCGAGGACAGCGAAGCCGAGGTCCCGGTCCTCGCCGAGACCGAGGCCGCCGAACCGCTCATAGAGAACGCGCTCCATCGCCCGCTCGTCCTCGACCCGCCGGCGCGGATCATAGAAGAAGTCCCGGTCGAACGAGATCCCGGCGTGCCGGTGCCACCACGAGGGGTGGAACACGACCTCGACGGGCAGGATCGGGTTGGCGCCGGTCATTTCTCCGCCCAGCGGACGAGCGCGTCCGCCCATTTCGGCTCGGCCTCGCCGAGGAAGCTCCATACGGCCCCGGCCTTGACGAGCGAGCGCAACCGGGCGAGCGGCGGAGCGTCGTTCGCCCGCGGCTGGACGGCGATGAGCGGGACGTCGTCCCGGAACGCGTCCTGGAAGTCCTTGAGGGTGGCGAGCCCGGCGACAAAGCCGATGCGGGGCTCCATGAGGGCCGCCGCGAGCGCGGCCTGGCCGGCTGAGGCTCCCCGGCCGATGACGGCGACTTTGAGGCCCGGTGCGGCCAGAGCCGCGACGGCCCTGGCGATGTCCCAACCCATGCCGAAAGCGGGGGCCTGTCCGAGGTAGGTCTGGAGCCGGAGGTCGAGTCCCTTCGTTTCGCCCAGGCCCCGCGGATCGAGGGCCATGCAGGTCAGGCCGGCCCGCTGCAGCCGGGCGATCGGGAATTCCTCCGAAGCCTGCCCCTTGCCGAGGTCCGAGACAAGGACGACGACGGCCTTGGCCGGTCCCTTCGCCGGCCAGACGACCGCAGGCAGCATGAGGCCGGGCTCGGAGATAAAGGTCACCCGCCGCCGGCCCTCGAATTCGCCCAGCTCCTTGATATCGGGGGGGACGGGGGCGGGCAGGCCGCCGTTGAGCCGGATGTCGTCTTCGAAGGAGCCGGCGCCGCCGCCGTCCTTGAACATCGCCTCGGCGATGCCGCGCATGGTCAGGGTTTTGGCCGGCGAATCGGGAAGGACGTACATCTCCGGCGCATCGGGCTTTTCGGTCGCGAAGGCCGGCTCGGGAACCGGCGCGCCGTCGCCGGTCTTCTTGAGATACTTGTCGAAGAAGCCGAGGGAGGTCTCGCGCATGGGCCGGCTGTAGTCGTGCCCTCCGGGGAACATCCGGGTCCAGGCGTCCGCCGACTTCCCGAAGAGCCCCCAGATCCTTTTGATCTTCTCGCCCGTCAGGCGCATGCCGGCCGCCGGGAACTCGATGTCTTCCTCGGCGCCGATGATGAGCACGGGCGCGGGGGCCCGCACCGCCAGGACGTCGGAGCGGTCGCCGACCTGGAGCGAGCCCGGGACGTGATTGCAGAAGCAGCCGTTATCGGGGTTGATCTCGTAGCTCGAGGCATAGACGACCGAGGCGGCGCAGGTGAAGCGCGGCTCGGCGGCGAAGGCCCACATCGTGGCCAGGCCGCCGCCCGACGCGCCGGTCAGCCCGACGCGGGACATGTCGGCCTCGGGCCGGGTCGCGAGATAGTCGAGGGCCCGCATCAGATCCCAGACATAGACGCTCGTCGCGTTCGTGGAGCCGATGATGAGGCGCAGGTCGTCGTGCGTGCCGGCGGAGCGGCGCTCGATGCGATTGTCGCCCTCGAAGCTGTGCCCGGGGGAATCGACGACGATGGCCAGGTAGCCGTGAAGGGCCTGGCCGATGAGCCGCGCCTGTACGGTCGGCTCCTGTTTCTTCCATTCCCAATGGCCGTGCGGGTTGACGATGACGGGAAAGCGCCGGCCGGGCGGGCCGTCGGGAACGTAGAGATGGGCCGTCACCGGGAAGTCCGGGCGGCTGTCGAAGACGATCTTCTCGATCCGGTA
>CAZIQR010000050.1:0-15559 GCA_964541055.1 uncultured Eubacteriales bacterium
CGATCTCGCGGATCCGGCCGGCGTTGGCCGAGACGCCGATCTCGTCGTCGGGGACGCGCTCCGCCGCCCACACCGCCCCCTTCTTGCCCTTGCCCGGGCCGTGGATCTCGAAATGCCAGACCTCCTTCGGGTCGGCGAAGGTGAAGCATTCGCCCCAGTCGTTGTAGCCGTAGGCCCGGGTCAGCTCGTCGGCGACGCGGATGGCCTCGCGCGCCGTTTTGGCCCGCTCGAGGACGAGCCGGTAAAGCTCGGGAGCGTCGATGATCCCGTTCTCGCTCATGAGCTCGCGGCGGCTGCCGATCGTCGTCTCGCCGATCGCCAGCTGGTGCTCGTTCATGATCGGGTAGGCCGTATTGAGATAGGCATAGGTCTCGGCGACCTGCGGGATCTCGCCCGTCTCCAGCCGGTCGGGGTCGTTCGGGCCTTTCGTCCGCTTCGGCTCGTAATAGACCTTGGCCGTCTCGCCGGGCTTGTGCGTCATGCGCGGCACGATGGTCATCCAGGTCCGGTCCGTGCCGGAATCGCACGAATGGGAGGTCATGGTCGAGCCGTCGACCGAGGCCAGCCGGCCGACGAGGATGCTGGTGCAGGAATCGAACTCGAGCGGCGTCCCCGCGGCGGCCGCCGCCGGCCGGACCGCCGGCAGGGCCGACAGGGCCAGAACGGCCAGGACGAAGATGAAAGACCGGGTGCTTTTCGGCAGGCTCATCGCACGTCTCCTCAGGCGCGGTTATAGCACGCCGTCCTGGAGATGGTCAACAAAAGGGAGCCCGTCGACGGTCGGGACCGTCCGTAGGGCCGGCGCGTGGCCGTCTAGGATTTCTTGCCGAGTGTCCGCTTCGCCAGAAGGCCAAGGGACAACAGCCCGGCCCCCAGCAGCGCCAAAGAGGACGGTTCGGGGACCGCATAAGAATGATCCGGGCGGCCCCGCCGGCGATGGCCGTAGGGCCCCGAATTTGAAGCCCCGGCCGAAGCCGAGGCGACGGTCACCAGAAGCGACGCGCCCGCCAGAGCCAAACCGATGATGCCTGTGGCTTTCTTCATGTCCTCTCTCCGTCTCGTCGGCCTGAACGAACAGGGCTTCTCAGCCCTGCCTCCTTCCTATTTAGGGGTGATTTCCGGACTCGTCCATCACCGCGGCCGGCTATTCTGGGGGTGACAAATCGCGAGGCTTTCTCACCCCTAAAGGCGAGGGGCGGCAGGTCCGGTCCCGGTTTGACGCGCCGCGAGGTCTCTGTTATACGTGACTTCCATGTCCGATCCCGTCACGTCCTCCCGCTCGCTCGGCGAGATCCTGGCCGCGTCCTCGGGGCTCGCCTGGGCCGTGGCGGTCATCCTCTTCCGGGTCAGCGGCCGCCGCATCCACCCGATCGGGCTCAACCTGGCCAAGACCCTCCTGGCCTTGGCCCTGATGGCGCCGACCCTCCTCGTCCTCGGCGAGCCGCTCGCCCCGGCCGTGCCCTTCGCGACCACGGGCCTGCTTCTTCTGAGCGGAGTGCTCGGCATCGCCGTTTCCGACACGCTGTTCTTCTACGCCCTCAACCGCCTCGGGGCCAGTCTGACCGCGATCGTCGACTGCTTTTACAGCCCCTTCGTCATCGCGCTCTCGTTCGTGATGCTCGGCGAACGGTTGACCTTCGTCCAGCTCGCCGGCGCGGTCCTGGTCGTCTCGGCCGTCCTGACCCTCTCCAAGGAAGGCCAGATCGAGCACATCGCCCGCAAGGACCTCGTCCTCGGCATCCTCTACGGCATCCTGGCGATGTTCTTTGTCGCCTTCGGGATCGTCATGGTCAAGCCGGTCCTCGGCTCGGTGTCGGTCTTCTGGTCCACGTTCGTCCGGCTCGCCGGCGGCGGGCTGGCCCTCGTCGTCCTGGTCCCGTTCCTGCGCAACCGGCGGGCTGTCGTCGCCCCGCTCTTCGAGCCGGGGAATTGGAAAGCCCTCCTTCCGGCCTCGTTCTTTGGCTCCTACTTCTCGCTCGTCCTGTGGATGGGCGGGATGAAATACGCCAAGGCCTCCGTCGCCGCCGTTCTGAACCAGCTCAACACGATCTTCATCGTCATCATCGCCGCGGTCTTTCTCCGGGAGAAGCTGACGGGCTGGAAGCTCCTGGCGGTCCTGCTGGCCTTCCTCGGGGCGTACCTGGCCTCGCGGCCGTTTTGACGGGGCTCGGGCGGGATCCTGATGGAAATCTAGAAAGAACGCTTTTTTAGGATATTTCGCAGACGGCCGGCTCCGTGTTTCTCCGCCGTCCTTCTGCCCTCCGCTCGCTAACGCTCGCTGCGGTCGGTGGGTAGGCGCGTTATTGGGCAGCTAATTTGACGTCGATCTTGAAAGCGTGCTTCTTGTAGCGCGGATCGCGGTTGAAGCTGAAGTCGGGGCCGCCGCCGCCGCCCTCGCCCGAGGTATCGCTCACGCTCATCGCCACTTCGCCCTGACGGGCCACGGCGCCCGAGGCGGCGCGGTCGGCCATGATGTTCTTGCGGATCTCCTTGGTCATGCCGCCCCACTCGAAGCCGAGCTTGATGTCGGCCCCGGGCTGAATGCCGGCGCCGGCGATCCGGCTGAGCGGGATCTTGAACTCATAGATCCCGACCCTGTTCTTTTCGATAGACCGGAACTGGGCGGGCTCGGGCGTGCCGGCCGGCGCGGGGGCGCCCTTCGGCAGGATGGCTTCCTCCAGGAAGACCGGGTGGGTCGGCTTCTTGCGGATCTCGGTCTTCTGCTCCTCGGTCAGCTTCTGGCCCTTCTTTTCGAGGGAAGCGATGAGCTCGTCCGCGGTCACCATTTTCTGAATGAACAGGATGCCCGCTGTCGGATTCTTCTCGGCCGCGGCGCAGGCGAGGATCTTCATGCCGGTGTATTGGATCGTCGATTCCTGGCGCAGGACCATGATGATATAGAGGTCCTTGCCGTCGTTCTTGAGGGCGTACTGGGCGCCCGAGGCCTTGTCGAATACCGCCGGGGCGTCGGCCCATTCCTGGGCGACGCCGTCGATGGTGATGGGCGCCGCCGTCCAGAGGCTCTGGATCGGCGCGTCCGCGGCGAACGTCGGAACGGCGAGCGCGGCCAGGGCGATCACGCTCAGGATCAGGGATCTCTTGGTGCTCATGAAAACCTCCTCGGGCTCTTGTCGTCGGAAAGGCCCGGATCCAATTCTTGATTATAGCATATTCCCGGTCAATCCGGCTCGTCCCAGGCCTCGAAGACCGCGGCCACGTTCTCGGGCCGGGCCCCGATGCCGAACTCGCACTGGGCGATGGCCCCGCCCTCCCGCCAGAGCGCCCGGCGGGCCCGGCGGACGGCCGCCCGGACGTCGGCCGGCGTGCCGTAGGGCAGGAGGTGCTGCCGGTCGACCTCGCCCCAGAAGGTCAGCTTCCCCGCAAACCGCTCGCCGATGCCGTCGACGTCCATGGCGAAAAGCTGGGCGTTCAGGGCGTCGAGGCCGATCTCGATGAGGTCGGGCAGGATGGCTTCGATATTTCCGTCGGAATGCATGAAGGCATATTGGCCGTGGCGGTGGGCGATCTCGACATAATCCCGGTAGAGCGGCTTGAACAGCTCCCGCCACAGGGCCGGCGAGATTAGGAGCCCGTTCTGGCCGCCCCAGTCGTCGGCGATGACCAGCCCGTCGACCGCCGTCGAGGCCCAGAGCTCCATCTCCTCCACGTAGAAGGCGTGGATCTTCCGGAGGAGCCGCTCCAGACCCTCGGGGCGCTCGGCCAGGTCGACGTAAAGGTCCTCCGGCCCCCTCAGGAATTGGCTGAGCTCGAAGGGCCGTGACCAGGTCTTGCCCAGGACGAAGGCCTCGGCCGCGGCGCAGAAGCGGTCGACCTCCCCCGTATCGACGCTCAGGCGCTCGCGCGGCACGCCCAGGCCGCCGACTTCGGGCCAGTCCCGGAGGACCGGCTCCTTGACTTGGCCGATGATGCCGGCCTGCTTGTTCTCGAACCGGCAGCCCCACTCGTCCACAAAAAGGCCCGGCTCGTATTCTTGGCCGGTCGTCCGCAGCGGCTCCCGCAAAAAAGCCGGACAGGTCACGATGTCGTCGGGAAAGCGCGTTTGGATGCGGCGAAGCTCATCCGGCCAATTCAGGCCGGCCCACGGCAGAGTCCAGAGCTGGCGCGGCACCCGTCCGCGGTTGCGGAACTCGAGGGTGGCGACGACCAGCTCGCGCGAGGTCATCAGGCGGCGATGAGCCGGCCGATCTCCTCGACGGCGGAAGCGGCGTCGGGGGCATAGCCGTGGGCCCGGATCTGGTCGGCGTAGTCGCGGGTGACCGGCGCCCCGCCGATGACGACGGGGATCCCGAGGCCGGCCTTCTCGACGGCCTCGATGACGGCCTTCATCTGGACCATCGTCGTCGTCAGCAGGGCCGACAGGGCGATGACCCCGGCCCCATTCGCCTTGGCCGCCTCGAGATATTTCTCGGGGGCGACGTCGACGCCCAGGTCGACGATCTTGTAGCCGTTGCCGCGGAGCATCATGGCCACGAGGTTCTTGCCGATGTCGTGGAGGTCGCCCTTGACCGTGCCGATGACGACGATGCCGCGGGGCTTGACCCCGGCCTTCGCCAGATGGGGCTCGAGCTTGGCCAGCCCGGCGTTCATCGCCCGGGCGGCGACCAGGACCTCGGGGATGAAGACCTCGTTGGCCTTGAACTGGACGCCGAGACGTTCCATGCCCGGGATCAGGCCTTCGTTCAGGATGGTCGCGGCCGGCGTGCCCGCGGCCAGCGCTCGGTCGACGAGCGACTCGACCTCGGCCTTCTTGCCGGCGATCAGGGCGTCTTGCATCTCTTTCAGCATCTCGACTCTCCTCCCGAAGAATGCGCGGCCGCTTGGGCCTCTTCAATAAACAAACGGAAAGCTCAGGTAAGCCTGGATGACCGAGTTCCTCAGCGGGCCGGAGGGCGACGGCGTCCTAAGTACGTCGACGAGGCCGGCCTGGTAACGGAAGTGGAAGACGAGCCCGACGCCTCGCCGCGGCTTGGTGATCGTCCAGGACCCTTCGAAGACCAGGCCGACATCCGTGCTCTTGTAGCTCGGCGTGACCCGGCGGGTGTATTTCAGGTCGGGGGCGGTCTCGGGGCCCCCGGTGACCGGCCCGGGCCCCTTGGCCACGAACGTCTCCCGGGCCGTGCTGAGAAGTCCCGCATAGGGGCCGGCGCCGAGCCCGATACGTCCCAGGCGGTAAACGACCAGGACGGGAATATCCGTATAGGACAGGCCCAGCTCGGAGGACTTCAGGTCGGCGAAAAAGGGGTCGAGGGCCGCGTCGCCGGTCGTGTCGAGCGGGATCCCCGAAACGCCTTTGCTCGAGAAGGGCGTGATCTCGGGAACGAGCGAGAGGCGGTCGGACAAGCGGATGGTCGCCGTGAGGCCGGCGTTGAAGCCCCCCGTCCGCCCGGTATCGGGGGTGCCGCTGAGGTACGCGAAGTTGAGACCGAATTTCAGGCTGAAATAGAGCTTGGGGCTGGCGGCCTTGTCGCCGGCGATCTGGGCCACGATCGACGATTGGGCATGCGCCGGACCGGCGGCGGCGAGGAGAACGAGGACGAGGGCGGCGAATATCCGCTTCATGGGGATGTAGGATATCCCAAGGCCTGCGCTTTTTCAAGCACGAACGTCTGGCCAAGGGGGCGCCAAAACTGCTAGAATGAGGCCGCCGGACGGAGCCATGACGATGCTCAAGGTCGGAGTCGACAGCTACAGTCTGAAGCCCCTCGACCTCTCCCCGTTCGAGGTCCTCGAATGGGCCGTTCTCAACGGGGCCGAGGGCGTCCAGTTCTCCGAGGTCAACGTGCCGCCGGGAACGGCCGTGGACCGCACCTTCCTCAAGGAGCTCCGGAGCTTCGCCGCCCAGAACGGCCTCTACGTCGAATGGGGCGGCGGCGAGCACATCCCGCTCGACCTCGCGACCGGCCGGCCCAAGGACATCGCCGACGGGAACCGCAAGGCCGCCGAACAGGCTGCCGCGCTGGGCGCGTCGACCGTCCGCTCCTGCTCGGGCGGGCTGATGCGATGGCAGAAGGCCGGGCCGGCGACGGAGGAGCTCCTCCGCCTGGCGGCCGGCGCCCTGCGCGGCCAAAAGTCCATGCTCCGGTCGAACGGCGTCATCCTGGCCATCGAGACCCATTTCGAGTTCACCTCGTTCGAGCTCCTCCGTCTCTTCGAGATGTGCGAGGCCGCTCCGGGCGAATGGCTGGGCGTCTGCCTCGACACCATGAACCTCCTGACCATGCTCGAGGATCCCGTCCTGGCGGCGGACCGGCTCCTGCCGTGGATCGTGACGACCCACATCAAGGACGGCGGGCTGAAGATCGATCCGGACGGCTTCGTCTCGTTCACGGCCGAGGCGGGGCGGGGCGTCATCGATCTCGCCGCGATCATCGAGTCGCTCGGGGCCGTCCACCCGCGCCTCAACCTGACCGTCGAGGACCATGGCGGCGACTTCGGGATGCCCGTCGCCGATCCCGATTTCCTGGCCGGATTTCCGGACCTCACCGTGCCCGAGCTCGTCCGCCTGCTCGGCCTCGGCGCCCGGACGCAGGCGCTCCTGGCCGAAGGACATCTCGCGGTGCTGCCGCGGGACCGATGGGCGCTCGTCTGCGAGGCGCGTGTGCGCCGCGACATCCGGGCCGTCAAGCGGATCGCCGGGCGGACGGGAGAATAAAGAGGATGGCCGCCCACGAGAGGTTCCGCCTGCGCTCGGCCGCCGACCTCGAGAAAGAGGCCAAACGGCTGGGGCTCGAGATCCCCTTCAGCGAAGAGATCTCGATCCTTCTCGAAAAGGCCGCCTTCGGCGGGCGTCCGGTCCCCAACAGCCTGGCCGCCTTGCCAATGGAAGGCGCGGACGCGGAGGTAACGGGCGGGCCTTCGGAATGGACCCGGCGCCGCTACCGGCGCCTGGCCGCCGGCGGAGCCGGCCTCATCTGGTGCGAGGCCGCGGCGGTCAGGGCGGACGGCCGATCGAATCCCAACCAGCTGATGCTCAACGAGGGGACCTTGGGCGGTTTCTCGCGGCTCGTCGAGGAGGCCCGGGACGCGGCCCGGAAGGAATGGAGCGCGGGCCACAATCCCCTGCTCGTGCTGCAGCTGACCCACTCGGGCCGGTTCGCCAAGCCGGAGGGCCTGCCCCGGCCGATCATCGTCCAGCACAACCCGCACCTGGACCCCGTCCACGACCTGCCGGAGGACGCCCCGCTCATCTCCGACCGCGAGCTGGCTTCGATCCGGGACGATTTCGTGGAGGCCGCCGACCTCGCCCTCGGCGCAGGCTTCGACGCGGTCGACATCAAGGCCTGTCACGGCTATCTCGTCTCGGAGACGCTGGCCGCGCACAGCCGGGAGGACAGCCGCTACGGCGGGTCGTTCGCGAACCGGACGCGCTTTCTTCTCGAGATCGTCCGCGGCATCCGCGCGGAGGCCCCGGGGCTGCTCGTCACGAGCCGCCTGTCGGCGACAGACACCGTTCCCTTCCCCTACGGGTTCGGGATGGATCCCGACCAGCCAAACCGCATCGACTTGACGGAAACGAAAGCCCTGGTGGCGCTCCTCGTCCGTTCCGGCGTCCGCTTCCTGGCCCTGTCATTGGGGATCCCGGCCTGGAAGCCGCACTACGGGCGGCCGTTCGACGAGCCCACGCCGGGCGGCAGGCTCCCCGACGAGCATCCGCTCGAGGGCGTGGCCCGCCATCTGGGGATCGCGTCCGAGATCCAGCGGTCGTCGCCGTGGACGCCGGTCGTCGGCGCCGGCTATTCCTGGCTCCGCACGCTCGGGCCCGGTGTCGCGGCGGCCATGGTCACGGCCGGACGCGGCGCGGCCTTCGGCCTCGGTCGAGGCGCGCTCGCCTACCCCGACTTCGCGGCCGACCTCATCCGGCACGGCCGCCTGTCCTCCCGCAAGACATGCACGACCTGTTCTCTCTGTTCGCATCTCCTGCGCCGGCAGAGACGGGTGGGCTGCGCCGTCCGCGACCCGGAATTCACGAAGACCGTCGGCAAAGGGCCCGAGGCATGAACAAGGCCGAACGCCGATGGTTGGTCGAGAACATCGCGGCCTTCCTGATCATCATGGCGGCCATCGCCGCTTACAGCCTCGTCGCCCGGCCCTGGTTCCTGAACTGGGGGACGGCGCCCCGGGAACGGTCCCAAGGCCTGCTCGGCGACGACGCCTGGATCGGCGGCGTCGTCACCGGCACGAGGGCCGTCACGGTTGAGGCCCCGCCCGAAAAGGTCTGGGCCTGGCTGATCGAGATCGGGCAGGACCGGGCCGGCTTCTTCAGCGCCACCTGGCTCGAGAACCTGACCCTGGCCGACATCCATAACATCTTCGAGATCCGGCCCGCGTGGCAGACGCGGCAGGCCAGGGAAATCGTCCGCGCCGTCAAGCCCGGCTATCTCTTCGGCCTGCCGAAGAAGACGTTCGTCCCCGGCTGGAAAGTGTCGTTCGTCGAGCCGGGCCGGGCGCTGACCCTCCGGAACTGGGGCACCTTCGCCCTCGAGCCCGACGGCGCGGGCGGCACACGGTTCTTCGCCCGCAGCCGAGGCGGCCCGCTGCCGGGCCTCCTCGGCCGGCTGGCCAGCTTCTGGATCCTCGACCCGGCCCACTTCATCATGGAAAAGACGATGATGAGGGAGATCAAGCGGCTGGCCGAGGGCCGGCCCGGGCCCCCCGGCTGGCTCAAGGCCTTGGCCGCCGGGGGATTCGCCGCCGCGGCGCTGGGCTCGGCCCTCCTCCTCGGCCTGAAGAAGCGCCGGGGCCTGTGGCTGCTCATCCCGGCGGCCTTCGCCGCTCTGATCATCAGGGAGACGTCGGACTTTCAGGCGGCCCTGGCGGGCTTCGCGGCTCTGACGCTCGTCCTCGTCGGCTTCCTTATTATTAAGAGGCGCCGGTGGATCTATTTCGGGTTCCTGTGGATCTATGTTTATGCCGTCCTGTTCTTCGCGGCGGACGCTTGGATCGTCTTCGGCCTCGCCTTCCTCGTCGCGACCGCCCTCCTCGGCGCGCCGATGCTGCGGAGGAGGCCGGCCCGATGACATCGGGGCGGGTGCGGATCGGGGGCCGGACGTTCCCGGTGCACTCGCTGAACACCCTCGTCATCGGCAGCGGAGCGGCCGGGCTCAACGCCGCCGTCCGCCTGCACGAGCTGGGGCAGACCGATATCGCCGTTGTCACGGAACGGCTTGGGGCCGGGGCCTCGGCCGAGTCGGGCTCCGACAAGCAGACCTACTACAAGCTCTCGCTCGCCGGGGACATCCCCGATTCGGCGGCCGACATGGCCCGCGACCTGGCCGCCGGCGGCTCCATGCACGGCGACATCGCCCTGGCCGAGGCCCAGGGTTCGCCCGAGGCCTTCTTCCGGCTCGTCGCCCGTGGCGTGCCCTTTCCCCATGACCGGTTCGGGGCCTATGTCGGCTACAAGACCGACCACGACCCCCGCCAGCGGGCCACCTCCGCCGGGCCGCTCACCTCGAAGCTGATGTTCGAAGCCTTGAGCGGCGAGGCCCGGCGGCGCCGCATCCGGGTCTTCGACCGCCATTCGGTCATCGCCCTTCTCACGGCCGGCGCGGGCGGATCGAAGAGGGTGATCGGCGCCGTGGCCCTCGACGCGCGGCGCCTCGGCGCCCGCGAGCGAGGCTTCGTCCTTTTCAATGCCGTCAACGTCGTGGCGGCAACGGGCGGGCCCGGCGGTCTCTATGAGCATTCCGTGTACCCCGAGAGCCAGGCGGGCTCGCACGGGCTCCTTTTCGAGGCCGGCGCCGCGGCCCAGAACCTGACCGAGTCCCAATTCGGCCTGGCCTCGACCAAGTTCCGCTGGAACGTCTCCGGGACCTATCAGCAGGCCGTGCCTCGCTACATCTCGACCGACGCCGCCGGCGGGGACGAGAGGGAGTTCCTCAACGAGCATTTCCCCGACATGGGCGCCCTGGCCACGGCCGTCTTTCTCAAGGGCTACCAGTGGCCGTTCGATCCCCGCAAGGTCCGCGGCGGATCGTCCCTCATCGACCTTCTCGTCTATCGCGAGACCGTCGTCAAGGGCCGCCGCGTCTTCCTCGATTTCCGGAGCGACGCCCGCGGCGACGCGCGCCTCGTCCCGTTCGAAACGTCGATGCTCTCGAGCGAGGCCGCGGACTATCTCCGGAAGTGCGGCGCGCTCCTGCCGGCTCCGATCGCCCGGCTCATGAAGATGAACCCGCCGGCCGTCGGGCTTTACCGCGCCCACGGCATCGATCTCCGGCGCGAGCCCCTCGAGGTCGCCGTCTGCGCCCAACACAACAACGGCGGCTTCCGCGTCTCGCTCTGGTGGGAATCGAACGTCCGCGGCCTCTTCCCTGTCGGCGAGCTGGCCGGGACGCACGGCGTGACCCGGCCCGGCGGCTCGGCGCTCAACGCCGGACAGGTCGGGAGCGCCCGGGCCGCCCTCTTCATCAGGCATCGCCGCGACGGCCGGCCGCCCGCCATGAGGGCCTTCGCCGGGGCCGCCGGCCCGACGGTGGCGAGGGCCTGGCAAAGGGCGGAACGCATGCTGGAGGCTCCGAGGTCCGGGGATCTGACGCCCGAGGATTGCCTGGAGGAGATCCGGCGCAGGATGTCGGGTTGCGGCGCGGTCATCCGCGTCCCGGACGCCGTCCGGGCGGAAAAGGCCCGGGCCTTCGAGCTCTGGCGGCGGGCCGGCCGGGAGGTTCGGATCGGCTCGCCCCGTGACCTGCCGCTCGGCTTCCGGGCGCTCGACCTGGCCCTGACGAGCGCCGTCTATCTCGAAGCCGTCGCCGAATACATCGATCGCGGCGGCAGGAGCCGCGGGTCCTATCTCGTCCCCGACGCCTCCGGAACGCCGGCCGATCCCCGGCTCGGCCCCGCGTGGGCCTTCTCGCTCGCCGAGCCCGGGGACTTCGTCTCGTCCCGCATCCTCGAAATCCGGCTGGACGGCCGCGGGCGCGTCCACAAGCGCTGGGCCCCGGCCCGGCCGGTGCCGGCGACGCACGGCTGGTTCGAATCGGTTTGGGCCGACTATCGCGCCGGCCGCATCGTCGTCGAGCCTGAAAAGGAGGAATGAGCGTGGCCGCTAAGAAAAAACCGTACGCTCCCGCCGCCCTCGTGACCGGCGCCGGCCGAGGCATCGGCCGCGGCATCGTCCTGGCCCTCGTCCGCGAAGGATACGACGTCGTCGGCGTCGACATCGATTTCGACCCCGACAACAAGGCTAAAGGCCTCTTCGAGGTCAAGGAGAGGGTCCGGGAGCTCGGCGGACGGTTCCTGCCGGTGGCCGGCGACATCGCCCGCCTCGAGGACCACGGCCGGCTCCTCGACGCCGCGTTCGGCGTCTGCGGCCGGATCGACGTGCTCGTCAACAACGCCGGGGTCGCCCCGCTCAAGCGCCGGCACATCCTCGAGACACAGCCCGAGAGCTACGACCGGCTCCAGGCCATCAACGCCCGTGGCCCGTTCTTCCTGACCCAGAACGCGGCGAAACGGATGGCGGCCCGGAAGCCCCGGCCCGGCGGCCCGCGGCCGGCCATCGTTTTCATCACCTCGATCTCGGCCGAATGGTCCTCGGTCTCGAGGCCGGAATACTGCGTGTCCAAGGCGGCCCTGAGCATGACGGCGGCCCTGTTCGCGGACGCGCTCGCCGCCGTCGGCATCGGCGTCTTCGAGGTCCGGCCCGGCATCATCGCCACGGACATGACGGCGGCCGTCAAGGCCAAGTACGACAGGCTGATCGCCAAGGGCCTCGTGCCGCAGGGACGGTGGGGCACCCCGGACGACGTCGGCCGGGCCGTGGCCGCGCTGGCCCGCGGGGACCTCGGCTATTCGACCGGGGCGGTCCTCGAGGTCAGCGGAGGCATGGGCCTCCGCCGCCTCTAGCCGTCCTTTTTACAGCCCCGCGCCGTTCTGCTATCCTAGGGCCTAACGGAGGGAATCATGAGCGAACATCGGAGCCAGGGCCGCATCTTCTGGGGTTTGCTGCTCGTCGTTCTCGGCGTCCTCTTCCTTCTCGACCGGGCGGGCACGCTGGATTTCGGCGACCTCGTCGCCCGCTTCTGGCCGGTCATCTTCATCCTCATCGGCGTCTCGATCCTTCTCAGCAATAACTTCCGGAACGCCGGTTCGGGCATCTTCTTCATCCTCTTCGGGACGTTCTTCCTGCTGCTCCGGTTGAGGATCTTCGACCAGGCCGTCTGGCGCTATCTCTGGCCCCTGGCGATCATCGCCGTCGGGCTGTGGATCCTGCTGCGCCCTGCCTGGCATCCGGACAGGAAAAGGACCCCTGAGATGGCCGGCGACACCGCCGACGACCTGGCCGTCAGCCAGGTCTTCTCGGGCACGGCCCGCAAGGTCGAGTCCCAGAACTTCCGCGGCGGCAAGGCCGACGTCGTCTTCGGCTCGGCCGACATCGATCTCCGGAACGCCCGGCTCGCCGGCGGCCAGGCGACCCTGGTCCTCTCGGCCGTCTTCGGCGCCATCACCGTGTTCGTCCCCCGCGACTGGCAGGTCGTGCTCCAGGGGACGCCCGTGCTGGGCTCGATCGAATCCCACAAGGGCGCCGCGAGCGGCGGGACGCCGACAGGGACCCTGACGATCCAGGGCTCGGCCGTGCTCGGCTCGATCGAGGTCAAGGAGTAGGCGCCATGAGGAAGGGATTGTTCTGGACTCTGGCGGTCGTCCTGACCCTGGCCTCGGCGATCTACCAAAGGGTGACCGGGCCGACCTACCCTCTCAAGGGCACGACCGTCGTCGGCGGGACCGAGGCCCGCTACGAACTCGTCCGCAGCGCCGAAACCACGGCCGACGCGGCGATCTCCGTGACGGCCCCCGCGCCCCTTGAGGGCCGCATCGAGTGGCGCCGGACGAAGAGCGCGGACGACTGGATGACCGCGGCCCTCGTCCGGCAGGGCGACCGGCTCGTCGGCGGCCTGCCCCGGCAGCCGACGGCCGGCAAGATCGCCTACAAGATCATCCTGACGGGCGGCGGGGAATCGAAGAGCCTGTCCGGGGACACGCCGGCCGTGCTCCGTTTCAAGGACCCCGTCCCCGCGTGGATCATCATCCCTCACATCCTCGTCATGTTCGCGGGGATGCTGCTCTCCACGGCGGCCGGGCTGGCCGCGCTCGACAAGAAACGGAACCCGCGCCGGCTGGCGATCTGGACGGTCGCCCTGCTCTTCCTCGGCGGCTTCGTCCTCGGGCCGCTCGTTCAGAAGTTCGCCTTCGGCGTCGCCTGGGCCGGCTTCCCGGCCGGCACGGACCTCACCGACAACAAGACGTTGATCGCGTTCCTGTTCTGGGTCGCGGCCCTCATCGCCGGCCGCAAGGGGAAGCCCGCCCGGCCCTTCGTCATCGCCGCGTCGCTCGTGACGCTCTTGGCGTTCCTGATCCCGCACAGCGTCCTCGGCTCGGAGTACGACTATTCCCGGATGAGCTGACGCGGAGACCGGCGAATGAGCCGCCCGCCCGCGCCGGCAAGGAGGAGACGATGGAAAAAAGCCTCGTCGGATGTCTCGCCGTTATGGCCGCCCTGGCCCTTCTGGCGTGGGCCCCGTCCCCGGTGCCGGCGGACGTCGCCTCGGTCTTTGCCAAGCATTGCGTCGACTGCCACAAGGGCCAGTTCGCCCCCCGGGGCCTGAGCTGGGAAGCCGCGAAGATCGAGGCCGCCTTCGACGTCCCCAGCCGGGAGGTCCCCGGGCTCAAGATCATCGACACGGCCGCGCCGGAGTCGAGCTACGTCCTGAAAAAGGTCCGTGGCGAAACCGGCATCAAGGGCAAGCGGATGCCGCCGGGAAAAGCCCTCGCCCCGGAGACGATCAAGGTCCTCGAGGACTGGATGCTGAGCCTCAAAAAGGCTCCCTGACCTCCCGGCCTACTTCAGCACGAAGCGGACCGTCACCGTAAAGACGATCGGCGCCGCCTTTCCGTCGATGATCTTCGGCTCGTAGACCCATTGCTTCACGGCGTCGAGCGCGGCCTGGTCGAGGAGCGGGATCGAGCGCAGGACCACGGCATCGACGATCCGTCCTTCCTCGTTGGCCTTGACAGCCAGGATGACCGTGCCCTGGACCTCGGCCTGCCGGGCGGCCTCGGGATAGACCGGCGTGACCTCTTTGAGAAGCTGGGGCGGCTGGATCTCGCCTTCGGCCCGTATCGCGCCGGCGGCGAACTTCTTCAGGACGTCTTTCTTGAAGCCGCTATCCAGGAGGAACCGGACGGTGACGGTGAAAATGACCGGCCGGGGCTTGCCGTCGATGACGAGCGGCTCGTACTTCCATTGTTTGACGGCTTCGATGGCCGACATGTCGAGGAGCGGGATCGAGTGCAAGACCCGCACATCGACGATGTGCCCCTGCTCGTCGGCCTTGATCTCGAGGATAACAGTTCCCTCAACTTGGGCCTGCCGGGCGATCTCCGGATAGACCGGGGCGACCTCCTTGAGGAGCTTCGGCGGCTCGATCTTGCCGACGGCCCGGACAGCGCCCTTCTCGAATGCCTTGAGATCCTGGCCTGAAACGCCGCCGGCGACGCCGCCCTCGACCCCTCCCGTGACACCGCCCTGAACTCCGCCTTCGACCCCGCCGTAAATCCCGCCGACAACACCCCCCACTTCGGGCTTCTTGTCGTCCAGCTTGAACTGGACGGTCACGGTGAAGGTCATCGGCACGGGCTTGCCGTCGACGATAACGGGCTCATAGACCCACTGTTTCAGGGCATCGATCGCGGCCTGATCGAGGAGCGGGATCGAACGCAGGACCTTGACCTTGGCCACGCCCCCGTAGGTATCCGTCGTCGCCTCGAGGATCACGACCCCTTCGACTCCGGCTTTCCGGGCCGCCTCGGGGTAGACCGGGCTGACCTCCCTGACGAGCTTGGGCGGCATGACTTTCTCGCCTTCCTTCGGGCTGGAACCCGGATAGAGAGGGACTCCGCCCGACCACGCGCCGCCGAGGGCCCCTCCCCAGCCGGTGATCCGCAGGGAAATGAAGTAGGGCTTGCCCTCCGTGTTCTCGAATCCGAACACGGCCGCGCTCTTGTCCGGCAGGGAGAATTCCGTGTCCAGCAGGCTCGCTTTCTTATCGGAGGACTGCTCGTAAACCTCGATCCGGAACTGGTTCTTGTCGACCAGCCGGCCCGGCGTGACCAGGACCAGGTACTCCTGGCCGTTGATGCGGAACATGTGGAAGGCCCGTTCGGCCAAGCCCTTTTCCCAGAGGATCGGGGCCTCGGTCACCAGGCTCAATTCCTTGAGGCTGTAGAGCTTCCGGATCTGCTGTTCGACCTGCATGTCTTCGGGCGTGTCGAAATTGATGAAGTTCTGGAATTTCAGGAACGAGGCCGTGACCGGCTTGGCCGGCTGGGCCGGTCCTCCCCGGCTGCCTTCGAGGATCCTCATCTTGATCTCGAACCTGGTCGCAGACCCCTTTAAGGCCTGTCCGGCCGGGTCCCCGCCGTGGGCCGCGGCTGGAGCCGCCATCCACAGGCAGAGGACCATGAGAGAGAGTAGAGACAGCGTTCTTTTCATGTCACCCCTCCTCTTAAGGAGCCTTGGAAGCCCAGACGAAGACGG
>CAZIQR010000051.1:0-15542 GCA_964541055.1 uncultured Eubacteriales bacterium
GCAACGGGTCATCGAGGGGCGGAACCTCGATATCCGCCGCGCCCTTTGGGACTATTCGACCCTCGTCGAGACGCAGCGCCAGATCGTCGCCGGATGGCGTGACGACATTTTCGATTCGACCGACGATGGAACGCCGCCGGGGCGATTCTCTCTCCCGTCCGATCTCGCCGCGGCGGGCGCGAAGAAGATGGGCCGGGAGGCCTTTGCCGGGCTCGCCCGGCGGGCCTCTCTCGTCCACCTCGATGCCGCTTGGGCGGACCACCTCGCCTGGCTGGCCGATCTTCGGGAAGGCATCCATCTCGTCTCCATCGGGCGCAAGGAGCCCATCCTCGAGTTCCAGAGGGAAGCGACCGAGGCCTTTCTCGGGCTCGGAGACCGGATTGACAGGTCCGTCGAGACGACCCTCCGCTCGCTCGTCGCCCGCGAGGGTCCCATCGATCTCGAGTCGGCCGGGCTTAAGGGGCCATCTTCGACCTGGACCTATCTCGTCAACGAGGACCAGCTGGGCTGGGGAGTGGAGCTCCTCAAAGGGACGAACATCGGCTTCACCGCCGGGGCCGCGGCCTTCTACGGGCCGCTTTTCGTCCTGGCCCTGATCGCCAACAGGCTCGGTCGCAAGCGCCGGCGGCCGTCCGGGGGAGATATGGACGACGGCGACAGGGTCTAAAGAGAAGACGGGGTCAAACCTCCACTTTTCCAGTTTTCATTAGTTCGATGTCTCCTGTTCACGCGTGAAAAACTGTAAAAGTGGAGGTTTGACCCCATCCGGTTTGACAGGGGAGGGCGGGGTGAATAGAGTATGACAGCGAAACCGAAAGGCCAAACTTGAATAGCACACCGAATTGCGCCCCTGCGGCTCCCCCGGCCGCCGCGGCCGTTCCCTCCTCGAACGGCCTGGCGCGCAAGCTGGGCCTTTTCCCCCTCACCAACATCGTCATCGCCAACATGATCGGCGCCGGCATCTTCACGACCTCCGGCCTGCTGATGAAGGATCTTCACAGCCCCGTCGTCATGCTGGCCCTCTGGCTCTTCGGCGGCCTGATCGCCCTCTGCGGCGCTCTGAGCTACGGCGAGCTCGGCGCGGCCATCCCTCATGCCGGCGGCGAGTACGCCTTCCTCTCGCGCCTCTATCACCCCCTCCTTGGCTTCCTATCCGGCTGGGTCTCGTTTTTCGTCGGCTTCTCCGCCCCCATCGCCGCTTCGGCCATCGGCTTTTCCGAATACCTGACCCGCGCCTTTCCCGGCCTGCTCCACATTGGTCTCATTTCCGGGCCCCTCGAGGCGACGGTCATGAAGAAGCTCTACGCCGTCCTCATCATCGCCGCCTTCACCTTCCTTCACACCCGCGGCCTCGAGACCGGGTCGCGCGTCCAGAACGCCCTGACCGGCCTGAAGATCCTTCTCATCATCGGCCTGGTCGCGGCCGGGTTCGCCGTCGGGAACGGGAGCCTGGCCCACCTCACGGCGGCCGCCCCGTTCCGCTTCGATTTCGCCGGCATCAAGACCATGGGCCTGTCGCTCATGTGGATCATGTTCGCCTACAGCGGCTGGAACGCCTCGGCCTACATCGGCTCCGAGGTCCGCGACCCGTCGCGCAACCTGCCGCGGTCCCTGATCCTCGGGACCGGCATCGTCATGCTCCTCTACGCGGCCCTCAACCTCTTCTATGTCTACGCGATCGCTCCCGCCGAGATGGAAGGCGTCATCTCCGTCGGCGGCCTGGCCGCGGGAAACCTCTTCGGCCGGTCGGCCGAGACCGTCCTCTCGCTCCTGATCTCGTTCGCCCTGTTCTCCTCGCTCAGCGCCTACCTCATCCTCGGCCCGCGGGTCTACTACTCGATGGCCCGCGACGGCATCTTCTTCAAGTCCATCGCCTACGTCGACCCCAAGTGCGCCGTCCCGGCGCGGTCGATCCTGCTCCAAGGCGGGATCGCCGTCCTCATGGTCTTTTTCGGCACCTTCGAGCAGCTCCTGACCTACATGGGCTTCTCCCTCGGCATCTTCCCGCTCCTGGCCGTGTTCGGCGTCTTCAAGCTCCGTCGCTCGGGCCGGAGCGCCGTTCGGCTCCCGGGCTATCCGGTCGCCTCGGCCGTCTACATCCTCGTCGGCCTGTCCATCCTGGCCCTCTCGTTCCTGCGCCAGCCGGTCGAGTCGCTCATCGCCATCGGCACCGCCCTGGCCGGGATCCCCGTTTATCTGCTCTTTAAGAGGCGCGGGGCTTCGCCCGCTTCGCTGAGTTGACGAGAAACCGGACGCGAGGTATCTTGAAAACAAGGAACCGGGGGAGCTGAGCGGACGATGAAAAGGACACCACCTCTGAAGCCGGCCGCGCGGGGCGCCAGGGCCGCCGTCATTCCCCTGATCCTGGCCTCGGCCCTGCTCTGTGGCGGGTGTTCGATCGAAAAGCTGGCCCTGAGGAAAGTCTCTTCGATGCTGGCCTCGTCCTCGGGCACGAACGTCTTCACCACCGACAACGATCCCGACTTCGTCGGCCAGGCGCTGCCTTTCGCCATCAAGCTTTACGAGACCCTGCTCGGCTCGCTCCCGGCGGACGTTCCCCTGCGGCTGCGGACCGGGAGCCTCTACATCATGTACGCCAACGCCTTCGTCGAGACGCCCGCCGACATGACGCCCCGCAGCGAGCTCGACGAGAAGGACCATCTCCTGGCCCGGGCCAAGAACCTCTACCTGCGGGGCCGGGACATCCTCTTCGTCGCGCTCGAGAGGAAGAACCCGGCCATCCGCCGGCAGCTCCAGCAGCGGAAATACGCCGAAGCCATGGCCCCCTTCGGCAAGGCCGACACCACTCTGCTCTATTGGACCGCTCTCGGCTGGCTGGCCGCCTACTCCGTCAATCCCTTCGACATGGAGCTCGGCCAGACCGTGCCCCGGACGCGGGCCATGATCGAGCGGGTCCAGGCGCTCGAACCGGACTTCGGCGGCGGCTCGCTCGACTCATTCTACGTGAGCTATTATGGATCGCTGCCCGATGTCCTGGGCGGGGACCCGGCCAAGGCCCGGGCGTACTTCGCCAAGGCCCAGGCGAAGTCCGGCCGGACCGACACGTCCTCGCTCATGGCCCTGGCCACGACCGTCTCGGTCAGGGAGCAGAACCTGGCCGAGTTCAAGTCCCTCCTCGGGCGGGTCCTGGCCTTCGACGTGGACAGCGCCCCGGACAACCGGCTGGTCAATATCCTCAACCAGCGCAAGGCCCGTTGGCTGCTGGCCCATCTCGACGATTTCTTCATTGAAACGGACACACCATGACCAAGATTTCAGCCGCGACCGTCCTTGGGATCCTGCTCGGCGCCGCGCTCCCCGCGGTGGCGGCCCCCGACCCGGCCCGTCCCGTCGCTCCGGGACCTTCCGGCGCGGTCGTGATCAAGATCGGGAGCATCGCCCCGGACCGCTCGCCCTGGGACAACGCCCTGGAGAAAATGGCCAACGATTGGGAGCGGATCGCCAAGGGCGCCGTCCAGGTCCGGATCTACCCGGGCGGCATCGCCGGCTCGGAGCAGGACATGATCCGCAAGATGCGCCTCGGGACGCTGCAGGGCGGGGTCTTCTCGAACATGGGGCTGGCCAAGATCGACCACGACATCACGACCCTCTCGATCCCCTTCCTGTTCCATTCCCCGGCCGAGTTCAACGACGTCTTCGAGAAGATGAGGCCGTCGTTCGAGAAGGGGATCGCGGACGGGGGCTTCGAGGTCATGTTCTGGACGCTCGCCGGCTGGGTCAACTTCTTCGCCAAGGGGCCCGTCCTCGAGCCCGACGATCTCAAGAGGTTCACCATCAGCGTGACCTCGGACTTTCCCGAGATCGAGCAGGTCTGGAAGCGGATGGGCTTCAGCGTTCTCGCCACGGAGGGCGACCTGATGATCCAGCTCCAGAGCGGCGCGGTCACGGCCCTCTATCTGCCGCCGATCCTGGCCGCTTCGGGCCAGTTCTTCGCCCTGGCCCCCCATATGCTGGCGCCGACGCTCGCCCCGCTCATGGGCGGGCTGCTCCTGAGCGACAAGGCCTGGGCGTCCATCCCGGCCGAGCTGCACCAACCGTTCCTCGACGCGACCCTCAGCGCCGCCCGGGGGCTCTACGACGAGACGATGAAGCTCCAAGCCGATGCCCTGAAGATGATGAAGGACAACGGCCTCGTCATCCACGATCCGTCGCCGGCGGACATGGCCAAGTGGCGCTCGGAGGCGGAAAAGGCCGGCGCCGCCCTCATCGGCTCGGTCTTCTCCAAGCAGACCTACGACCAGGTGGCGGCGTACGTCCGGGACTACCGGAAGACGCATGGCCAATAGGCTCGTCCGGGGCATCCATTCCGTCGAAGACACGCTCGCGTTCCTGTCGATCTTCGCCTTGGCGCTCTGGCTCCTGGCCGGCGTCGTGGCCGGGAAGGTCTTTCACACCGGGATCAGGGACTCGACCATCTACGTCGAGCATCTCGTCCTGATCGCCACGTTCCTCGCCGCCTCGGTCACCTCCCGGGAGAAGAAACATCTGGCCCTGGCGACGGGGGTGTTCCTGCCGAAGCGCCTGAGAGGGGCGGCGGAGACGATCTCGGCCGCGCTGGCCTCGGCCCTGACGCTGGCCTTCGGGCTGAGCGCCGTCTCGTTCGCCCGGAACGCGTTCGCGGCCTCCGACCGCGTCGGCGTCTTTCCCAAGCGGATCGTCGTCCTCATCATGGCCGCGGGCTTCCTGGCCATGAGCCTGCGCTTCGTCACCACGCTCGCCAAGGGGCGGGCCCGGGCTTGGGCGGCGGCCGCGGCGGTCGTGATCGCGCTCTTCTTCGGCTTCGGGCCGCTCGTCGATCTGGTGACCGCCGGCGGGACCGCCCCGGCGGCCGGCCTGTCATCGGCCGGGGCCTTTCTCGCGCCCTGGATCCAGGCGGCGGCCGGGCCGATGATCATCGTCCTCATCATCGCCGCATTTCTCGGTCTGCCGATCTTCGCCGTCCTCGGCGGCATCGGCTACCTGCTCTTCGCCAAGACCGGCCAGCCGCTCGAGATCATCCCCAACCAGGCCTACACCGTCCTGACCGGCGAGGCCATCCCCGCCATCCCGCTCTTCGCGGCCGTCGGCTTTTTCCTCTCCGAGAGCAAGGCGGGGGCGCGGCTGGTCGGTTTCTTCGAGTCCGTCTTCGGCTGGTTCCCCGGCGGGCTGACGGTCATGGCCATCCTGGTCTGCGCCTTCTTCACGACGTTCACGGGCGCGTCGGGCGTCACCATCCTGGCCCTCGGCGGCCTCCTGGCCATCATCCTCGAGAAGGCCGGCTATCCCAAGCGGTTCACCGTCGGCCTCCTGACCGCGTCAGGCAGCATCGGGCTCCTGTTCCCGCCGAGCCTCCCCGTCATCATCTACGGCGTCATCTCCCAGACGAGCATCAAGGAGATGTTCGCGGGCGGGATCCTGCCCGGCGCTTTCCTCGTCCTGTCGCTCGTTCTAGTCGGGATCCTCTATTCGTGGAAGCGGCGCATCCCCCGGCATCCGTTCCGGCCCCGCGAGGCGGCCCGGGCCTTCGTGAAGTCGTTCTGGGAGCTGTTGCTGCCGCTCCTCATCTTCGGGCTCTATTTCGGCGGCCTCCTCGGCCTGCGCGAGAGCGCGGCGGCGGCCCTGCTCTACGTCTGGTTCATCGAGACGGCCGTGCACCGGGACCTGAAGATCCGCCACCTGCCCGCGATCTTCCTGAAGGCCGTCCCCATCATCGGGGGCGTGCTGATCATCCTGGCCCTGGCCAACGGGCTGTCCTACTACATCATCGACGCCCAGATCCCGCAGAAGCTGAGCGCCCTCGTGGCGGCCAAGATCTCGTCGCCCTACGTTTTCCTCCTGCTTCTCAACCTGGCCCTGCTCGTCGTCGGCTGCTTCATGGACATCTATTCGGCCATCCTGGTCGTCGTGCCCCTGATCATCCCGCTCGGGGCCCTCTTCCACATCCACCCGGTCCACCTCGGGATCATCTTCCTGGCCAACCTGGAGCTCGGCTACCTGACGCCGCCGGTCGGGTTGAACTTGTATCTGGCGTCCTACCGGTTCGAGGAGCCGATCACCCGCGTCTACCGCGACGTCCTCATCTTCCTCGGGATCGGCCTGGTCGCGGTCCTGCTCATCACCTACGTGCCCTTCCTGACCACCGCCCTGCTATAAAGGGCCGGGCTGCCGGCGGGCGCTTAAGGCAAGACAGGGTCAAACCTCCACTTTTACAGTTTTCCGCGAGGTGCTCTGTAAACGGATCGCTGCCAGGAAAACTGTAAAAGTGGAGGTTTGACCCTTTCCGGACGCCCGCCGGCAGCCCGGCCCTTTATTTATCCCTATCGAAATGCGGCATGTCCCAGGGGATCTCGAAGGAGAGCTCGACGAACCCGGCGTAGGCCCCGTCCTTGAACCAGGGCACCTGATAGATGAGCTTTTTCTTACCCTTCTTCTGGATCGTGTAGACGCTCGCCCGGCGGTCTTTGAGCAGGCCCGCGAGCTTGGCCCGACTCGGCTCGGGATGGCAGTCGAGGACGTTCTGGCCGATGAGCGCGCCGCCGCCGTCGGACGCGAAGGCCCGGCGCGAGGCCCCGTTCATTTCCAGGATCCGGCCTTCCGTGTCGCAGACGGTGCAGGCGGCGGAAAACTCCTCGATCCATTCGTGTTCGCTCATGACGACTCCTTCCCAGCCGGGCTTTTTCGTCCGCCCATCTATACCATAGGGACTTCGGGGCTGGCAATTTGGTAGAATGTCCGGACGGAGGACCGACATGAGCGCGAGCGACTCGTTTGCCGGCTTCAGCCGCGAGACGGTGCGGTTCTTCACCGCCCTGCGGAAGAACAACAACCGCGACTGGTTCGCCCGGAACAGGGACGTCTACGACCGGGAGGTCCTCGGGCCCGCCAAGCTCTTCGTCACGGCCATGGGCGAGCGGCTGAAGCGGCTCGTCCCCGGCCTCGTCGCCATCCCGGCCGTCAACAAGTCGATCTTCCGCATCCACCGGGACACGCGCTTCAGCCTCGATCCGTCGCCCTACAAGACCAACCTCGGCATCTATTTCTGGGACGGGGCCCGGCCCAAGATGGAGTCGGCGGGCTTCTATTTCCAGATCGAGCCGCCCGAGATCATGATCGGCGGCGGGATGTACATGATCCCCGACGCGCTTCTCAGCCGGTTCCGCCGCGACGCCGTCGACAAGAAGCGCGGCGCCGAGCTCGAGCGGATCGTGTCCGCGCTGCGTGAGCGCCCGGGCCTATCGATCGGGGGCGAGCATTACAAGCGCGTCCCGGCGGGGTTCGATCCCGGCCATCCCAACGCCGACCTCCTGAAGCACAAAGGGCTCTACGTCGGATTCGAGGCCAAGATCCCCGAAGAGCTTTATTCGGCGCGCCTCGTCGATTACTGCCTCGAGCGCTTCGAGCCGGCCGTGCCTCTCAACCGCTGGCTGATGAAGCTCTATGGATAAGGGAGAGAACGATGAGACGAGTGAGCGTTGTCCTGGCCGCGGTCCTGACGGCCGTCCTGATCGGCGGGCCCGCCTGCGCGCGAAAGGCGGCGGCTCCCGGGCCGGTCTCGCGCGGCTACGCCATCCCGCTCATCGACTTGGCCGGGCAGACGGCGCGCCAGACCGTGGTCGACCGCGAGGCCGGGCAATATCTGGGCCATCCGACGACCGTCCTCCTCGAGGATGGCCGGACGGTGATCGCCGTTTATCCCAAAGGCCACGGCCGCGGCCCGATCGTGATGAAGCGGAGCGCCGATGGCGGCCTGACCTGGAGCGAGCGGCTGCCGGTGCCGGAGAACTGGGCCACCTCGCTCGAAACGCCGACCATCCACCGCGTCGTCGGGCCTGACGGGACGAAGCGCCTCATCGTTTGGTCGGGGCTCTACCCGGCGCGCCTGTCGGTCTCGGAGGACGACGGCGCGACCTGGACGCCGCTCGCCCCGGCCGGGGACTGGGGCGGCATCGTCGTCATGTCGGCCCTCGTCGAGCTCAAGCCTTTCGGGCGCGGCCGATACATGGCCCTGTTCCACGACGACGGGCGGTTCTTCGCCAAGGAGCCGCGCCCGCAGAAGCCGGCCGTCTTCACGCTCTACGCGACGGTCTCCGAGGACGGCGGCCGGACCTGGTCTTTCCCGAGATCCCTCTTCGCGGCGTCCGATATCGGTCTCTGTGAGCCGGGGATCCTCCGCTCGCCGGACGGGACGATGCTGGCGGCCCTCCTTCGCGAGAACACCCGGACCCGCAATTCCTTCGTCATGTTCTCCGAGGACGAGGGGAAAACCTGGACGGCGCCGCGCGAGCTTCCGGGAGCTTTGACCGGGGACCGCCACAACGGGAAATACGCCCCCGACGGTCGGCTCCTCATTTCCTTCCGCGACATGACCCACGAGAGCCCGACGAAGGGGGACTGGGTCGCCTGGGTCGGCACGTTCGACGACATCCTGAAGGGACGGGAAGGCCAATACCGCGTCCGGCTGATGGACAACACCGAGGGCGCCGACTGCGCCTACCCGGGCGTCGAGGTCCTGCCGGACGGGACGTTTGTCATCACGACCTACGGGCATTGGACGGTGGGCGAGCCGCCCTACATCGTCAGCGTGCGCCTCAAGCTCGACGAGCTCGACCGCCTCGCCCGCTAGCCTGGACTATTCACGAATCGAGGCGACCCCAGATGCGAGGCCCGAGGGGTGAAGCTTTACTCTTTGGTACTGCGAATCCCCGAGAACGAAGCAGATGGGGTCGGATCGGTTCGCCCGAAGGGCAAAAACGCCCAATAGGAAAGAGGGAGAAAAAAGGGCGTTTTTGTGAATGGGCCAGGCTAAAGCCAATCGACAACGGTAAGGCCCGGGATGCGGCGGAACTCCCGCGTATTGTGAGAGATAAGGGCGGCCCCGAGGCTGAGGGCGTGGGCGCCGATCTGGGTGTCGAGCGGTCCGATCGGCGTCCCGGCCCTTTCGAGTCCGGCGCGGATCGTTCCGTAGATCAGCGTGGCCGGCTCATCGAAATCGGCCACTTCCAAAGGCAGAAGGAACTCGTCGAGGGCCTGGCCGTTCTTTTCCGGCTGGGCGCTCTTCGCGGCGCCAAAGCGGAGCTCGGCCAGGGTGACCGCGGAGATGCCCGCTTCGCCGGGAGCCAGCGCCGCAAGCCGCCTCAGGATCGAGGCCGGCTTCCGTTTGATCAAGGCGATGCACGTGTCCGTGTCGAGCATGAAGCGCATCAGAGAGCCTCGCGCTTCTGGGGCCGGGGCTGGTTCCGCTCGGTCATGAAATCGTCCGAGAACTTGTCCAGACTCTCGACGAGAGGCTCCCAGGCCCCGCGGGCCGGGATCAGGATGACCGCATTCCCGGACTTCTTGACGTAGACGAAATTCCCCTCGAAGCGGAACTCCTTCGGGAGGCGGACGGCCTGGCTCTGGCCGTTCTGAAACAGCTTGGCGGTCTTCATGCGGGTCCCTCCTAAATATATACCATAAATATATACTTTGGAGAGGCGCTCGTCAAGGACCTTCACATTTAGAAAAGACGTTCCCGTGCTTAGGTACTTCTCATGGGACCGCTCGGGGACGAAGTACCGAAATTCGGAAAATAGTATTGTGTCCCCGAATTAACGGAGAATGAGCAGCAGGCCCTTGCCGGGATCGATCCGGAACGGGTCGCCCGGCTTGAACGAGGCCGCGTCCTGGAACTTGTCGATGGCCGGGGCGGCGATCGTCGCCTTCTTCGGGTCGAGGCCGAGGGCTTTCCAGTCGATCGTCAAACGGACATCGACCGGCGCTTTCGCCCAGGACGCCAGGGCGATCATCGCCGCGTTCTTAACCCCGGCCGTCCCGACGCCCTTGCCCGCGGCCTTCCGGACGTAGGCCGTCGCCAGCACGTCCTTCGTCCCCGTCTTGACCGGGCTCGTCCCGGCCCACCAGCCGATCATCTCGCTCTCGGAGATGCCGAACTCGTCCCAGGCCTTCCACAGAGGCCGCGGGTCGCCGGCCCAGGGCAGGCGGGCGGTCATGCCGAAGACCATCCCGCGCCACGGGTTGCCGCCGTCCTGGAGCATCTCGCCCATGAGGCCGAAGGGGAGCCCCGACATCTCGACCAGCCAGTAGTCCGGGCCGCTGCCGTTGTAGTCGAAGTATTCGCCGAACCAGAGCCGGTTGAGGTAGGGAAAGTGCTCGAGGTAGAGGTTGGCGCTCGAGGCGAAGCCGTCGCGGGGATTGTATTGGTTGGCGCTGTGGAGGTCGATGAGGGCCCCCGTCCGGTTGCGGTCGAGGACCTTGCGGACGCGCTTCATCGTCGTCCGGTCGAAAGCCACGTCGTCGAGGTAGAGGCCGTCGATGCCGACATTGCGGGCCAGCCAATCGAGACCCTCGATATAATAGTTGTGCCAGCGCGACATCCCGCTGTTGATGACGGCCGCGTCCTTGAGCTCGGGCACGAACCAGGCCGCGATGTAGTCGCCGCCGAGGTGCTCCTGGAGCCACGAAGAACCGCCGCCCGGGCCGGTCGAAAAGATCTCGTGGCCCAGGCTGCGCAGGGCGAACAGCTCGGCGGCGCGGTTCGAGAGCTCGCGCACCGTGTCGTAGATCTTGACCTTGAAGCCGCGGCGGTGGGCCTCGTCGATGTAGGATTTCATCTCGGCCGGACGCAGGAACGGATAGTTGATATAGGGATTGATGGCGCTCGCGTGATGGATGTTGACGACGTTGGCCCCGGCCGCGGCGACCTTGTCGAGGGGCTCGAAGGCGTGGAAATAGCGCTCGCGGAAATGGGCCGGCGGGTCGATCGGCTTGAACGGCGTGATGAGGAGCGTGAAATCGTAGTGGAGGACCTCGCCCCGCTTGAGGGAGCGTTCGCCCGAGGCCGCGGTCATGACGGCGCCCCGCGTCGAAGGGTCCGTCCTCACCGTCACCCGGCCTTTGCCGCCGTTCCACCAGGACGGGGGCATGTTGAGCGGCTTCGAGAGATAGAAGTTCGTGTTGAGGGGGCGCGAGTAGTTCTCGGCCCGCAGCCCGACCTGCAGGCCGGCGTTGACCGCGCCGATCCAGAGCGCGTCCTGGTTCTTCTTCTGGTCCCAGGCCCAGTCGAACGAGCCCGGCCGCCGGCCGCCCTTGAAGCCGAGGCCCATCATATAGTCCGCGGCCTCGGCGCTCCAGGGGACCTCGAGACGGATGTCCTTGACGGCAATATCCCGGCGGGCCGTGAGCGCGACCTTGTAATCGACGAAGCCGTCGAACTCCAGGCGGGCCTCGACCCTCAAGAGGAAGTCGCCGTTGCAGTTGTCCGCTTCCCAGGCCACGGCGCCCGGTCCGCGGCTCCCGACGCGGGGACCCGTCACGCTCGGCGTCCAGGCAAGCTCCACCCCGTCCCCGCCGACGACGATGAACCGGATGGGCGAAGGCGTGATCGCGACCGGCTTGGCCTGCAGGCGGGTCATCTCCGGCGCGAAATAGCTTTGGATGAGGGCGGGGAAGCCGTCCCTCCCGATGGCCAGCGTCCGGCCGAGGCAACCGACCTTGAAATGATCGAGCGTGACCGGCGTATAGGGAGGGACCAGGCCGTCGTCCTGGGCCAGGGTCGAGTCGAGCCAGCGCAGGCGGGTCATGCGGAAGGGATCCGAGTCGCCGCCGTCCGCGAGGATCTCCGGGCCGACCTTGAGCTCGATCGCGAGGATCGTTTCGGGCAACCCGGCCGGGGCAACGGTGAGCGTTCCCTTATAAAGCCCGGGCGCGGTCTCGGGCGCTACCCGGACGCCGCACCAGAGCGCCTGAATCTTGCCCTTCGGGACCGGGACGGCTTTGCTGATCGGCAGGCCGTCCCAGCCGATGCCGCCCTTGTTGAGGCAGTTCATGGCCTTGGCCGGAAGGACCGCCTCCGACGGTGTCGAGCCGGGCTCGCTCCCGCCGGGGACCCGAACGAGGTCCGAAAACCGGATCTCGACGTCGCTGATGTCCTGGCGGGCGGCCCAGAGGCCGAGTTGGAAAGCGAAATACTCGCCCCGCGAGGTTTCGCCTTTGATCGTTCCGGCCGGGCCCTCGACCGCCCAGTCGGCGGGCAGGTCGTCGGTCATCCGGATCGAACGGCGGCGGTCTTCGGGAAAGACGAGATAGGCCGAGCCGGGATGCGACGCCAGCAGCGCCTTCGTCTCCCCGGCCGTGGCGATCATCTCCATCGGGGTGAAGGCGCTGAACGCGTCGGCCGCTTGAAGCTCGACGAACGAGGCCCGGGGCAGGGAACCAGCCGGAACGGAGGAGACCGCGGCCAGCCAGGCGGCGTCGGCGGTCGTCCGCGGCGGGTCGTACGTCACGTTCGGGTAATTCTTCCGGCCCTCGGACTTGTAGGACATGAAATAGACGAAGTAATCGCCCGGAACGGTCTTCGGCTCGAAGGCGATGTCGCCGGATTCCCGGGTGATGGCGAGGATGGCGACGTTCGTGATCCGTTCGCCGGTCGCGGCATCGACGACGATCACGGCCTTTTTCTCCGGCTCGAAATCGCGGCGGCGCCAGGGGATGACGGCCCTCGCCGCGGCAGGCTTCATCGTCGCAGGCGCTTCAGCGGCCTTGGCCGGCCGCCTGGCCTTTGCCGGCGCTTCCGGAGGGGCGGGTCGCTCGATCCGGACGACCGCCCGGTGATTGCCCAATCCAGTCTCCGGGTCCCAGTTCCCGATGCCTTGACGGACATCTTGGGGAGCTCCCGCGGCGACGGACAGGGAGGCCGCCGTGACGGCGAAAAGGATCAGTAGGATCGCCCGATGACGAAGCATGTCGGCCTCCCCAGCCGATTTGCTTACTTCTTGGATCGGGCGCGGTCCTCGACGAAGAGGGACGGGGCCTCGCGCTTGCTCTTCCAGATGGCCCAAATCGTCGCCCCGAGCAGGACGGCGACGACGATCGCCAGGCCGACCGTCATCTTGTTGTATTTGACGATGATCGGCGCCGCGATCAGGCTGACCAAGTTCGTCACCTTGATCATCGGGTTGAGGGCCGGGCCGGCCGTGTCCTTGAGCGGGTCGCCGACCGTGTCGCCGACGACGCCGGCTTTGTGCCGCTCCGAGCCCTTGCCGGTGCAGGCAGCCTGGTCCTTGGGCTCGTCCTCGATCGATTTCTTGGCGTTGTCCCAGGCGCCGCCGGCGTTGGCCATGAACACGGCCAGGAGCTGGCCGCTCAGGATGATGCCCGCGAGAAAGCCGCCCAGGGCCTCGACCTGGAGGACGAGGCCGACGATGAGCGGCATCAGCACCGAGATCACGGCCAGGGGCACGAGCTCCTTCTGGGCCGCGACCGTCGAGATCCCGACGACCTTGGCGTAATCCGGCTTGACCTTGCCTTCCATGATCCCCGGCAGCTTGAACTGCCGCCGGACTTCCTCGACGATCAGGCCGGCCGCGCGGGTGACGGCCCGGAGCGACAGGGAGCTGAAGAGCCAGGGCAGGGCGCCGCCCAGGAGCAGCCCGACGAAGACCTTGGTGTCGGACAGCCGGATGGCCTCCATGACGTGCTGGACCCCGAGCTGGAGCTGGACCCGCCCGACGTCGGTGATGTACGACGCGAACAGGCTGACCGCGGCGATGACCGCCGAAGCGATGGCCACGCCCTTGGTGATGGCCTTGGTCGTGTTGCCGACGGCGTCGAGGTCGGCCATGATTTGGCGGGCCTTGAGCGTCTCGACGTCGGCTTGGTCGTGCCAGGCCATTTCGGCGATGCCGTTGGCGTTGTCGGAGATCGGCCCGTAGGAGTCCATGGCCACGTTGTTGCCGGTGTGGCTGAGCATGCCGATGCCGATCATGGCCACGGCGTAGAGAACGTAGAGCGCCCCGGCTGTGCTGTAAAGGGCCAGGGCGATGATGAAGCTGATGACGATGATGACGACGGCCCAGACGCTCGACTCCATGCCGACAGCCAGGCCGGAGAGGATTGTCGTGGCCGGCCCGGTCTTGGTCGACTTGACGATCTCCTTGACCGGCGCCTTGCGGGTCGAGGTGAAGTAGGACGTCAGCGGATTGAAGGCCACGGCCAGCCCGACGCCGACCGAGGTCAGCATGGCCAGCCGCCAGTCGTGGGCGTAGAGGGTGGCCACCAGGAACGACCACAGGATGGTGTTGACGCTCGAGACCTCGTAGGACCGGAACATGGCCTCTTCGGCGTCCTTGGCCCGCAGGAACTTGATCGGGAAGCGCTCCCAGATCGGGACGGTGAAGGTGCCGAGGATCGAGGAGATGACGCCGATCGCCCGGATGATCAGGGGATAGACGATCCATTTCAGGGAGTGGGTCGGGTCGAGGGCCATCAGGGCCAGGCCCAGGATCAGCCCGGAGACGATGGTCACCTCGTAGGACTCGAAGATGTCGGCGGCCATGCCGGCGCAGTCGCCGACGTTGTCGCCGACGAGGTCGGCCACGACCGCGGCGTTGCGCGGGTCGTCCTCGGGGATGTCCTTCTCGACCTTGCCGACGAGGTCGGCCCCGACGTCGGCCGCCTTGGTGTAGATGCCGCCGCCGACCCGCATGAACAGGGCGAGCAGGGTGCCGCCGAAGCCGAACCCGAGCAGGGCGTCCGGCGCCGCCGTCCCGAAGACGATGAAGATGAGCGTGCCGCCGAACAGCCCCAGGCCGTCGGTCAGCATGCCCGTGATGGTCCCGGCGTAGTAGGCGATCGACAGGGACTCGTTGAAGCCCCGCCGCGCCGCCGAGGCCGCCCGGACGTTGGCCTGGATGGCCATGCGCATGCCGAGCTGCCCGACGAGGAGCGAGAAGCTGGCGCCCATGATGAAGGCGATCGTCCGACCGATGGCGACGACGATCAGGGCGCTCTTTTCGCCGAACTCGGCCACGGCCTCGCGGCTGGCCGGGACGACGTAGACGCTCAGGAACAGGGCCACGGTCAGGATGCCGATGAGGGGCAGGATCTTCCTGAGCTGCGTCTTGAGGTAGCTGTCGGCGCCGACGCGGATGGCGTTCCAGACCTCCTGCATCTTCTCCGTGCCCTTGTCCTTCCGCAGGACGGTCTTCCGCAGCAGCCAGGCGTACAGCAGGCTGGCGAAGGCCGTCAGCATGACGCCGCAGATGGCGATCTGTTCGAACGAGTTCAGCCCGTGTCGGGCGAGACCCAGCAAGTTCATGTGCGACTCCTGAGAAGCTCGATGATCGGGCCCGCCGGGAGGGGACATCCCCGCCCCCTTTGCGCCCGAGAAAACGCCTATTTTACACAAGTCGGCCCAAAAATCAACCCCGCGTTTGTGCTATAATGCCCCTCTTGCGCCCCGAGCGAGGGCCGTTCCGATGAGCGAATACCAGTTCGGCTTCAAGCCGTTCGCCGAGATGACCCCGGCCGATTACGCCGAGGTCGGCTTCCGCTCCGGCCTCGAGATCCACCAGCAGCTCCTGACCGCCAAGAAGCTCTTCTGCCGATGCCCGGCCGGCCGCTACAGCGACAGGTACGACGCCGAGATCCTGCGCCACATGCGGCCGACCCTGTCCGAGCTCGGCGAGTACGACGGCACCGCCCTGATGGAGTTCAAGACCAGGAAGGAGATCATCTACCGGATCAACCGGGAGACCGTCTGCACC
>CAZIQR010000052.1:0-15515 GCA_964541055.1 uncultured Eubacteriales bacterium
CGGACGGAACCTCCCTGGACGCCAAGTCGGCACGGGAATCGGCCTTCGAAAAGTTCTTCACGGAGCAGGCCCAGGCCCAGACGCGCGGCGTCGTCGACGAGGGGCGCCGCCAGGGCTATACCGACCAGGCCCGGCAATTCGCCCAGACCTTCGCCAACCTGGCCCGGGCCATGCGCTACGTCCCCGGCTGGAAGAACCTGATCCTCTTCTCGTCGGGCATCAGCCGGTCCCTGATCTACGGCAGCCGGCGCAGCGCCGACGTCCCGAACATGGATGCCAGCAATCCCGACCAAATGATGGCCGAGCTCAACGCCTACGACAGCGCTCAATCGAACACCGGGGTGCGGACGGAGTTCGCCGACGCGCTGAAGGAGCTGAAGAACGCCAACAGCCCCATCTATGCCATCGACTGCACGCCGGCGGCCGGGGAGATGGATATCAACAACCCCGTCGGCCCGTCCACGAACACGCGGGAATTCGCCGGCAAGGACTCCCTCATCCAGCTGGCCGGCGAGAGCGGCGGCAAGTATTTCAGCAACACGGTCGACTACAAGGACGCCCTGGCCCAGGTCGCGGACATCACCAGCGCGTTCTATGTCATCGGCTATACCGTTCCCGCCGCGTGGGACGGGGCCTTCCACAAGATCAAGGTCCGGGTCACGAGGCCGGGCTGCAAAGTCGTCAGCCAGAACGGCTACTACAACCCCAAGCCGTACAACGAATACAGCCGGTTCGAGCGCCTGCTCCAGATGACGGACCTGGCGCTCAGCGACAACCCGACGACCCAGCTGCCGGCGGACCTGCCCATGGGCCTGATCCCGGTCATCGTCGGGGGCTGGACCAACCTCGTCGCCTACATCGGCATCCCGAAGGACGCGGCGGCCGGCATCGTCGGCAAGAAGACCGACGCCTATCTTCTGATCTTCGATGAGGATCAGGGCAAGTCGGCGGTCAAGAGCTTCCGGCTGAAGCCGCCCGAAGGCGGCCCCTGGCACGCCCTTCCCGTCTTCGCCGTGCCCGCCAAGCCGGGCCGGTACACCTGCCGGCTCGTCGTGCGGAACGCCGACACGGGCAAAGCGGCGCGCGGCTCGGCCAAGATCAGCTTCGGCAACCCCGTGCCGTCGGCCGTCGGGATCGACACGCCGCTGCTCCTCAAGGAAGAATCGGGCTGGGCGGATATGAGCGCGGCGCCGGAGACGATGCTCTCGGCGCTCTACGGCTACGATCCGGCCAAGTACGCGCCAATCACGGAGGATCTTCCGGCCGGGCCGCAGAGGGCCCTGGTGGCCCTCCGGCTCAGTCTCGGCGCGCCCGCGATCGAGCTCGATTACACGGCGACGGATATCCTCGGGGACGAGAAGATCGAGATCCCGGCGACGCTCGTCGGCTCGCGCCAGGACAAGGCCCTGCGGACAGTCCTTCTCGAGCTGACATTCGGCGGGCTCAAGCCCGGGCCTCATACGCTGGTCGTCAAGGCCAAGGACAAGAGCGGAGCGGAAGAGAACGAGGCCAAGCTCGGGTTCCTCGTCAAGTAGGGCAGGAGCGAAAGAACGAGCGGGCCGGTCAGTCTTCGGAGACGCCGGCCAGCTTGTCCTGGACGCGCCGCAGCTCGTCCAGGGCCTCGTTGTAAAGCTTGCTCTTGAAGGCCAGCGTATCGATGGCCTTGGTCTCGCTCATCGTTCTCTTGAGGCGCTCGATGCGGGCTAGGATCTCGGTCTCGCGGCGGCGCAGCTGGATCTTGTCGTCTTCCGTCAGCGGGATCTTGTCGTCCATGTGTTCCTCGAAGCCATTGTAATCGTAAGACGCCGTCTGCGGCAAGCGATCGATAGGGCGCCGGACCGGAAGGGGTCAGACCTACACCTTTTTAACTTTTGCCGGCAATCGATCGATCCTACCGGGACAGGCACAAGAGTTAAAAAGGTGTAGGTCTGACCCTGTCTTGATCTTATCTCTCTAATCTGACCGTCTGCATCTCGAACGGCCGGAGCTTGAACGGGACCGGGGCGGCGAGAAGCCGCCCGGTCAGCCGGCCCTCGGCGGCCTCTCCCCCGATCTCGCGCAGCCGGACGACCGGCGTCCCGTCCTGGTCGAGCCAGAGAGCCTGGACGATGACGTTCGGCCGGTCGATCGACAGGAACGACTCGCCGGGTGACACGACGGGGCCCTTGGTCCCGGCCGGGATCCAGGCCGCGACGAGCGGCGTGTGGACCTCCCAGCCGAAGCGCGAGGCCGAGACGCGGTCGGGCCCGGCGCCCGGCGGCAGGCTGGTCAGGCTGTAGCGGAACTCGACGCGTCCTTCCTGGCTGGCTTTGAAGTTGGTCATCCAGTAGTTGTTCATCGCGTACGAGAAGACCCAGGCGTTGCGGAGATCGAGCGTCTTCTGCCACTTCCCGGTGTTGATGTCGCCAAACTCGACGAGCGGGGCCTCGACCGGCGACCAGACGACCCGGGCGTCCTGGCCGGCGAACTCGACCCAGTGCTGGGCGGTCTGCCAATCGAGCGTCGTCCCCGGGAGCTGTTCGCGGCCCGGGACCATGTCGGCGCCGGCGATCTCCATCCGAACGGCCGGCGCCGCCTCGCCGACCCGGAACGGGAAGGCGAAATAGACGGCCTCGGGGGCGAAGGTTTCCTCTTTGTCCATATCGTTGACGAGGTCGATGCGCTTGATGTCGTCGTAGAGAACGATACGCTGCCGGAGCGACGCGCACATCTTGGGCGCGCTCGTCACGACGAGGCTCGTCGCGACCGGCCCGCGCTCGACCGCCTCGACCTTGGCCGACGCGGCGGACCAGCGGTGGAAGACGGCCCGCTTGGTCATGTCGTCCACGGCCGCGCGGCCGCCCTCGGGCTGTTCGTAGATGTAAGTATTGAGGGGCCAAGGCGAGGCCGTGTCGACGAGCTCGCGGCCGAGCTCCTTGTCGAAGAGGCTCGAGATGCCGCCCGTCTTGGGATCGATCGTCACGCGATAGAACCGGTTCTCGATCGTCCCTCCAGGCGCCGCGGCCGACTGGCCCGCGCCCGGCGCCGCCTCCGCCTTCTCGATGGCGAAGACCGCATAGCCCATGGCCGGGACATCCTTGGCCAGGACGAGGACCGCGTCCTCGCCTTGCGTTTCGAATTTCGCCTCACTCCCGGTCCGCCGGTCGATGACCCGCAGGCGGCCCTTGGCCTCCCGCAGCGGTCCGGCGGGCAGGGTCACGCGCACGATATCGGTTCTCGGCCACGAGAGCGGATTGAAGACGAGGAACGCGTCGCCTCCCCCGGCCGCGAAGACCTTGGCCAAGGCCTCCGAGCCGCGCCGGAGGATCGTCCGCGACGTCTCGCGCGCCTCGTAGGCGAAGCGCGACTTTTCGGCCCATTGGCCGCGGGCCAGCTCCGACCACGGCGCGTCGATCGAATTGTAGGCGCCCCAGGTGTGCTCGTCATAGAGCATCGAGAGGGCCTGCCCCTCGCGGATCTCGTCCCGCGGGAAGGCGAAGGCCTTGGCCGGATCGAGGGCGGCCGCGAGCGCCGCCACCTTCTCCGCGCTCAGGATCTCGTTATGGGCGACGCGGTTGAGGCCGGTCTCGAAGGCCGTCGAGCCCACGCCGTCCGTCCAGTAATCGGGCCAGCCCAGCTTGTGAACCGGGAGCGACGCCCCGAACCGCTTCTCCATCTCTTCGAAGAACTCATGGAGCGTCGCCAGGCGTAGCCGGGGCGAGACGAACTGCTCGTTCCATTCCTTGACCCGGTCCGAGAGCTGCCGCCCCGGCGGGCAATTGTCGGTCGTCCAGGCGCCGACGTTGAAGGCGATGATGTCCTGGGGATAGTCGCCCCGGTCCTGCAGCCTGGCCAGGTACTCCCCGACCTTGGGGGCGCTACGCTCGACCGCCTCGTGGAGGAGGAGCTCGTAGTTGCCGAAGAGATAATGCTCGCCGTTCCAGTGGAGGATGCGGCTGCCGTCGGGCGATTCCCACCAGAAGGCGTTGGGCCGCCGCAGCGGCGCCCGGGAGCGGGTCTCGTTGATGCCGCTCGCGAAATAGCGCACCCCGGCCTGACGGAAGATCTGGGGCAGCGACCAGGCGAAACCGTTGACGTCGTCGTTCATGGCCGAGCGCAGCTCGAAGCCGTAGCGGCGGGCGAAGTCTCGGGCGGCGTCGACCGACCTGGCGATCTCCTCGTGGGCGAAGCCGTCCGAGACGTTGAGATAGATGGCCGAGAGCTCGACCCGGCCGGCTTTGATGAGATCGACGAGGGCCCGGACGTCGGCCTCGGGCCGGGTCTTGACGAAGTTCTCGAGGGCCCAGGCGACCTCGATGTTCCAGCGGAACTTGGCCGCGTCGGGGTAGCCGTCGGTTTCGCGGCAATACTTGATGACGGAATCGAGATATTCGACATGGTTGCGGGTCACCCGCGATTGGAGCTCGGTATAGCCGATGTCGGTGTGCGAATGATGGAAGAGATAGACGGTCCAGGGACGGGCCGGCTCGAGCGTGATCTCGCGGACGAAAGACGACGCGCTGCCGCCGGACGCCCAGGCGATGTCGAAGCGGGCCTTGACCGGCTGGGACGGGGCGGGGACGCGCACGGCCACGGCGTTCCGGCCCGGACGGAGCGTGAAGACGGCCGGCGCCGCCGTGACGGCCTTTCCGCCGAGCGCCGCTTTGACGGACGCCTGCACGGGGGCGGCGCCGAGGAGATCGATGACGAGGTCGACGATCTGCATCGTCCCGGCCGGGCCCTTGACGAGGAGGACGGTCGGGGCGATCTCGAGACCGGGCTTGGCGGGCGCGGGCGGGGCCTGGGCCCCGGCCGCCGTTCCGGCCGCGAGGGTCGCGGCAGCCGCCAGGGCCAGGGTAAAACCTCTTCTGGTCATGGGACGCTCTCCTTCCCCGGGTGGCCGGCGCCAGTAATTTAGCACGCCCGGAAGGGAGCGTCCAGAGCGGTTTGACCGGCCGCTCCCGATATGCCATCATAATTATCCGAGGACCCGTGATCAGAGGCCAACGAGACGTCAGGACCTTGGCCGTCCTGTTCATGACGGCGGCCGTGGCGGCGGCGGCCTGCGCCGCGCCCCCGGCGTCCTCCGCCCGGCCATCGCCCGAGCCGCAAAAGCACAAGGCCTCGGACGAGAAGAACCCCCAGTATCAGTACGAAAAAGGCGTCATCGCTCTCCGCTACGGCCTCACCGACGAGGCCATCCGCTACGGTCAGCTGGCCGTCTCCCTCGACCCGAAGCACTTCGACGGCTGGAACCTGCTCGGCTCGGCCTACTACAGCAAGGGCGAGTTCACCCAGGCCGTCGAGGCCTACGCAAAGGCTCTGGAGATCAAGCCCAACGCGGCCGACGTCCTCCGGGGCATGGGCCTGGCCTACGCCGAGCTCAAGGAAACGGACAAGGCCGAGGCGGCCCTGAAGAAGGCCTACGAGGCGAGCGGCGGGTACGAGATCGCCTACAGCCTGGGCAAGCTCTACTACAACGCCCGCCGGTTCGACGAAGCCCTGGATTATGCCCTCAAGTCCATCCAGAAGAACGGCAAGAACGCCGGGGCCTACAATCTCAAGGGGGTCATCCTCAATCAGCTCGGCCGTTACCCCGAGGCCGCCGGCAGCTTCCAGGCCGGCCTGGTCCTAGCTCCCGGCGACGTCAATCTCCAGGTCAACCTCGGCATCGCCCTTCTGAACAGCGGCGAGGCGACCAAAGCCCGGGGCGTCTTCGAAGCGGTCCTGCCCAAGATCGAGCAGGACGTTCTGCGGAAGCAGGTCGAGGACTACATCAAGGCCATCAAGGACGCCGGGAAGTAACCCCGGCGAAGCGGCGCTCGAGGCCGCGCAGGAACGCCACCCCCTCTTCGACGAAGGCGCGGCCGTCCGGGCAGAGGTCCTGGAAGATGCCCCGCTCGAACGCGAAATCCCCCAGCCGCGTGTTGTAGCCTTCGAGGCCGATGGCGCCGTCGTAGCCGATCTCGGCAAGCGTCCGGAAGACCGTTTCCCAAGGGATGAGGCCGCGGCCCGGGACGCCGCGGTCGTTCTCGCAGGCGTGGACGAGGGCGAGGCGCGGACCGAGGGTGCGCAAGCCCTCGGCGTAGTCGCGGACCTCGGTCACGGCGTGATAGGTGTCGAAGGTCGCCTTGAGGTTGGGATGACCGGCCAGATCGATCAGGCGCATGAGCTGGGCCGGGGTGTTGACGAGGTGCGTCCGGAAGCGGCTCATGGGCTCGAGGACGATGACGACGCGGCGGGCGGCGGCATATTCGGCCAGGGCGTGGAGGCCTTCGGCCGTCCGGGGAAGCTCAGCCGCGGGTGGGCGCCGGCGCTTGACGACGCCCGGGTGGCCGTAGAGGCAGCCGGCGTAGGCCCAAGCCCCGAGCTCGGCCGTGAGATCGACCTGACGCTTGTGCCACCCGAGCCCACGGGCCCGGCCGGCGGGGTCGTCCGAAGAGAGATCGGCGTCGAGGGGCCAGAGCCCGCCCGGCCCGACGATGAGGTCGAGCCCGAGTGACGCGGCCCGGCGCGCCGTCAGCGGTGGATCGAAGACGACGTCGTCGCCGACCGAGAGCTCGAACATGTCGAGGCCGATCTCGCGGGCGAGGTCGAGCAGGGGAACGTCGGCGTCCGACCAGCTCCGGGTGAAGAGATAACAGTGGGCGCCGTATTTCACGGGGGCAAGATACCGCAGGCCCGGCGGCGGTTCAAGTGGGGGCGCCGTCGTGCTATGATACAGGCATGAACTGGGTCACCGTCCATAAGAGCAACGGTCTCACGGAGGCGGAGATCCTCAGGAGCATGCTCGAGTCCTTCGGCATCCCGGCCCGGGTCAACGCGGAATCGATCCGCACGCCGTACGGGCAGTCGATCGACGGCATGGGCGTCGCCATCCTGCTCGTGCCGGCCGACCGGGCCGCGGAAGCCCAGGACATCCTCGCCGAGCATTTCACCGCCGAAGCGTGAGGGGCCGCTGCGGAACACCATGACGCGGGAGACCGCTCCCGGGGCGGACGGGTCTGCCCGGGGCCGACCGGATCCCGGCCCCCTTCCTGAAACGTTTTTGCCGGGCGGCGCGTCGTATGAAGTGAAGACGGACAAAAAGATGGCCCTCTTCGACGAGCTCTATGAAATGTATACGCCCCACGTCTACCGATTCGCCTTGGCCCTGGCGCGCGACGCCGGGGAGGGCGAGGACCTCTTCCAGGACACGTGGCTGAGGGCCTTCAAGGCCTGTTCGGCCGGGCTCGGGCCGCGCCCCGAAGAGGCCCGGGCCTGGCTCTTCGCCATCGCCGCCAACGCCCATAAGGACCGGCTGCGGCGGCTGCGCGTCCGGCGGCTCTTCCTGATGGAGAGGGCCAAATCGATGGCCGAAGAGACGGCCGACGCCGACCGATCCGATATTCGGCTCTGCCTGAGGCAGGCGCTGACCCGGCTGCCGGCCAGGGAGCGGCGCATCTTCGTGCTCAAGGACATCGAAGGGCTGAAGCACGAGGAGATCGCCCGGATCCTGGACATCCCGGAGGCCTCGGTCCGGACGCTTCTTCACCGGGCGGTCAAGAGGCTCCGCCGGGAGCTGGCCGCGTTCCGGCCGGCGAAAGAGCCGAGGCCGGCTTTCGAGGAGGGACGGTCATGACGACCAAGCTGAGCTGCCGGGATATCGAGCGCCTGGTCATCGAGGGCGAGGACCGGGAGCTCGCGGCCGAGACACGGCGCCTCGTCGACGATCATCTCCGGGGCTGCGGGCGATGCCGGGGCTTCGCCGCCGACCGGAGCGCCATCCGCGAGACGTTCGCGGACGCGCGCTGGCCCGCTCCGCCCGAGCAGCTTGTCCGGGCCACTCGGCGGAGACTCCACGAGGAGAGCGCCGGCGAAAGGGTGGCGACCGTCCCGGCCTGGATCCTGGTCGTCCTGGCCGTCACGACCGTCGTGACCGGGCTCTGGCTGGCCATCGCCCTGGCGGATGTCGGCCCCGAGACGGCGCTCGCCGACATGCCGGTCGCGGGGCTCGCCGCCGTTATCGTCATCATCCAGAACGCGCTCATGCTCTTTCTCGCCCCGGTCGTCCTGCGGACGGTCCGGTCGCGGCGGCGGGCCGGGAGCGCGTGATCAACAGGAGGTTCCCATGACAAACACGAAAAGCGGAACGACGATCGCCCTCGTGGTCATCGTCGTCATTCTGGCCCTTTTTGCCTTCCGGGCGGTGTTCTTCTTCCTGCCGTTCGGCGTCATCCCGGGGCTCTCGAGATCGATCGGCGGGATCGGGCCCTCGGTCAGCGGCTGGTTCCATGGCTTTGGCTGGATCGGGAGGTCCATGCTCTTCCTTCTCCCCGCGGCTTTCCTCGTCCTCTGGGGCGCCGTCCTCATCTGGGTCTATCGCGACGCCGAGAAGAGGGGCATGAGCGGGGTGCTGTGGCTGCTTCTTGTCCTTATCGGCAACGTCATCGGGCTTCTGATCTACGCCATCGTCCGCTCGGAGACGCCGGTCCGGCGGCCGGCCCAAGTTCCTCCCCCTCCTCCCGAACAGCCCGCCTGCTGCCCACCCGCGGCCTGCCCGGCGTGCGGCAAGCCGCTCGTCCCGGGATACACGTTCTGCCCCTATTGCGGGAAGAGCCTGAAGCGGACCTGCCCGGCCTGCGGCAAGCCGGCGGAGGAGGGCTGGAAGGTCTGTCCGTCCTGCGGCGTCGCGATCGATCCCGGCGCTACGCGCGAGGCTTAAGACTCAAGAAGGGACCTGGTTTACGCAAAACGGAAGGCCTGCCGTTTTGCGTAAACCAGGTCCCTTCCTATTCGGCGACGTCGCCTATTTAAAGATTTCCTTCCGCAGCGTCGCGTGGGCGATCCGCGAATCGACCGGGTTGACGCCGATCCCGGGACCGTCGGGGACGCGGATCGTTCCCGGGCCGCTAAGCTCGATGAAGGGATCGATGAGATCCTCTTTGTAATAGCGCCGGCTGGCGCTGAGATCGTTCGGGAACTTGAAATCCGGCAGGGTCGCGACGTGGAGGTTGTGGGCCCGGCCGATGCCCGACTCGAGCATGCCGCCGCACCAGACGGGGACGCCGTGCTCCAAGCAGAGGTTGTGAATGCGGAGGGTCTCGACCGGCCCCCCGACGCGGCCGACCTTGATGTTGATGATCCGGCAGCTCCCCATCTCGAGCGCGGCCCGGGCCGTGTCGTAGGACAGGACGCTCTCGTCGAGGCAGACGGGCGTGGCCATCTCCTTCTGCAGCTTGGCGTGGTCCCAGAGGTCATAGGGCGCGAAGGGCTGCTCGACCATGAGCAGATTGAAGGCGTCGAGGGCCTTGAGCGTCTCCTTGTCCTTCAGACTGTAAGCGCCGTTGGCGTCCACCTGGAGCATGACGGCGGGGAAGCGCTCGCGCACGGCGGCGCAGGCGGCGACGTCCCAGCCCGGCTTGATCTTGATCTTGATCCGCCGGTAGCCCTCGTCGAGGTAGCGGCCGATCCGTTCGACAAGCTCGGGGATCGAATCCTCAATGCCGCAGCTGACCCCCGTCTCGATCTCCGGGCGCACGCCGCCGTAGAGCCGGTGGAGCGGCAGGCCCGCCTTCTTGGCCTTGAGGTCCCAGAGAGCGAGCTCGATCCCGGCCTTGGCCATCCGGTTGCCGCGGAAGACAGCCGCTTCGCGGGCGAAATCCTCCGGCTCGACCAGGCCCTTCTTGAGCACGAGCGGGGCAAGGAACTCCTTCATGATGAGCCACGAGGTCTCCGTCGTCTCGCCGCTGTAGAGCGGGGCTTCTTCGGCGACCCCCTCGCCCCAGCCGCAGACGCCGTCCTCGTAGACCCGGATCAGGCTGAACATCCGGTCGTAGGAGCGGCCGAAGCTCGTCTCGAAGAAATGGACGTAGGGCAGTTTGACGAGATCCAGCTCGATGCGTTCGATGGCCACGGAGGCTTCCCCTCAAGCGAGCTTGAGGCCCTTGCGGTGGGCCCGGTATTCATAGACGCCGATGACGCGGCGGGCCATGGCCTCGGTCGAGTACTTCTCGAGCACCGTCTCCTTGCCCTTGGCGCCGAGCCGGGCGGCCAGGTTCCGGTCGAAGCAAGCCTTGAGCACGGCGTCGGCCAGCGCTTGGGCGTTCCGGGCCGGGACGAGGAGCCCCGATTCGCGGTGGATGATCAGGTCCCGGGCGGCCCCGACATCAACCGCCGCCACCGGCAGGCCGCTGGCCATGGCCTCGAGGAGGTGGCCGCCGAGCCCGTCGAGGTGCGAGAAGACGACGAACATGTCGAGCGAGGCCAGGATCCGGGGCGTTCGGGCGCCGGCCCCGAGGAGGTAGCGAACGCCCTCCATGGCCGGGAGGCCGCCCTCCTGTTCGGCGTCGAGCCGGAGGGACCCCTCGCCGAGGACGACGATCTTGACCTTGGGCGTTTGCGCCCCGACCAGGGCCGAGGCCTCGAGCAGGGCCCGCAGCCCCCGCTCGTCCTCGAGCGGCAGGACGGCGCCGACGAGGAAGTCCTCGGGGGCGAGGCCGAGCTCCCGGCGGATCAGGTCCTCGCGGGGCTGCGAGGTGAAGGCCGAGAAATCCATGCCTGGCGGGATGACCTCGACCGAGGCCGCCGGGACGCCGCCCCGGATGAGGATCGATTTGACGGACTCGTTCCCGGCGATGACGGCGTCGACCGAGGCCAGGGGCAGCTTCCCCTCGAGCGGGGACGAATCGGCCGGCCGCGACAGGACACGCAGAGGAACGAACGCGGCCGCGGCCGCCGCCAGTCCCAGCGAGGCGCCGAACGTCTCGTGGACGTGGACGAGCTTGCAGCCGTGGTCCTTCATCTCGCGGACGAGGCTGCGGCGGACGAGCCAGGCGAAGCGGCCGTGCATCTTGACGGGCAGCGCCGGCAGCCCTTCGTCGGAGGCGCGGCGCAGGATCTCGCTCCCGGGCTCGACGACGAGGTAGGCCCCGAGCCCCTTCTGGCGGAGCTCGCGGGCGACGGTGAGGACCTGGCTTTGGCGGTCACGCCAGTCCCGGTCCGCGTCGATGAGGAAAAGACTCACCGCGCTATTCTAGCACAGCTCGGACCCAACCCGTGAGTCAGGCAGGCTCACCTGATGTAATCGCCGAGCGAGATGTTGCGCTGCTCCAGGGTCGTGCCGGTCACCTTGGCGATGTTGGCCTTGGCGAGGTTGTAGGTGACGAGCGACTGGATCTCCGCCGAGCGGGCGATGGCCAGCGCGTCCTGATATTGCAGGACGAAATAGTTCGTCGACATGCCGACGCTGAGCTTCTTCATCTCGGCCTCGAGCTGTTTCTCGGCGAACTCGCGGGCGATGCGGTAGGCTTCGACCGCCTTGGCCGAGGTCTCGAGCGTCCGGACGGCGTCGCTGACCTCGAGGAAGATCTTCTGTTCCTGCGTTTTGAGCTGGGCCTGGGCCTGCTCGAGGTCGAGCTTGGCATACGCGTAGCCGGCCTTGCCGAGGACATCGCCGAAGGGGATGGTCAGGGTCACGCCGGCCGTCCAGTTGTTGTAGAGGAACTTGAAAGCGTCGCGGAAGGCCTCGCTGGCGCTGCCGGACGGGCCGAGCGTCGGAGGCAAGAACGGATTGTTCTCGTCGTAGATGTACTGCTGCCCGGAGATGCCCGGGCTCATCTTCGAGAGCTGAAGGTCGAGCTGGGGCAGGCGCTGGTTCTTGGCGAACTTGAAATTGACGGCCTTGTTCTCGATGAGGGCCCGGGAGGCGTCGAGATCCGGCCGGCGGGCCAGGGCTTGAGCGTAGGCCTCATCCAGGTTGATCGCGAACGGCTCGAACGTGGGCGCGTCGACGGGCAAGATGTCCTGTTTCGCCCCGGCCGGATCGGCGCCGAGGTTGAGGAGGGTCCGGAGCTGGTCCTGGTTGCGCTTGACCAGGGCCTCGGCCTGGAGGATGTCGGCCTCGCGCTTGGCGACCGTGGCCTTGGCGTTGAGAACCTCGATCGGCGCCTTGGTGCCGACTTCGACCTCGCGCTTGGTCTTGGCCAGGAGGTCGCGGCCGCTCTCGAGCGACTGGCGGAGGGTCTTCAGGTTCTCGATGCTGTAGACCAGGTTCCAATAGGCCTGTTCGACCGAGTAGATCGTCGAGATGAGGACGTCCTTGAACTGGCTGCGGGAGGCGGTGAAGCTGTTCTGGGCGACGATGATCTGGCGCCGGCTGACCTTCCAGCCGAAGTTCTTGAGCAGGGGCTGGGTCAGCTGGAAGTTCAGGCGGCCGGTGTAGGACGGGTTGTAGCTCTGGAAGAGCTGGTTGTTGCGCGAGTAGTCGTAGGTCAGGCCGGCTTGCACTTTGCCGCCAAAGGGCAGCTGCTGCGCGACCGTCATGGTCGAGTTCGTGGATTTGTTGACGTACGTGCCGGTCTTCTGCAGGGACCAGGTCGAGAGCTGCTCGTAGCGGTTGCCGGTCAGGTCGAGCTGCAGGGTCGGGGTGTAGATCTGCCTCGCGAGGGCCAGATTCTCTTCGGCCAGGCCGGGCGCGATGACCTCGGCGGCCAGGTCGAGGTTGTTCTTGAGGGCCCGGACGATCGAATCCTCGAGGCTCAGGGTCAGGGCCGGAGGCTGGGTCTGGGGAGGGGGGGCTTGGCCGAAGCCGAGCCCGCCGAGAAGGGCCAAGGCAAGAAGCGCGCCGGATATGCGTCTTGGGGTCATGAACGTCCTCCGATCGTAGAATACTGCCGCCTATTATATTACGCACGGGCCAAAAAATCGTTCCTTGGCCGAAACCCCGGGGCGCCCGGAGGCGTATATCTCAATGACCCCGGGGTGGATTTTGGCCCGCGGGGTCGTTTTTCAAGGCCGACTTGAGCTACAATAGGTCGATTCACGGAGGCTCCTCGATGAAACTCATCCGGCTCTTCATCCTCGCGGCGGTGGTCCTCGTCACGTTCGGCCGCGCCGCCGCCCAGGCCCAGGAATCCCAGAGCATGAAGCTCCTCGAGCTCAAGAGCGCCCAGCTCGCCTACGCCCAGGCCGAGGCGGATTATCTCCGCTACGTCGAGCTCAAGAAGGACGGCCTGACGTCGGAAGCGGAATACAAGGTCCGGGAGACCACCTATCTCCAGGCCAAGGTCAAGTTCCAGCAGGCCCTCATCAACTTCATGGGCAGCGAGGCCCGCATCTCGGTCGCGAGCGCCGTCAAGTTCCAGGACCGGAGCGGCAAGAAGTTCGTCACCGTCTCCCTGCGCTACACGTCCAAGGAGCTCAAGGAGCTGGCCAACCTCAAGATCAACGCCGAGGACATCTTCCCCCTCGATTTCATGAAGGAGATCAAGGACGTCTACGTCTCGCTCCAGTCCGAGGGCAAGATCATCTCCGACCCCTATGAGCGGGTCGTGGCCTCCCTGCCGATCGAGTCCCGGCGCGACGTGACCTTCCAGCTCCTCAAGGACGTCGAGAACCTCGACGTCAACGTCTCCTACTCGGGCAAGGACGAGAAGACCTCGGTCTACCTCCAGAAGGGCGTCAGCGCCAACATGGTCACCGTCAATTCGGCCCAGTTCTCGCAGGAGGCCGACCTCGAGAGCACGGCGACCTACGACCTCTCGCTCGAGAAGTTCAGCGGCGAGGCCAACGTCTTCAAGCTCGAGGCCGTGAACCTGCCGACTCCGATCACTTACGAGTTCAGCGACCCGACGACGAGCGCCCGCCTGTCGCAGATCAAATTCAGCGAGGGCATCACCAGCCTGAAGCTCCAGCTCAAGCTCTTCCTCCCCAAGAATCCGGACGAGCGGGTCATCCTGGACAAGCCCATGGAGTTCTACGTCCTGGCCCTCGACAACGACCAGACGGAAAAGCTCCGCGGCCTCGAGGGGGGGGCGGCCGGGGGGGCCGGGATCGGCCTCGACGGGATCGAGAGCCTCAAGGCCGGCTATGTCAAGCTCGAGCTCATTCCCCGGGGCGTGCCCAAGGTCGAGGTCCAGGCCGTCAACCTCTACCACGAGATCAAGGTCGGCGACACGATCAGCATGGACGTGACCATCCGCAACACCGGCACGCGCAAGCTCAACAACGTCCGCGTCTTTTGCGACCTGCCGCTCAACTGGCGGGTGGAGATCACGCCCGACCTCATCGCGACGCTCGAGCAGAACAAGGACGAGGTCGTCAAGATCAAGTTCCTGCCGCCCGACGGCGTCTCGGTCGGCGACTACGAGCCCAAGATCCGGACGGACGCCCTGGCCGACAACCGGCGGGTCGAGTCCGAGGACAAGATCGTGCGCATCCACATCTCGTCCAAGGCCAACGTCGTCGGCATCGGGGCTCTGGTGCTGCTCCTGATCGGCCTGCTCGTCGGCATCGTCGTCTTCGGCATCAAGCTCACCCGGCGGTAATAATTCGGACGGGACACAACAAAACCCGCCCCTCTGAAGTATAAATTCCTAGAGGGCGGCCGTCCGCCCGGCCCGCACCGGTTTTCGATGGAGGCGCGATGCTGAGAACGATCGTCCGCAAGGAGATCCTCGACCAGGTCCTCAGCCCCAAGTTCCTCATCGTCTCGCTCCTCTGCCTCGTCCTCATCCCGGCCAGCCTGGCCCTCAATTACGCCGGATACAGGAACGCCTACCGCGAGTACGACTCCTCCCAACGGGAGTCCAAGGCCACGACGACGATCTACCGGCAGCCCAGCGCCCTTAGCACGTTCGGCATCGGCCTCGAGGGCGTCCTGCCCAAGAGCGTGACCTTCACCAAATACCAGACCGACCCGAAGGGCTCCCAGGTCCAGAACGAGGTCCTGAGCAATATCAACGGCAAGCTCGATTTCGTCGTCATCGTCAGCTTCCTCCTCGGGCTCTTCGCCGTGCTCTACGCGGGCTCTCTCGTCAGCGGCGAGAAGGAGACCGGGACGCTTAAATTGATCTTCTCCAACCCGGCCACCCGAAGCTCCGTGATCCTGGGCAAGTTCCTGGGCGGCTTCAGCGTGCTGCTCATTCCCTTCGCCGTCAGCACAGTCCTGGGGCTCGTCATCCTTCTTCTCGAGGGCTTCCCGCTCTTCGAGGCCGGGAACCTCGGCCGGCTGGCCGCCCTGGGGCTCCTCTCCGTCCTCTACCTCGCGGCCCTTTTCTCGCTCGGCCTCCTCATCTCGACCCGGACTCACCGGACGAGCCTGGCCTTGTTGGCCAGCTTCTTCGTCTGGATCTTCCTGACCTTCGTCATCCCCAAGACAAGCGAGCCCGTGGCCGGCCTGGTCCGCCATGTGCCGAGCGAAGAAGCGATGAAGGCCAACCGGGCCCAGCTCCGCAACCAGATCGAGAAGGAGAAGGGCAAGGCCCTGGCCCCGCTCATGGAGAAATATCTCAACGACCAGGGCAAGGGGTCATGGAACTGGGACGCCTACACGAAGGAGCGCGGCCCCGTCGCCAAGTCGTTCGAGGACCGGCTGGCCCAGGACCTTCAGAAGTTCGACGCCGATTACGAGCGCCAGAAGGCCGTCCGGCGGGCCCTCAGCCTCAACCTGGCCCGCCTCTCGCCGGCCTCCGCCTTTACCCAGTCCGCGCTGGCCTTCTGCGGCACCGGCGTCCCCAACCTCGAGAACTTCAACCACAGCCTCCAGGCCCACTACG
>CAZIQR010000053.1:0-15375 GCA_964541055.1 uncultured Eubacteriales bacterium
TGGCGGATGAGCTCGCGGTCGTGGCTGCCGATGATGACCGTCGCGCCCTGCTTGTTGAACTCCTTGAACAGGGTCACGATCTCGAAGGCCAGCTCGGGGTCGAGGTTGCCGGTCGGCTCGTCGGCGAGGATGATCTCCGGGTTGTTGACGACGGCCCGGGCGATGGCCACCCGCTGCTGCTCGCCGTAGGACAGGCGGCCCGGCATCTCCCACATCTTCTGGTGCAGGTTGACCTTCTGGAGGGTGCCGAAGACGCGGCGCCGGATCTCCTTGCGGCCGACGCCGACGACCTGGAGCGGCACGGCCACGTTGTCGAACACGGTCTTGTGGAACATGAGCCGGAAGTCCTGGAAGACGATGCCCATCGTCCGCCGCAGCGTGTAGATCCGGCTGTCGCGGATCTTGAGGATGTTGACGCCGTTGACGAGGATCTGGCCCTCGGTCGGCAGGATCTCGCGGAAGATCGTCTTGAGGAGGGTCGTCTTGCCCGAGCCGCTCGGCCCGGTGATAAAATAGAAATCGCCGTCGTTGATCTGGAGGGTGACGTCGGAGAGCGCCCAGTAGGGCTTCTGATACTGCTTCCAGATGTGATGGAGCTCGATCATGGTCGCGGCGTCCCCGCCCGCCGGCCGCGGGGCTCTATTTCTTGACGAACAGGAACATGAGCCAGCCGAACGCGATGGCCCCGGCCGTCATGACGGCGAACAGGAGCAGGCCGTAGCGGACGCGGCCCTTGAGGTCCGTGCGCCGGATGAGGGACAGGACGAGGGCCACGAAGAAGGCGTAGATGATCATCGACAGGAGGTGGCTCTCGAGGATCATGACTTCTTCCCCGCTCCGATGTCATACGCGTCGAGGGCGACGAGGAAGTTGAGGAGCCCCGCCCCGGCGATGTAAGCCGTCCCGAACTCGAACGTCTGCCGGGCCAGGTCCCCGCCGCCCCAATGGAAGTAGCGCGCGAGGCCGTAGAAGAGGCCGTTGCCGAGGTCGGCGAAGAAGGCCAGGATGGTCAGCGGGTTGTCGGTCTGGAAGGGATAGACCCGCCCGCCCATGACCAGGCCGAGGCCGGTCATGGCGAAGATCGAGACGAAGAAGAGGATGGCGCGCGTGTACTTCTTCTGGATGGCGTGGCCGAGCCCGGGCACGGCCCAACCGGCGATCATGGCCAGAATGCCCTTGATTTTCATAAGAGGGCATCTTAGTCGAATCGCACCGGCAAATCAATAGGGCATCTCTGATAGAATACCCCCATGCCCGAGCTGCCCGAAGTCGAAACGGTCGCCCGCTCGCTCATGCCCCGGATCATCGGCCGTGAGATCGCCGGCGTCCGCCTGCTAGACCGCAAGCTCCTCCGCCGGACCCGCGGCTGCCGGCTCGCGGACCTCGAGGGCCGGAGGATCGAGAGCATCCGGCGCCGCGGCAAGATGATCATTATCGAATGCGGCGGCGGGATCGGCCTCGTCTTCCATCTCAAGATGACGGGCCAGATGCTCGTCGTCAGGCCGGACGAGCCGGTCGACAAGCACGTCCGCCTCATCGTCCGGTTCCGCGACGGACGGAACGAGCTGAGGTTCCGCGATATCCGCCGCTTCGGCTTCATGCTCTGTCTCGCCGGGGGCGAGGCCGGATCGTCGCCGGAGATCGCCGCCCTCGGCCCGGAGCCTTTCGACGTGACCTCCGAGGCTTTCGCCGGTCTCCTCGCGGTCCGGTCGGGAAAGATCAAGAGCCTTCTTCTTAACCAGACGATCATCGCTGGGATCGGCAACATCTACGCCGACGAGATCCTCTTTGACGCCCGCGTCCATCCGGAAACGCCGGCCTCTTCTTTGAGGCGGGCGGACCTGGACCGTCTGCGAGCCTCGATGCTCCGTGTACTAGGCAAGGCCGTCGAAGCGGGCGGCTCGACGCTTCGCGACTATGTCGATGCCGACGGCCGGGCCGGCGAGTTCCAATTCGACCACAAAGTCTATGACCGCGAGGGGGAGCCTTGTGCCGGCTGTTCGGGCCGGGTGAAGCGCATCGTCGTCGCGGGACGGGGGACGTATTTCTGCCCCCGATGCCAACGAAAAAGCGGCCGTCGGCGCATCCCAACGGATTGAAACGCCGCGGGCCTTCGGCTATAGTAAGGGGGCTTCCGCTGGGTGCCCCTGTAGCTCAGTATGGATAGAGCAGCAGATTCCTAATCTGTTTGTCGCCTGTTCGAGTCAGGCCAGGGGCACTTTTTCCCCTATCTCAGCCAGGCGTCCCAGAGCACTTTCTGCGCGGGCGTTGGATTGGCGAGCGGCGTGATCTTCCAGGCCGGCTCGGACTTGGTCCCGAGCACGACCTCGGTCTCTTTGACCGCGCCGCGCCGCGCGTAAAGCACCCTGAGCTTGTCGCCGTGCTTGTGATCGGCCAGCGTGCCCTTGAGCGCCCTCGGGCTCGTCCGCTCCCCGTCGATGGCCAGGATCTCGTCCTGAACGGATAATCCAGCCGCTGCCGCCGGCGAATCGAGCTCGACCGTCGCGACGACGGCGCTCCCGTTCTGGTCCTGCGTCGAAGCGCCGAACCAGGGGCCCTTCGCCGGGCGCGGCTCGACGTCGATCGTCAGTCCCGCGTACCCCAGATACTTTGCATAATCCCATCTCTCCGTGGTCGCCGCATACACATCGAAGATCTCGCTTAAAGGCGCGCCCGCCGCCCGCTCGCAGACCTCGCGGAACTCCCGGTCAGTGAAACCGCGCTTTTGCCCCTTGGCGAACGTCCGATAGAGCGTGCGCATGACGTCGTCGAGGGAGGCCCGCCCCTGCGACGCCTCGCGGATCTTGAGGTCGAGGAGGAGGCACAACCCGCAGCCGATGTCGTAGTAGGAGATCGTCGTGTTTGTGGCATGCTCGTTGCGGCCGAAATAGCCCGACCAGGTGTCGAGGCTCGACAATGCGGCGGATTGGTGGCGCCGCCCCGGGGCGTTCTCGTAGGTGGCGATGGTCGAGCCCAACCGTTCGAGGATCCGGTCGCGGCTCATCAGCCCGGCCCGGTTGAGAAGCCTGTATTCGTAATAGACGGTCCCTCCCTCGGAGAACCAGAGCAGATCCGTGTAGTTCTCGCGGTCGTAATCGAAGGGGCCGAGGGCGATGGGCCGGATGGACTTGACGTTGAAGAGGTGGAAATACTCGTGCGCGATGAAGCTTAGCCAGCGCTCGTAGCCCTGCGGGTCGTCGAGCGAGCCCGGGGCGAGGGTGACGGCCGTCGAGTTCAGGTGCTCGAGCCCGCCGCCGCCCGGACCGATGATCAGGAAGGTGTAGTGGCGGTAGGGGAGCTCGCCCATCAGACCCGCCGCGGCTTCGATGATCTTCGCCAGGTCGCCCGTGAACCTGGCCCGGTCGAACGTGCCGAGGTCGTAGGCGGCCACGGTGTGGGGCTTTCCGGCCGCCTCGAACCTCAAAACCTCCAGGTTGCCGACGAGGATCGGACAATCGTAGAGAGTATCGAAGTCCGGCGCGGTGAAAGTGTTGGCGCGGCCGGGCACGGGATCGAGGCCGGTCGCGACCTCTTTCCAGCCGGCCGAGGGCACGACGGTGACGTTCATGGGGTCTTTCAGGTGCCCGGCGACGTTCACGAAAAGGCCGGCCGGGGTGATGAAGCCGCCGTCATCGCCGAGGTAGCTGTCGGCCACGAACCGGGTGAAGGCATAGACGTCGTAGCTCGCGACGAACGACGCGGCCTTCCCGGTCCGCACCCGCCAGGTGTTCTTAGCCGTCTTCTCGAAAGGAAGGGCTTTCCCCGTCCCGTCCTCGACATGGAAGTCCTTGACGGCCTTGGCGTAGTCCATGATCTGGTAATAGCCGGGCGTCCAGACCGGCATCTTGAGGTCCTGGGTCTCGCCCTTGAGACCCTCGGCCCGGAAGACGACGTGATAGTAATGGGAGGCCGGGCGGTCCATGGAAACCGTGAAGGACAGCGACGGCGCCGTCGGGGCCGGCCGGGCCGCCGCCGGGGCGGCGGCGATCGCCAGACCGAGAATGAGCGAGGCCAGAATGAGGCTCAGTGACGCCGGCTTTTTCCGCGGTGAGGTGTTCATGGAGGTCCCTCCGGGCAATAGACTACGACGGGTATACCTCAGGCGGATGGACGAGTCAAACCGGGGCCGGCGAAAGACCGAGGCCGCCTACTTTCTCTTGGCGCCCGTGATCGGGGCTTCGCCGTATTCGAGCGACAGCATACCGGTGAGCTTGTCGTCGGCGACGATCGCCGAGAAGTCGATGACCATGCCGTTGCCGACGGTCACCGAGAACTTGACGGTGTTGTTCTCGAAGGTCAAGTTGGCCATCTCGGCCGATCCCGAGGCGCCGGAGTATTTGCCGACGAGCTTCCCGTCCTTGATCGCGAACTCCCAGGTGAACTCGCGGGAACCGTCCTCCATTTTGACGTCCCAGGTGCCGACGAGGACGTCGGGCTTCTGGGCCGGGGCCTGGCTCTGGGCGGCGGCGCCGGCGGCCAGGGCCGCAATGGATGCGGCGGTCAGGATCGCGATCGTCAGGCGTTGGTTTCTGGCGGACATAAGCTCCTCCTCGTCGGGGTTGACAGAAGGAGATTATACACGAGGTCTGGCGATAAAGCCCGAATTCGGCTACTCTAGGGGGGAGCTGTGGCCCCGGAAGGCCCAGGCAACGATAGTGTCCGGAGATCGGTTGAACTAAAGAGGTCTCATGAAGAGCGCAGCGAAACTGGGATCATTGGCCCTCCTGCCCCTGTTGCTGTTCGCGGCTGCGGGCTGCGAGAAGAAGAGCGCCGTGACCACCGTGGCCCACAAGTGGGAATGGATCTCGGGCGCCGATACCGTCGATCAGCTTGGCGTCTACGGCACCCTGGCCGCCCCGGCGGCGGCCAATGTCCCCGGTTCCCGCGAAGACGCCGTATCCTGGCGCGACGCGTCGGGCCGGTTCTGGCTCTTCGGCGGCTACGGGTATGACGCCGCCGGCTACAGGGACCGCCTGAACGATCTCTGGGTCTATGACCCGGCGGGCGGCAACTGGACCTGGATGGGCGGCGGCTCTTCGGTCGACGAACCGGCCGTTTACGGCACGCGCGGCGCGGCCTCCGCCTTGAACATCCCCGGCGCCCGCAACGGGTCCGTCGCTTGGACCGACGGCGGCGGCAACGTCTGGCTCTTCGGCGGCTTCGGCTTCACCACCGCCAACGATTATGGGAACCTCAACGACCTCTGGATGTACGACCCCGCGGCCGGCCAATGGACCTGGGTCATGGGGAGCAATGCCGTCGATCAGCCCGGCGTCTACGGGACCAAGGGCACGGCGGCGTCCTCGAACATCCCCGGCGGGAGGTTCGGGGCCGTTTCCGTGACCGGCGCCGACGGGCGCTTCTGGCTCTTTGGCGGCTACGGCGAGGACGCCTCCGGCAACGCCGGCTGGCTGAATGACCTGTGGGCCTTCGACCCCGCGGCCGGCCAATGGACCTGGGTCATGGGGAGCAATGCCGTCGATCAGCCCGGCGCCTACGGGACGAAGGGCACCGCCGACGCCGCCAACGTCCCCGGCGGCCGCTACATGGGCGCGGGCTGGCTCGATCCCGACGGGCTCTTCTGGCTCTTCGGCGGCGAGGGCTATGATTCCGAGGAAAACCGCGGCCCGCTCAACGATCTTTGGAAATACGATCCCGAGGCCGGGCAATGGACGTGGATGACGGGCGGCAACGTGGTCCGGGTCTCGGGGACCTATACCACGGTGGACACGGAGAGCACCACCGACACGCCGGGATCGAGGTCCGGGTCCGTGTCCTGGATCGACGGCAGCGGCCAACTCTGGCTCTTCGGAGGCTACGGTCTCGACTCGACGGCCTACGACCGCTGGCTCAACGACCTCTGGAAATTCAACCCGGCGAAAAGCGCCTGGACCTGGACCTCGGGCCGCAGCACCGGGGGCGGCAAAGGGACCTACGGCACGAAGGGCACGCCGGATTCGACCAACATCCCCGGGGCGCGCTTCTCATCGGTGTCTTGGATGGACGGCTCCGGCAGGCTCTGGTTCTTCGGCGGCTACGGCTCCGACTCGAAGGGGACCGGCGGCTGGCTCAACGACCTCTGGCAGTTCATTAAGTAAGGTCATATCCAAGCCCGCCCTGGGGGCGAAGGGCAGGTCGCCATGCTCAGGTCCGGACCATCCCCGATCCCGCTCCCCGGTTTTCTCGTCCTCTCGATCCTGGCCGCGGCGGGCGGCTTGACGGGCGCGCCTCAGGCCGCCTCCGATCTTTCCGGCCAAACGGCCGTCACGGCTCAGGGCGACGCGAAGCCCTCCTATTTCACGGATCTGTGGCAGCTCGACAAGAAGACCCGGGCCGGAAAGCCGGGCGTCACCTTCCATCGCTCGAACTACGCCCTCCCGGCCACCTATAATTTCTCCCCGAACCAAGCCCCCTACCGGGAGATCGATCCGGCCCACACCTGGGTCAAACCGGAGGTCGCGTTCCAGCTCAGCTTCAAGGCCCGGCTCTGGCGCGACATGTTCGGCAAGGACCTCAACCTCTGGGCCGCCTATACCCAGAGGTCCTTCTGGCAGCTCTACGATTTCGACGACAGCTCGCCGTTCCGCGAAACCGATTACGAGCCGGAAGTCCTGCTGACCGCCACCTCCCATGTCCGCGCGCTGGGGCTCGACGTCCGGTTCGTGCAGATCGGATTCAACCACCAGTCGAACGGCCAGTCCGACCCTCTGTCGAGGAGCTGGAACCGGATCGTGGCCAACCTCGGCCTCGAGCGGGGCCCCCTCTCGGTCCTCGTCAAGGGCTGGATCCGCCTCCACGACGCCGTCGACGACAACCCCGGGCTGACCCATTACGTCGGCCACGGCGAGATCTGGGGCTATTATTTCCTGAAGAAGCACCGGATCGCGGTCATGCTTCGCGACAACCTGAACTTCCGCGACAACAAGGGCGCCCTGCAGCTCGAGTGGAGCTTTCCGATGTTCGCCATGATCGCCGGCTATGTCCAGTTCTTCAACGGCTACGGCGAGAGCCTTCTCGACTACAACCACCGCATCAGCCGGATCGGGATCGGGTTCATTTTCTCGGACTGGTATTGAGCCTTTGAGGAACGTTCGCCCGCGAGAGGGGGATATCTCACCGGTCGATTAACCCCCGCCGGTGATTGACCTGGGGCCTCCGTCCGGCCGATAATGGCCGAGACGGTCCCTTTCCGCGGACCGGACGAGGATCACGGATGGACAGCCGCCGGGACAAGAGATTCGAAGAGCGCAACAGCGTCCTGATCGAGGACAAGGGCCAGTCGCTCGAAACGGCCTCGCTGGGGGCGATCAACGCCTACACCCACGACATCTCGGTCTCCGGCGCCTGGATCTGCTGCGACCAGAGCTTCCCGGTCGGGTCGTTCTCAAGATCGTCATCGAGCTCGAAGGCGCCGAGAAACCCGTCGAGGTGGACGGCGAGGTGGCTTGGTCGAGGCCGAACCCGGACGGCCGGCACTTCGATCTCGGCGTCGAGTTCCTCCATAATATCCCCGAGACGATCCTGTCCCTCATCACGCATCTTTACGGCAAGAAGGGCGGCGTGCCGTCCTCCGTTTCCTGATCCCCGTCCTTTCCCTTCCGGCCCCCCGGCCCGGCGCGCGCTTGACAGGTCGTTCGCCAGGCCCTATAAGGAGAACGCCCGGCTTCGGGGGAAGGGTTTGACATGACGAACTCGCTCCGCGCGCCGTCGATCCTGGGATTTCTTCTTTCGCTGAGCGTTCTCGTATCGGCGGCGCAGACCGGTTCGGCCGCGCCCGCTTCGGGCGGCGCCAAGCCGTCCTATTTCACCGTGCTCTGGCAGCTCGACGGGGACACGCGGGTCGGGGCGCCCTTCCTGGCCGTCCACAGGTCCAACTACGCCCTTATCCTGTCCCGCAACAGCTCGCCCAACGCCGCCCCCCTCCTCGAGGTCTTCCCCGACACGACCCTGATGAAAACGGAATCAACCTTCCAGCTGAGCTTCAAGGTCAGGCTTTGGCGGGATATCTTCGGGAAGAGCGTCGACCTCTGGTTCGGCTTCACGCAGCGCGCGTTCTGGCAGAGCTACGATGTCGCGGAGAGCTCGCCGTTCCGGGAGACCGATTACGAGCCGGAAGGCCTCTTCACCGTCCGGACCCGCTTCAGCGTCCTCGGCCTGAAGGCCCGCTTCATCCAGTTCGGATACAACCACCAATCGAACGGCCGGTCCCAGCCCCTTTCGAGAACCTGGGACCGCCTCGTGCTCAATGCCGGCCTGGAGCGGGGGAACCTCTCGCTCCTCTTCAAGACGTGGCATCACTTTCACCATGCCTACGAGGAGCCGAAGAACCCCCGCATCGACGACTTCATGGGGCCCGGGGAGGTTTGGGCCTACTATTTCCTCAAGAAGCACCGCCTCGGGATCATGCTGCGCGACAACCTCCGGTTCCGCGGCAACCGGGGCGCGATCCAGCTGGAGTGGAGCTTCCCCCTCGTGTCCCAGGTCGACGGCTACGTCCAGGGCTTCGTCGGCTACGGCGAGAGCCTGCTCGACCACGATCACCGCCTCAGCCGGATCGGCGTCGGATTCATCCTCAAAGATTGGGACTGACGACCGCGCCGGCGCCCCTCTAGGAGGCGGCGCCGATGGCGCGCTTCAGGTCCTCGAAGCGGGCCGCGGCCGCCCGCTCGCCGACCGTGGCGACCCGCCGCGGTCCGGAGAACTGAAGCACGCCCTGGTCGACCGGGACCCGGATGACGAGGTCGGCGTGCCGGGTCCGTTCTTCGAACGAGGCCGACGTGGCGACCTCGACCGTCCGCTGGACGAGCTGGAGCGTGCTCCGGAGCCGCTCCTTGGGGACCCTCTTGAGGGGCCGGTGGACGTCGACGAGAACGGCCACCTCGGCCCCGGCCGCCCGCGCCGCCTCGACCGGCGCGCTGTTGAGGACCCCGCCGTCGACGAGGAGCAGGGGACCCATGTCGATGGGGGCGAAAACGAGCGGCAGCGAGGACGTCGCCCGCAGGGCCCGGTCCAAACGGCCCTTGGTGAAGAGGACCTCGCGGCCGGTGACGAGATCGACGGCGTTGCAGAGGAACTTGATCGGCAGGTCCTCGATGCGCGCCTCGCCGATGCAGCTCCGGAGATAGGTCTCGATCGCGTCCTCTTTTTTATTGGCGCCGATCTTGTGGATGAACCGGTTCTTGGTGTCGGTGAGCAGAAGGTATTCGAAGAGGCTGCGCGGCCGCCGGAACAGGCCGCGGCTCTGGGCTTTGTGCGCGGCCCGGTCGAGGCCGAGGCCGTCCAGCATCTCCGTCAGCTTCGCCCCGGACAGGCCGGCGGCGAACATCCCGCCGACGAGCGCCCCCATCGAGGTCCCGGCGATGACGTCCGGGATGAGCCCCTTCTTCTCCAGGAAGCGGATGACGCCCACGTGGGCGAGGCCGCGCGCGCCGCCGCCCATGAGCACCAACGCCCACGTCTTGGAGGCTCTCATCGAAGACGGCCTCAGGATAACACCCGGCCCTCGGCCCGTCAACGCGAAGGCGCCGGGGGTGGGAATTCACCGTCCGTATCACCGCCAGGGGTGATTGCGCCGTCCCGGAAGACGCCCATCATCGGGCCGAAGGGAAGGACAACGGTCCCAGGAGCCGGAGATGTACGAGAGACGCAAGAGAAACCGCTTCGTCGAGCGCAACGAGGTCCTGATCCGCACGGCCATCGACCGCTATCAGGGCCCCGGCATCGCCGCCCACACCTACGACCTGTCGACGGGCGGGGCGCGGATCGTGACCGCGAAGGGCTATCCCGTCGGCGTCCTGATCAAGATCCGTCTCAACTTGGCGGGTTCGAACGAGGCCGTCAGCCTCGACGGCCAGGTGAAATGGATGCGGCGCCGCGAGCACGAGGACCTTTACGAGATCGGCGTCGAGTTCGAGCGGCTGACGTCCCAATCGGTGCTGGCCCTGATCCGCCATCTCTACGCGCGGCATGAGGGCATCCCCTCGACCGTCGCTTGACCTGTTCCCCTCCGGCCTAGCGCCCCGCCTTCAGGAAATACCCCGCGATCTTGAGCGCCAGCGGCGAGGCCTCGACGTCCGTGCGGTTGGCGAGCAGGATGACCGTCAGGCCGTCCGCCGTGAAGCGCTGGATAGCCGTCCGGAAGCCGACCGTCTCTCCGTAATGCCACATCCGCGGATGGCTTTCCCAGTCGTTGAGGAACCAGCCGAACCCGTAATCGGCCGGCCGCCCGTCCGGTCCGACCGGGCCCGGGCCGCCCGTCACGCGGACCGGGGTCAGGGCCGGTTTCATTTCCTCTTCCGTCAGCAGGAGGTGCCGGCGCAGGGCCTCGTCCCAGAGCGTCAGATCGTAAAGCGAGGAGTAGACGCCGCCGTCGCCGAGCGTCGCCGAGGTCGGGCTCTGGTCGGTGAAGCGCCAATGGCCGCCGTCCCTGGTGTAGCCGAAGGCCCGGTCGTTGACCTTGTTGCGGCCGCGGACGAAGGCCACGGTGTTGTCCATCTTGAGCGGGGCGAAGATCCGCTCGCGGAGGAATGTCGGGAACGACAGGCCCGAGGCCTTTTCGACGATGAGTCCGAGCAGGACATAACCCGAGTTGCTGTAGCGCCACAGGGCTCCGGGGACGAACCAGCCGGATTTCTGGGCCCTGAGGAGCTCGAGGACCCCGCGGTCGTCGATCTGGGCCTCTTCCACGGGCCGGGAGGGGTCCGCGGCCGGCATCAGGTCCTCGTAATCGGGCAGCCCCGAGGTGTGGTTGAGGAGATGGCGCACGGTGATGTCGCGGCCGTATTCCGGGAAGCCGGGGAAAAGGCCGGTCAGGCGGTCGTCGTAGCGGAGCTTGCCGTCGCGGACGCAGAGCATCACGGCCATGGCGGTGAACTGCTTCGTGACTGAAGCCAGGCGAAAGTCGGTGCGGCCGTCGATCGGCCGGGCCGATTGCAGGTCGGCGAGGCCGCGCGTCCCGATGTAGACGACCTTGCCGTCCCGGAGCACGATGACGCCGGCGCCCGGTTCGTTGGCTGAGCCGATCTTGGCCAGAAGGGCGTCGGCGAGCTTGGCGGGCTTGCCCGCTCCGGCGGCCAGAAGAGGCGCGGCGAGCAGGAGGAGGACGGCGGCGAGCTTGGCGATGGGAGGCAGGGGAAGTCCGGTCATGCGCGCATCGTAGCCTACGGCGGCGGCGATTTCAAGGCCGTGGAGACCGCCTCGTTCGCTGCGGCCGCCTAGATCCGGAGGAGGTAAGAGACCTTGAGGGTGATCGAGTAGCCGCTGAGCCGGCTGAAGAGGTCGTTGCGCTCGCTCTTCTTGAAGGCCAGCTGGACGACGTTCCCGGCCCCGAAATAGTAGCCGACGAGAACGTCGAGGCTGTACTGCCGGTCCCGGGTCTCGCCGAAATAGCGGGTGTTGAGGAACAGGCTCCGCGTCAGCTGGTAATGGAGGGCCGTCTCGTAGGCCAGGCCGTTGAAGATCTCCGCGCCGGTGCCGTCGATCGTCTGGCGGATCCAGCCGCCCTCGACCGACCACTCCAGGTTGGAGCGGGGCCGCAGGGTCAGTTGCCCTTCGACGTTCGTTTCCGCGCCGGGCAGGACCGTGGAAAAGTTCTCCTCGCCGGTCTCGGGGTAAACGCCCTTCTTGTTCCAGCCGCCCTCGACGGAGATCTCCTTGAGGAATCCGCCGTGCTGCCATCCGACGTCGAGGTTCCAGCCGTAGGTCTTGAAGAAGTCCGGCGTCCAGAGCAGTTTTCCGGCGTCGTCCTCGATCTGATACTTGCTGCGGCCGAGCGAGAAGCCGCCGTGGGCCTCCAGGCGGTTGAAGAATTCCGTCCAGACGAAGAGCTCCGCGCCCTCGCCCGCCCCGTGGCCGAAGGAATCCTGCTTCATGGAGCCGCTGACGTCGAAGCTGAAGCGCTTGAGGAGCCCCTTGTTGTAGCGCCAGGCGTGCCCGATCATGGCGTCGAACGACTGGATGTCCAGCTTGTCGATGAACCCCGTCTCGATGGCGACATTGTCCTCGACCCGCTGGAACCCGGCGGTCAGCTGAAGCCCCGCGTCGGGCTCGCGCCGGAAATTGAGCTGGTAGATGCCGTTGCGGGCCGAGCCCCGCCCCTCGTTGTAGGTGCGGGCGGCGAGACCGCTGACGTAATAGAAGTCGCTGAAGTTGAAATTGAAGTCGAGGGCCACATTCTGATTGTCGACGACCCCGCCGGGCGCTTTCGGGTCCCGCATCCCGGCGTAATAGAAGCCGATCTGGGAGTTCTTCAGGATGTCCTTCTGGACGCGGACGACGCCGAAATACGAATTGCGCGTCGCCATCCCGTCGTCGCCGGGGACCTTGTTGACCGCGCCGAGGATGCCGAAGCCGAAGCCGCCCGTCTTGCCCGAAAGCTTGATCGCGCCCCGGGGGTTCTCGACGCGTCGCGAGTAGAACAGGCTGGTGCCTCCGCCGTGGTAGGCGAACTCGTCGGACGGGCCTAGGGAGAAGTACTGGCTGCCCTCGGAGAAGAAGGGCCGGTGCTCCTGAAGGTAGTTCTCGTAGGGCGAGAGCTGGTAAATGAACGGATCGGATTCGACCTCGCTGAAATCGGGGCTGGCCGTGACGTCGAGGTAGAGGTTCGGCTTGATGCCCCACTTGGCGTCGAGGCCGCCGGCCGCCTTCCATTCCGTCACGCGCCCTTCGTCCGTGTCGTATCCGGACGTCCGGACGCCGGCGTAGGGGAAGAACTCGAGGTTGTAGCCGGGCCGGAGCCCGGCCAGGCCGCGCAGCTCGCCGGTCTGAAGGAGCTCGGGCAGGTCGCGCTTGACGTCGGTCCAGAAGTCCGTCTCGTTGAGGCGGTTGATGTAGCGCTCGACGTTGATCCCCCAGACCTCGAGCTTCTTGGCCGAGAAGCGGAGCGACTTGAAGGGGATGGCCATCTCGGCGCTCCAGCCGTCCGGGCGGACGACGGCCCCGGACTTCCAGATCGTTTCAATCGAGTTCTTCTGGACGCCCCTGGGATTGACCTCGAACGCCATGCTCGTCCGCTTGTCGTTGTAGGCGTCGATGATGAGCTTGATGGTGTCGTTGTTGTCGTATTCGTTGCGGGGGGTCAGCTCGGCCCAGATCTTGCCCGGCTGGGAGTCCTTCATCAGGAAGGCAAAATACAGGTAATCCTGGTCGAAAGCGGCCCAGACGTAGGTCTCCTCGGACGCCTTGGCGCCGTTGATGGGATCGTGCTGGAAGAAGTCATCGACCGGACGGAGGTCCTTCCAGCAAGGGTCGTCGATCAGGCCGTCGATCCTCGGCGGCGCCGGGGCGACGGGCTTCACGTCGAGGATCTTGAGAGGCTCCTGCGCGGCCAGGGGCACGACGGCCGCCAGCGCGAGAGCGGCGGCCAGCCACGGTCTGCGGGGGCGGCGATCATGGGGCATTCTCGTGAGCTCCTAAAGGCCGAAATGATACCATGTTTTTGACGCCCGATAAGGGATATTCTTCCCGCGGGCCCGACCCCGTCGCTCCTCGGCCCCTCCGCGACCGGGCCCCAGACGGGCCGCTGCCGCGGTCAGTAGCGCCAGCTGGTGATGTCTGCGCCCTTGGGCGCCGTGGCCAGGATGCGCTCGACGATCCGCGGCAGATACATCTGGTGGTAGCGCAGCCGCGAGATCGCGTTTGGCCGCTCGTGATCGCCGTTCCAGCAGTGCTCGGCCCGGTCCCCGTAGTCGACGTCGCCGTCATAGTAAGGGTTCTTCGTGCCCTCGAGGAAGGCCTCGGCCAGATAGACGGCATCGTTCAGATAATAGTTGTCCATGTCGCCGACGTAGATGTGGATCTTGCCCCGGAGCTTGGGGCCGAGCGTGACCCAATCGCGCTCGAGGATATGGACGAGGTCGTAATGGTCCCGCCAGTAGTCGGCGACCTTTCGGTCGATCTCGCCGGTGAGCTTGTCCCAGATCGGCTGCGGGTAGCCGTCGCTGCCCACGGGCCCGAAGACCGCCTGCCAGATGTCCCATTGGTCGCCGGAGCGCCCGCGCGTGCCGAGGGCCAGCTCGCGGTGGTTGCACTCCTCGAGCGTGGCGCTGACCTCGCCGAGGTAATTGCGCAGGCCAGGGCGCGGCGTGCGCTTCCACGCGCTGTCGACGTAGTAGGCGTTGCGGTGCTCGTAGATGTTGACGATCGTGTAGGCCCGGAAATCGATCGGGTCCGGGCAGCAGGCGAAGCAGCCGTTGAAGTCGTCGGGATAGAAGACCTGGGCGGCCAGGGACTCCCAGCCGCCGGTCGAGCCGCCGTAGAGGAACCGGGCCCAGCCCTGGCCGAGGCCGCGGTATTTCTTCTCGATATAGGGGATGAGCTCGCGGACGATGGCATCGCCGTAGGGCCCGAGATTGGCCGAGTTCACGGCGTATGAATCGTCGTAGTAGGGATTGGCGTGCTGGATCTCCATGACGATGGCCCGGGGGAAGCCCTTCCCGGTCCATTCCCTGTAGAACTCGTAGGCGTATTCCTCCTGGATCCGGTTGTAGCCGGCGAGGTGGAAGCGCTCGCTGTAGTCCGGCTTGAGGTCCGGGTCGGGCGGCGTCTCGCGGAAGCCGTCGAAGGTGGCGGGAAAGTGGCCGTGGTAGATGACCAGCGGGTAGTGGGCCTGAGGGTGCTCGTCGAAGCCCTCGGGCAGGAGGAGGCAGGCGCCGAGGTACATCGGCCGGCCCCAGAATTTGGTCAGGAGGTCGCTCTGGATGCGCTCGTGGCGGATGTATTTCGTGTCCCTGGGCGGGGCGATGGGCGGGATCTCCTGATCGAGGACGATCCGGACGGTCCCGTCGCGGCTCGGATCGAGCGACATCTTGCGGGGCACGCAATAGAGATTGCCCGGGGCGGCGTTCCAGCGCTGGCCTTCGCCGCGGTCCATCGGCAGCTTGACGGTGTGCCCGTCGGCCCGATGGAAGGTCTCGTAGCGGTGGAGGAGGGCCTGGACATAGTAGGTCCCGGCCGGCAGGTCGGCCAGGCTGCGCACCGGATAGCCGAAGGCCGAGGCGTCGACAACGGTTTCGGCGCCGGGTTTGAGTCCTTCGACCTCCACGCCGAAGACGAGCTGGGTCGAGGGGCCGTCGCTGATCTGGAAGCGGGGCTCCGCCTCGGCGTTCGTCGACAGAAGAAGGAGCAGGCGGCCGTCAAGGGGAGCGGCCGACCTTTGGGCCGGGAACGAGACGGCGAAACGGACGGCGGCCCGGGCGAGGGGAACAAGGACGACGGAGAACGCGGCGAGGGCGAGAGTGGCCCGCGCGGCGGCCCGGAGCGGATGGCGGTGGCGGACGAGAGCCATGGCGACCTCCCTGTGAGAGATGGGCGCGGAGCCTTGGGTGGGACGTTAGCACACCCCGGGGGGGCTTGTCGACGGCGGGGGGGGCGGCCGGC
>CAZIQR010000054.1:0-15240 GCA_964541055.1 uncultured Eubacteriales bacterium
CCGAAGAGCTCCGATTCGATGAGCTCCTCGGGGATCGCGGCGCAGTTGACCTGGATGAACGGCTCCCGCGCCCTCAGGCTGTGGGCGTGGATGGAACGAGCGACGAGCTCCTTGCCTGTGCCGCTCTCGCCGTGGATGAGCACGGTGGCGTTGGTCGGCGCGATCTTGAGGATCTCCTTCCACAGGTTCTGGATGAGGGGGTGCCGGCCGACGATCTCGTAATGCTTCTCGGCCTTCTTCTTGAGGTCCTGGCACTCGCGGCTGAGGTCGGTCTGCTTGAGGGCGTTGCGGATGCTGATGAGGACCCGCTCGCGATGGAGGGGCTTCTCCAGGAAGTCGAAGGCCCCGAGCTTGGTCGCCTCGACCGCGGCCTGGATCGTCCCCTGCCCCGAGATCATGATGACCTCGGGCACATAGGGGCGCGTCCGCAGCTCGGCCAGGACCTCGAGGCCGCTCTTCCCCGGCATCTTGATGTCGAGGAGGACGAGGTCGAGACCCACCGTCTCCTGGAGCATCTCCAGGCCGTCCTCGCCGGTGGCCGCCTCGAAGAACTCGTAGCCCTCGTATTCGAGGATCATCTTCAGGGACTTGCGGATGTTCTCCTCGTCGTCGATGACCAGGATCCTGGCCTTTCTCTCGGGTCGCATCGGATAACCTCTGGGCCGATTTTAGCACAAATGTCGCGCCGCCCAAACCGCCGGGCCGAGTGGCCAAGGCCCGCCTCGGAACCGGGTGGAGGGCCGCCGGGCGCTGTGATAAACTGGCAGCGGACTTCTCGAGGGTCCCGCATTGCTGAGATCGTCCCTGCATAGGCTGCGGCCGGGCTCTTGGCTCGCGGTTGTCCTGTGTTTGGCCGCCATGCCCCTCAGCGGGGCCGGACCCGGCCGGTCCTTCGTCCTCGATAACGGCCTTCAGGTTTTCCTCTACGAAAAGCACGACCTTCCGCTGGTCCATATCGTCATCGGCTTCAACGTCGGCTCGAAGGACGAATCGGAGGCGACGAACGGCCTCGTCCACCTCCTCGAACACTGCATCCTGTTCCGGGGGTCGACGACGCGGACCGGCGCCCAGGTCACGACCGACATCCGCCGCCACGGCGCCTACTTCAACGGCCACACCGGCCAAGACCTGGCCGTCTTCGAGATCTCCCTTCCCTCCGCCGAGATCGAGTTCGCCCTGTGCAACCAGAGGGACATCCTCTTCAACCTGGCCCTGAGCCAGGCCGATATCGATGCGGAAAAGCGGGTCATCCTCGAGGAATACAGTCAGATGGAGGACGATCCCGAGCGCAGCGCCACGAGCCTCGTCCTTCAGGGCCTTTTTCCGGGGCATCCCTACGGCCGGTCCGTCATGGGACGCCGGGAGGTCGTCGAGGCCGCTACGAGCCGATCTCTCGGCGACTTCTACCGGAAATACGTCGTGGCCGACAACGGCGCCATGGCCGTGGTCGGCGATTTTGCGGCCTCCGACATCGAGGTCCGGATCCGCGACATTTTCGGCGCGCTCCCGAAAACGGGCTTCGAGCCCGAGGCCGTCCCCATGGCCCCGCCCCTCAAGAAGTCGAGCTCGCAGCGTCTCGAGCGGGACGTACGGGAGGGATATCTCTATATCGCCTTCACGGCCCCAGACTACAACAGCCCCGACCAGTATGCGATGAGCCTGCTCGTCGAAGCCCTGGGCCGGGGCGTGAACCCCATGCTCGGCGGGTATCTCCACAGCCAGCGCGATTCGGTCCAGAGCGTGACCATGTCCTACCTGCCCTTCCGCTTTGGCGGGGCGGCTGTCCTCTCCGTCCGGGCCGACCCCAGGGACCTGCCGGCCGTTGAACGGGCCGCTGAGGATTTCCTCAAGAGGGCCGGCAACCAGAATTATTCCAAGAAGGACGTCTTGGGCCCCGAGGCTGAGATGGCGGCCTTCGACTATCTCGAGATGGCCAAGAACCAGATCCGATTCGCTTCGGCCCAGGCTGAGGAATCCGGGCTGCAGCTGGCGGGGTCGCTCGTCCGCCACATGCTTCTGAACGCCCGGCCCGACCCTGGCCGCTATCTCGACGGCATCGAGAAGGTCGATTCGAGCGCCCTGAGGAAGGCGGCGGGGCGCTATTTCGGCAAGGGCGAATACGCGGCGATCTCGATCGTCCCGATCAAGGAGAAGGACCGATGAAGCCCCGGACAAACCGCGCCGGAAAATGGGCGGTTCTGATCGCGGGCGGGCTCGCTCTCCTGTTGGCGACGGCCCGGCCCTCCGCAGCACAATCCCCGCCCCCTCCAGCCCCTTGGAAGAACATCCCTGTGCGGGCGACGCTCGGGAACGGCATCCCCTGGATCTATCAAAAGGACGCCATCTCACCGACAACGGTCGTGGGCCTCTTCATCGGCGGCGGCAAGTCGGCGGTTCCGGCCGGCCTCGACGGGCTGGCGGCGATCTCGACCCGGATCCTGCTCGAGATCCCCGACGAGGGCAAGGTCCAGGACCTCATGGCCCAGGCCACGCGGCTGAGCTACGTCTGCTACGAGGACTACTCGGCCGTGATCGTCGAATGCCTCACGGAGCACCTCGACGAGGCCCTGCGGGTGGCGGCCAAGATCATCCAGGACCCGCTCCTCTCGGGCCTGCGGGTCGGCCGGGCCAAGGACCTGATGAAAGCCTACGCCAAGATGGACGATGTCGACCCCGTGGCGACGGGCCACAATGCGGTCCTGGGGGCCTTGTTCGGCGGCCGGGGCTACGGCTCCGCCCTCTACGGAACGGAGGCGACGGTCGCGGCCATCGACCGGAAGGACGTGAGCGGCTTCGTCAAGCGGGCCATGATCAAGCCGAACGTGTTCTTCGGCTTGCAGACGGACCTCGAGGCCGCGGCCGTCCGGCCTCTCATCGAGAAGGCGTTCGACGCCATCCCGGACGGGACGCCGGCGGCGGTCGATCGCCAGGATCCGGCGCTTCCGGAAAATAGGGACCTGGCCATCGACAAGGACACGAAGCAGACCTACGTGGGCCGGGCCCATATCTTGCCCCGCGCCGGCCTGCCCGATATGGCCAAGGGGACCCTGCTCGAGACCTTGCTCGGTAACGGCCCGGGCTCGCGGCTCTGGGCTCTCCGGGCCGACGAGCGGCTGGCCTACGAGGTCGACGCCGAGCTGACCTGGACGAAAAGCGCGGGAATTCTTATCGCCTTTTTGAAGACGGACCGGACGCGCGGCGCCGAGGCGGCGGCCGCCCTCGACCGCACGCTCGACGGGCTGCGGACGGGCAGCGTCACCGAAGACGAGCTCAAGGCGTCCCGGGAGATGGTCCGGAGCGGGATCCTCCGGTCGACCGAGCCCAAGGCCCAGCGGCTGCGGACGATCGGACTCTATCAGGTTCTCGGCCTGGGCCCCGAAGGCGTCGCCGGCCTGCTCGCGGCGGTCGACGCCGTCGGCCTCGAAGACCTCAACGCATTCCTGAAGGAAGCCCTCGACCCGGCCCGGGCGCTGCGGATCAAGGTCGGGCCGCCGGCCGGAGAGATCGTTAAGGAGGAGCCGCATGTCCGGTCTGTCAGGCGCTGATCTCGCGAACCTGGTGCGTTCCGTGTTCCCGGGCTTTCCCGAGGACCGTAGTTTGGCCGTCCTCGTCGACGTGCCCCGCGACGCCGCGGGGGACAACGCCGCCTGGCGGGCCCGGCGGGCCATGGCCGAAGATTGGGTCGCGCTTCTCAAAGCCAACGCTCCGGCCGTCCCCCTCGACGAGGTCCGGCTCATCGCCTACCCGGACGTGGGATCGAACAACGCCGACCTCCCGGCCGAGGCCTCTATCGTCGAGGCCGGCCTTCCGTCCGATGCGTCGGGCCTGCGACGCCGCGGCACGCCTCGGCCTTTCGAGGCGATCTTCCGCGAGGTCCCGCTCTTCCTCGCTCCGACGGAATATTCGACGACCGCTCCCTTGAAGAATGCCGCGGCGCGGCACTGCTTTCGGGCCGCGACCATGCCCGGCTTCTCGGAGAGCATGATCCCGGCCCTGCGGGTCGATTACGGCGAGGTCGGCCGCCGGGTCGCCGCGATCAAGATCCGGCTGGACCAGGCCGAGGAGGCCGAGGTCGAATTCATCAAGGACGGCCTCGAAACGCACCGCATGCGGTTCGATCTCCGCCACCGGACCGGGCACGAGAGCAGCGGGCGCTTCCCGGCCAAAGGCACGGCCGGGAACCTGCCCAGCGGCGAGGCCTATATCGTCCCCTACGAGGGGGAACAGGGCCCGGCCAGCCGTACCCGCGGCGAGCTGCCCGTCGAATTATCCGGCGAGGTCCTGGTCTTTGCAGTGGAGGCCAACCGGGCCGTGGCTGTGAGGCCGTCGGCGACTCTGGGGCCGGCCTGGAAAGACGAAGCGGACCGTCTCCGCCGTGAGCCGGCTTACGGCAACATGGCCGAGCTGGGCTTCGGCGTTCTCGCCGATTTCGGGATCGGGCCTGTCGGCGAGGGCCTCCTCGACGAGAAGCTCGGTTTCCACGTCGCCTTCGGCCGCAGCGACCATTTCGGCGGCCGGACCGGGCCGTCGGCCTTCTCCCGGCCGGAAGAGGTCGTCCATATCGACCGGATCTATATCCCCACCACCCAGCCGCGTGTCGCCGTCTACTCGGTCGTCTTCCGTTATCCGGACGGGAGCGAAGAGACGATCATGCTCGAAGGCCGGTACCGGATCTTCTGACGTCAGCGGAACTCGACGCTGACGATCGTCACCCGCCCGGGATACGTGATCGGGCCGAGCGGCGTCGAGACGGTCGGCTGGGCGTCGAGCGCAAGGCGCCCCGGCGAGCCGCCCCGGCCCCCGACCGCCAAAGCCAGGCCGACGAGGTCCTCGTAGCGCTTGTTCCCGAAGAACTCGAGCAGATCGAGCGAAAGGCGAATCGGGATGAGCGCCTCCTGGCCCGTTCCCGGGATCTCGATCGGCTGGTCGATGTTCCCGGTGACGGTCGGGTTGCCGTCGACGAGGAGGCGGCATTCGAGGCCCGTCAGGGTGCTGGTCGTTCGGGCCGCGCCGTTCGAGCCGTCATTGGGGTTGACGGCCAGAACGTCCAGGACGAACGACACCGGCAGCTTCCGCGAGGAATAGGACTGGGCGAACGTCAGGAGATCCGCGGGGGCCGGATCACTCGGCCAGCTTCTTGTAGCTTTCGTAGCGCTTGCGCGATTCGACGGCGGCGCGGGCGAAGAGCTCCTTGGCGATCTCGGGGAACTGCTGGACGAGCGTCTTGTAGCGGACCTCGTTCTTGAGGAAGGCCTCGTATTCGAGCTTGGGCTCCTTGGAGTCGAGCTGGAACGGGTTCTTGCCTTCCTGAGCCAGGAGCGGGTTGAAGCGGTAGAGGGTCCAGTAGCCGGTGTCCACGGCCAGCTTCTCCTCCGCCTGGGACTTGCTCATGTCGATGCCGTGGTTGATGCACGGCGAATAGGCGATGATGAGCGAGGGGCCGGGATAGGCTTCGGCCTCGAGGAAGGCCCTGAGGCACTGGTTCATATTGGCCCCCATGGCCACCGCGGCGACGTAGACGTAGCCGTAGCTCATGGCCATCTTGCCCAGGTCCTTCTTGGAGGTCCGCTTCCCGGACGAGGCGAATTTGGCCACGGACCCGGTCGGGGTCGACTTGGAGGCCTGGCCGCCCGTATTCGAGTAGACCTCGGTGTCGAGGACGAGAACGTTGACGTTGCGGTTCATGGCCAGGACGTGGTCGAGACCGCCGTAGCCGATGTCATAAGCCCAGCCGTCGCCGCCGATGCACCAGACGCTCTTTTCGACGAGGAAGTCCTTGAGCTCGTCGATCTTGGCGAGGAACGGCTTGGCGCCGTTGGCCTTCCTGACGGCCTCGGGCAGGGCGGCCCGGACGGCCTTGGCCGCGGCCTTGGCCTCATCGCCCATGTTCGCCCAGGCGGCCTTCATCTTGCCGAGCGCGTCGGCCAGGGCCGGCGTCGTCTTCGCGGCGAGGGCGCCGTCGATGGAAGCCAGGAGCTGGCGCCGGTTGGCGTCGACGGCCAGGCGCATGCCGAAGCCGTATTCGGCGTTGTCCTCGAAGAGCGAGTTGCCCCACGCGGGGCCCTTGCCCTCGACGGTCTGCGCATAGGGGCAGGTTGGGAAGGTGCCGCCGTAGATCGAAGAACAGCCGGTGGCGTTGGCGATGATCATCCGGTCGCCGTAGAGCTGGGTGGCCAGCTTGACATAGGGCGTCTCGCCGCAGCCGGCGCAGGCGCCGCTGAACTCGAACAGGGGCCGGAGGAACTGGCTGCCCTTGAGCGTGTCGGCCTTGACGCCGTCAAGGACGTTGTCCGGGAGCTTGTCGAAGAAGACCGCCTTGGCCGTCTCGCCGGCGGCCCGCAGCTCGGCGATGGGGGTCATGACCAGGGCCTTGTTCTTGGCCGGGCAGACCTGGGCGCAGGAGCCGCACCCGACGCAGTCCTCGATGTAGCACTGCTCGCGGTAGAGCAGGCCGCGGTCGTTCTTGGTGTTGGACTTGATGGTGACGAACCCGTCCGGCGCGGCGGCGAGGTCCTTCGGGTCGATCTGCTTGGCCCGGATGGTGGCGTGCGGGCAGACGAAATTGCACTGGTTGCACTGAATGCAGTTCTCGGGGATCCACTTCGGGCATTCGGTGGCGATGCCGCGCTTCTCGAGGCGGGCGGTGTTTGTTGGCGTGGCCCCGTCGAGCGGCATTTTGGAGACCGGAAGCAGGTCGCCCTTGAAGCGGGTCACCGGTTCGATGACGTCCTTGGCGTAGGCGGACGCGTCGTCGGGGATGATCTTGGTGAGGGGGGCCGACTTTGTGATCTTGGCCGGCACGGGCACGGCCACGAGGGCCTGGGCGCCGCGGTCGATGGCGTTCCAGTTCATCTTGACGACCTCCTGGCCCTTGCGGCCATAGGTCTTTTCGACGGCCTTCTTCATGTAGCCGATGGCCTCGGCCTCGGGCAGGACGCCCGAAAGCTCGAAGAAGCCGGCCTGCATGATCGAGTTGATGCGCACGCCGAGGCCCAGCTCGCCGGCGATCTTGTAGGCGTCGATGGCGTAGACCTTGACCTTCTTGTCGATGATCGTCCGCTGCATGTCCTCGGTCAGGTGCCCGAAGACCTCGGCGGCCGGCCAGTTGCAGTTGATGAGGAACGTGCCGCCCTCGCGGATGCCCTCGAGGATGTCGAAGCGCCCGATGTAGGAGGGCTTATGGAGGGCGACGAAGTCGACCGTGCTCAGGAAGTACTGGGACTGGATGGGGTGCTTCCCGAAGCGCAGGTGCGAGATCGTGACCCCGCCCGACTTCTTGGAGTCATACTGAAAGTAGCCCTGGCCGTACATCTCGGTGTGGTCGGAGATGATCTTGATCGAGTTCTTGTTGGCCCCGACCGTGCCGTCCGAGCCATAGCCGAAGAACTTGCAGCGGACGGTGCCCGGGAGCTCGGTGTCGAGGACCGGGCCGACGGGGATGGACTTGTGGCTGACGTCGTCGATGATGCCGACCGTGAAGCCGTGGAAGGCCGCGCCGTCGAGGTGGTCGTAGACGGCCTTGACCTGGGCCGGGGTGAACTCCTTGGAGGACAGCCCGTAGCGGCCGCCGATGATCTGGAGGGGCCGCCCGGCCAGGGCGACCATGACGTCGAGGTAGAGCGGCTCGCCGATCGAGCCGGGCTCCTTGGTCCGGTCGAGGACGGCGATCTTCTTGACCGTGGCCGGCAGGGCCGCGGCCAGGGCCTTGGCGTCGAAGGGCCGATAGAGCCGGACCTTGACCAGGCCGAGCTTCGCGCCCCGGGCGTTGAGGGAGTTGATGGTCTCCTCGGCCGTCTCCGCGCCCGAGCCCATCATGATGATGACCTTATCGGCGTCGGGGGCGCCGAAGTAGTCGAAGAGGTGGTAGTGGCGGCCGATAACCTGACCGACCTTGTCCATGTAGTGCTGGACGAGGGCGGGGGCGGCGTCATAGTAGGTATTGACCGTCTCGCGGCCCTGGAAATAGACGTCGGGGTTCTGCTGCCCGACCTTCTGCATCGGTCGCTCCGGGTTGAGGGAGCGATGGCGGAACTCCTCGAGGTATTGGGGCTCGAAGAGATCGCGGAGGGTGTCGTAAGAGACGACGTCAACCTTCTCGAGGACGCTCGAGGTCCGGAAGCCGTCGAAGAAGTGGAGGAACGGGATCTTGGTCCGGAGCGTCGAGAGATAGGCGACGATGGCCAGGTCCTGGGCCTCCTGGACGGAACCGGCGCAGGTTAGGGCGAAGCCGGTGTTGCGGGCGGCCATGACGTCGCCGTGGTCGCCGAAGATCGACAGCGACTGGCAGGCCAGCGACCTGGCCGAGACGAGAAAGAGCGTCGGCAGCATCTCGCCGGCGATCTTGTGCATGTTCGGCAGCATCAGCATCAGCCCCTGGGACGCGGTGAAGGTCGTCGTCAGGGCGCCGGCCGAGAGCGAGCCGTGGACCGCGCCCGAGGCGCCGCCTTCCGACTGCATCTCGACGACGTCCACCTTCTGGCCGAAGATGTTCTTGCGATCGTGGGCGGACCACTCGTCGGCCAGCTCGCCCATCGTCGACGACGGCGTGATGGGATAGATGGCCGCGACCTCGGAATACGCGTAGGCGACGTGGGCCGCCGCGGTGTTCCCGTCGATCGTCTGCATATTTCGCTTCTTCTCGTCCATGGACAACTCCTTTGTGCGGTATGGTCGAACGTCCGCGGGCGACGTTGCGGGCTACTCCTTGAGCTCCGTCCGGCCTTCCAGGGCCTTCTTGATCGTCACCTGGTCGGCAAAATCGAGGTCCGAGCCGACCGGCAGGCCCATGGCCAGCCGGGTGATGCGGAGGCCGTAGGGCTTGAGCACGCGGAGGAGGTAGAGGGCCGTGGCCTCCCCTTCCACCGTGGGGTTCGTGGCGATGATGATCTCCTTGAAGGTGCCGGCCTCGATCCTCTGGGTCAGCTTGCCCAGACGGAGCTCGTCCGGGCCGCGGCCCTTGAGCGGCGACAGGGCGCCGAGGAGGACATGATAGCGGCCGTTGAAGGCGCCGGTGCGCTCGATCGAGGAGATGTTGAACGGCTCCTCGACGATGCAGAGGGACTCGTCGGAGCGCTGCAGATCGGTGCAGATCTGGCACGGATCGACGTGGGTGATGCTGTTGCAGCGTGAGCAATAGAAGATCCGGCGCTTGGCCTCGCGGATGGCCTCGGCCAGGCGGTCGGTGTCCTCCGGCGGCAGGCCGAGGAAATAGAAGGCGATGCGCTGGGCCGTTTTGGCCCCGATGCCGGGGATGTGGCGGAGCTCCTCGATGAGGTCGTGGAGGGGTTGGGCGTATTCGAACATCAGCCGAGTCCCGGGATCTTCAGGCCGGCCCCCAGGCCGCCGAGCTTCTGGGCCAGGGCCTCGTCCACCTTGGCCGTCGCGTCGTTGAAGGCGGCGACGATGAGGTCCTGAAGCATCTCGACCTCATCGTGGTTCACGACCTCGGGATCGACGCGGACGGTTTGGAGGGCCTTGTGGCCGTCGAGGACGACGGTCACCATGCCGCCGCCGCTCGAGCCCTCGACGCGGAGAGTCCCCATCTCCTTCTGGAGCCGGTCCTGCATCTCCTTGGCCGACTTGAGCATCCTTTGGAGGTCCATCATGTTCTTCATGAGCCCTTCTCCGCCGGGCCGCGGCCCTTGGGCCCGGCGTCGCGCGGGGCTTGGACCGGATCAGCCGACAGCACCTGGGCCTTGAAGGTGTTCATGAAGAACTGGACGGCCGGGTCCTTCATGGCCGATTCGAGCTCCCGTCCGGGCCGGAGGGGCCCGCCGTCCGTGGCATTCTCCTCGGCGAAGCGGACCTTGGTCTCCCGGCCCAGGACCTCGGAGGCGGCCTTCTCGACGGCCCGGAGGTCCTTGTCCTGGATGCCGGCGACGAAAAAGCCCCGGCCGCTGGCGAAGATCACGTCGAGCGTGTTGTCCTTGATCATGACCGAGGAGTATTCCCCGAGCAGGGCGGCCAGCGGGGCGCGGTCGACAGCCAGCTTTTCGAGGACGCGGGCGAAAACATCCTTGGGGCTCGGTGCGGCCGGCTTGGGCGCGGCGGGAGGGGCCGGGCGGGACACCGGTCCGGCGGGAGCGGTCGGCCGAGGGGCCGCGGGCGTCGCCGCCGGGGCTGCGCTCTTCACGGCCGGGGGCGCGGGCCGCGGCTGAGGGCCGCGGGCGGCGGGCTCGGCCTTGAGCGATTGGACGTCCTTGATCAGGTCCCGGAGCGGGACGATCTTGCGGAACTGGCAGAGCTTGACGAGGAAGGCCTCGAAATAGATCCGCGGCAGGGCCGAGAACTTGAGCCCGGGCTCAGCCTGCTGGAAGGCCAAGAGATAACGAAGGAGGTCCTCGGGCGAGGCCTTGCCCGCCTCGGCCCTCAGCGCCTCGAGGGCGTCCGGGCCGACCGCCAGGAGGTCGTCCGGCTTCTCGACGGAACGGACGAGAAGCAGGGCCCGGAAGTGCTCGACGAGCTTGCCGAAGACGAAGCGCAGGTCATAGCCCGAGGCCAGAACGCTGTCGACGAGGGCGAAGACCTCCTCCGGTTTCTCGCCGAGGACGGCCGAAGAGAAGCGCAGGAGAAGGTCCTGGCCGATCGTGCCGAGGATCGTCTTGAGGTCCTCGTCGCCGATGTTCTCGCCGCTGAAGGCCACGGCCTGGTCGAGCAGGCTCTGGGCGTCGCGCATGCTGCCGTCGGCGGCTTCGGCGATGAGGGCCAGCCCGGCGGGGGTGATGGTGATGCCTTCCTTCTTGGCGATCTCCATGAGATGGTTGATGATGTCCTTGTGGGAGATCTTGCGGAACTCGAAATGCTGGCAGCGCGAGACGATGGTCGCTGGGACCTTCTGGAACTCGGTCGTGGCGAAGATGAAGACCGTGTTCGGAGGCGGCTCCTCGAGCGTCTTCAGCAGGGCGTTGAAGGCGTGCGTCGAGAGCATGTGGACTTCGTCGATGATCAGGACTTTGGTCCGGGTATAGGCCGGCTTGTATTTGACCATCTCCCGGATGGGTTCGATGTCGTCGACCTGGCGGTTGGAGGCGCCGTCGATCTCGAGGACGTCGATGGCCCGGTCCTCGTAGATCGAGCGGCAGACGTCACAGGGCGGATCGGACTTCTTGGCCCGGGGATCACCCTCTTCCCAGACGTGGCAGGGATGAGCCGTCGGTCCGGGGCCTTTGGTGCAGTTCAGGGCCTTGGCCAGGATGCGGGCCACGGTCGTCTTGCCGGTCCCCCGAACGCCGGAAAAGAGGTAAGCCTGGGCGATGCGGTCCGTGGCGATGGCGTTCTGGATCGTCTGGACGACGGACTTCTGGCCGATGACCTCTTCGAAGATCTGGGGCCTGTATTTCCGGGCGAATATCTCGTGCTTCTTCATGGGTTGTTGGCCGGCCGCGGCCCGGAGGGAAAAACGCAGGTTTTCCCCTAAAAAGTAAAGCGTATCTTAGCACAAAAGGTACGAATAGGGAAGAAAAGAGAGGCCTCTTTTTATCGGGCGTTCGGATGGACAAGTCAGGTATAATGAGGGCCGTGTCGACGCGCGCGAACAGCCTGGCCGAGATCCATCTGGCCGTGTTCCTTTTCGGGTTCCCCGGGCTCTTCGCCAAATGGCTGGCCTGGCCCCCGGCTTTGATCGTCTTCGGCCGCGTCGCCTTCGCCAGCCTGGCCCTGGCCATCGTCATGGGCCTCGGCCGCCGAGGCCTCTTTCGCATCGCCGGCCGGCGGGACGCCGCGCGCCTCGTCCTTTGCGGCGCGATCCTGGCCGCGCACTGGACGATGTTCTTTCGATCGGTCCAGGTCTCTTCGGTCGCGGTCGGGCTCCTCGCCTACTCGAGCTTCCCGGTCTTCACGGCCTTCCTCGAGCCCCTGCTGGCCAGGGAACGCTGGGACCGGGAAAGCCTGGCGTTCGCGCTGGCCTGCGTCGCCGGCATCGCCCTGATCGTGCCCCGCTTCGACCTCACCGACTCCGTGCTCCGCGGCGTCCTGTGGGGGCTCGGCGCGGGGCTGTCCTTTTCGGTGCTTTCGCTCCTCAACCGTGATCTGGCCTCGCGGCACAGCAGTCTGGCCGTGGCCTTCTATCAGGACCTGGTCGCGGGCCTATGCCTCGTACCTGTCGCCTGGCGCTTGGGTCTGTCCCATTCGGCGCGGGACTGGGCCCTCGTGGCCGTGCTCGGGATCTTCTGCACGGCGGTCGCCCACTCCCTGTTCATCAATGGGCTGAAGGGGGCGGGGGCGCGGACGGCGAGCATCCTCAGCTCGCTCGAGCCGGTCTACGGGATCCTTTTGGCGCTGGCTTTCTTAAAAGAGATCCCCTCCCTGAGAACGGTCTCGGGAGGGGCTATTGTCCTGGCGGCCGCGCTGGCCGCGACGGTCCGGTCCCGGCGCCGTGAGGCTTAGTACTTTTCGACAGGCGGCTTGTCGGGGACGGGCTTGCGGCGGACGGGCGTCCGCTTGGCCTTGTCGTCCTCAGCCTTCTGCCGCTTCTCGAGATCGGCCTTCTCCTGCTCGTGTTTCTTCTTCAGCTCCTGGACCTTGGCGGCGGCCTGGTCTTCGAACTTCTTCTTCTCGACCGGATTCTGGACCTTGGCCGTATCCTCCTGCGTCCGCTTGCGCACTTCGTTGATCTCGGTTTCCTGGCTCTCCTTCATGAGGGCGCGCTCCTGGTCATGTTCGCGCTGCACGATCTCTTCCTCGTTGCGGACGCCGTTCCGGTAGATGCGGCCGCTCGTTTCCGTATTGAGCTGCCGTTCGGCCTCCGGCTGGTCGATGGCGTGTTTCGGCCGGGCCGCTTCGTTGCGCTTGATGACCGGGCGGCTCACGACGAGGTCGCCGCCCTCTTCGCGGGCCGGGCCCGGCCTGGTCGAATCTCTGAGTGCGAACTTGCTGATCGGCCGGCCGTTCCAGCGCTCGACCGTGTCGAAATCAACGCCTGGATCGTAGATGTGGCGGTCTCGCTCGTTGATGTTGACCTCAAAGCGGGTCATGTTGATGATGGTGACGTTCCGCTCGATCGGGAGGACCCAGCGGTCGACGCGGTGGTCCATGAAGTCTCCGCCGCGGACGAAGTTCCAGTAATGGCCGGGGATCTCCCAATCGTGCCGGCCGAAGCCGCGGCCCGGGAAGTAATCGATGCCGGGCGGGAGCGGGGCCCAGCCGATGTGGGCATCGCCCCAGCGCCACGCCACCCAGGCCGGGCCCCAGAGCGTGTCGGGGACCCAGAACCAGCCCAAGCCGCGGTCGAAGCCCCAGCGGCCGTAGTGGAAGGCGATCCAGCCCCAGCGCTCGAGGGAGACCCAGGTCCAGCCATAGTCGGTCCAGGCCCAGTGACCCGTGGTGTAGGGACGCCAATTGTAGCCGACGTCCCGGGGGATCCAAACGTAGCCGTAGGGCCGGTAGGTCACCCAAGCGCCGTACGGCTCGAGCTCATTATAAAAATAGGCGCTGTCGTAGTTGTTATAAGAGCTGTTGTTGTAGGACGGCTCGCTCGGTTGCGGCGTCGGCTGCGGCGCCGGTTGCCCATAAGGCTCGTAATACCTGATGCACGAGCTGGCCGCGAGCACGATGACGGCCGCGAGGAGAAGGCCGAGGGTTCTTGTCTTCATCTTATCCTCCTAGCCTTGATAATGCAAGGAACATGCCAGTCACTTTTTTGGTCGCAGAAGCCGCCTCGGAGGGCGGAAGACCGTCCTCGAAAACGGACATCCGTCTCTGAGCCTTGACGCTCAGGCCAAACGGCGGAACACGGTCTTGATCCGCTTGAGGGCCCAGTTGAGGTCCTTCTCCCGGATGATCAGGGGCGGCGCGAAGCGGATGACGTTCTCGTGCGTTTCCTTGCAGAGAAGGCCTTCCTTCATGAGCTCCTCGCAGAAGCGGCGGGCCCCGCCGGCAGCGGGATAGAGCTCGATGCCGATGAGCAGGCCCCGGCCCCGCACTTCCTTGATGTGGCGGCTGCGGACCTTGCGCAGCTTATCGATGAAGAAGGCGCCGCGCTCGGCGGCGTTCTCGACGAGTTTTTCTTCCTTGGTGACCTTCAGGCTCTCCCGGGCCACGGCGCAGGCGAGGGGGTTGCCGCCGAAGGTCGAGCCGTGCTCCCCGGGCTTGAACACGCCCAGGATCTCGCGGTCGGCGAGGACCGCGGAGATGGGATAGCAGCCTCCGCCGAGGGACTTGCCGACGATGACCATGTCCGGGCGGACGCCCTCGTATTCGCTGGCGAAGAGCTTGCCGGTGCGGCCGAGCCCGGTCTGGATCTCGTCGGCGATGAGGAGCACGTTGTTCTTCTTGCAGATCTCCGCGGCCCGCTTGAGGAAGCCGTCGGGAGGGATGAGGATCCCGGCTTCGGCCTGGATGGGCTCGACGAGGAAGGCCGCGGTGTTCGGGGTGATAGCCTTCTCGAGAGCGTCGGCGTCCCCGAAGGGGATGATCGGGAAGCCCGGCGTGAAGGGCCCGAAATCCTGCCGGTAAAGCGGCTCCGTCGAGAAGCTGATGACGGTGACGGTGCGGCCGTGGAAGTTGTTGGCGCAGCAGATGATCTCGGCCTTGTCCTGAGGCACGCCCTTCTTCTGAGTGGCCCATTTCCGGGCCGCCTTGACGGCCGTTTCGACGGCCTCGGCGCCGGAGTTCATGGGCAGGACCATGGTGTAGCCGGTCAGATCGCAGATCTCTTTTGCCAGTTGGGGCCATTGGTCGTTGCGGAAGGCGCGCGAGGTCAGGGTCAGCTTGCGGGTCTGCTCGATGAGGGCCTTGACGATCCGCGGATGGCGGTGGCCCTGGTTGACGGCCGAATACGCGCTCAGGAAATCGAGGTATTTGTGCCCCTCGACGTCGTACATCCAGATGCCCTGGGCCTTGCTGACGACGACGTCGAGCGGATGGTAGTTATGGGCGCCGTAGAGGTCTTCGATGAGGATGAGGTCTTTGCTATCCATGCGGGACTCCTTTGGACGGGCGTTCATGGCGGAGAGGGCGGGATTCGAACCCGCGGTACACCTTGCGGCGCACACACGCTTTCCAAGCGTGCTCCTTAAACCACTCGGACACCTCTCCGTTCCTTTGGTGCGATGGACGGACTGCAATGGAGAAGCCAACCTTACCAGAAAAGGGCGGGCCGGTCAACGCGCTCGGCCCTGAACGCCTCGACTCCGAGCGTCTCAGAGGACAATCTCGCCCTCATGGGAAAATTTTGAAGACGCGGGGACGTGCTCCGGCCTCGGCGTCAAAACAACTCGCTCGGCTTGCGCTAAGCCTCGCTCA
>CAZIQR010000055.1:0-1347 GCA_964541055.1 uncultured Eubacteriales bacterium
AAGAGGGACACGGACCGGGAGATCCGGGCCGCGCTCAAGAACCGGTCGCGCTGAATTCCGCCGCCAGCCGGATGGCCGCCTCCATACTGCGGGGATCGGCCACGCCTTTTCCGGCGATGTCCAAGGCCGTGCCGTGATCGGGGGAGGTCCGGACGAAGGGCAGCCCGAGTGTCACGTTGACGCCCGTCGTGAAGGCCGCGAACTTGAAGGGGACGAGGCCCTGATCATGATAGAGGGCGACGACGATCGTGTCGCGCCGGCCCAGCGCCTGGAGGAAAACGGTGTCCGGCGGGTAGGGCCCGGCGGCCGGAATGCCCTCCGCCGCCGCCCGCTCGATCGCCGGCCGGATCTCGTCGATCTCCTCGCGGCCCAGTCCGCCGGCCTCCCCGGCATGGGGATTGAGACCGGCCAGGAAAAGGCCGAACGGCCCGCCCGGGACCCGTTCCAGGCCCCGGTTCAGGGCCCGGAGGAAGTCCAGGAGAGCGTCCGCCCGGACGGCCTCGACGGCTTCCCGAAGCGGCCGGTGATGGCTGAACAGGGCGACCTTGAGGCGTTCGGACCAGAAGGCCATCACGGCGCCGGGATAGAACCGGGCCAGGTATTCGGTATGGCCGCGGTCGGGATGGCCGGCCAGGGCCCACCCTGACTTCGAGATCGGAGCCGTGGCGACGGCCGCGAGCCGGCCGGCGACGGCCTGCTCAACGGCCTTTTCAAAGGCCTGAAACGCGGCCTCGCCGTTGGCCGCCGTGACGGCCCCGGTGACGATGCCCTCGGGCGCCGGCACGGACGCGAGATAAAGCCCGGGCGCCGGAGGGGCCTCGGGGCGCCAGTCGCGGAACGGCAGCCGGAAGCCGAGCCGCTCCTGTTCGCGGGCCATGACCTGGGGATCGGCGAAGACGACATAGGCCGCTTCGGGCAGACGCTCGGCCCGGGCCAGGGTCTTGACGACGACTTCGGGGCCGATGCCGCCCGGGTCGCCGGACGTGACCCCGATCGCAGGAGCGGTCATTTTTTCGCCGGCCCGGGCCCTTCCGGCTCGGGACTCTCGCCGACCTTATAGATGCAGCGGATGCTGGATTTGTAGATCAGCAGGTTCGGGGCGCCTTCGCGGTTGAGCTTGATGCAGTTGCGGTCGTACCACTCGATGTAGCCCTCGACGATCTGGCCGTCCGCGTAGACGACGGCCATGGGCGTCTTCTTGTTCATCTGCTTGAGGTAGTAGTAGCTCTCCGCGAACGTGTCAGTCGGAGGGTGCATCCTCTTGTGCTGGGCGTCCTTTTCGCGGTCGCCTCTGTCGCCGCGGTCGGGCCGGTGTTCATGCTGTTCCCGTTCCCCCCGCTCCCGTTC
>CAZIQR010000055.1:1447-15130 GCA_964541055.1 uncultured Eubacteriales bacterium
CCCGCTCCCGTTCGCGCTCCTTGTCCAGGTTCATGCGCTCTTTGATCTCAGTGAGATTGGGGCGGATCAACTTTCTGTTCATTGAATGTTCTCCAACAGCTGGGTTGGATTTGGGTCGTTGACCCTTTGATCCGAAGATAGCATAGGGCCCGGGTGAATGCAAATAAAAAACCCGTCCTGGGGCCTCTTGCGGGGGGCCCGAGGACGGGGTTTTCGCCTGATAATCAGTTTATTTCGAGGCCGTGAGATAGTCACTGAGATTGATGTTCATCGCCTGCAGGCTCGTCCCCTGGGCCTTCTCCAGCGCGGCCAGAGAGACGTTGTAGGAGACGATGGCGTTGAGCTCGGAGATCCGGGCCGTGGCCAGGTCGCGCTGATAGGACAGGACCATGTAATTGGTGCTCATGCCGACCCGGAACTTCTCCTCTTCGGCGGCGAGCTTCTGCTCGGCCAGCTCCCGGGCCTTGGTGTAGGCGACGATCCGCTTGTAGTTCGATTCGACGGTGCGGACGGCGTTCTTGACCTCGACGTAGATCTGGGCTTTCTGGTTCTCGAGGTCGAGCATGGACTGCTTCAGGTTGAGCCGGGCCTGGGCCAGCGAGGCCCGCGAGAGCACGTTGGCCAGCGGCAGGCTCATGTTCAGGCGGAGGTTCCAGTTGGGATAGGTGAACTTCAGGGTCTGCTTGACGGCGCCGCCGATTCCCCCGGCGACCGTGTAGTCGATGACGTTGTCGAGCGGGTTGCCGACATAGAAGATCCGGGTTCCGTCGATGCCCGGGCTCGAATAACCGGCCGAGAGGCTGAGATCGGGCAGGACCTGGTTTTTGGCGTAGGTCAGATTGAGCCGGTCCGTCTGGAGCCCGAACTGGGCGATTTTCAACTCGGTCCGGTTCTGGATGGCGGCCGCCAGGGCCTCGTCCAGGTTGACCTCGCGCATCGTATACGTCGGCTTGTCCTTGGGGGCGAGCGACGCCACGGCCTTGTCCTGCTCGCCCGTGATGCCCAGCAGGAGCTTGAGCTGGTCCTCGTTGCTTTGGATCTGGGTCTCGGCCTGGATCAGGTCGGCCTCCCGGGTGGCCACTTCGGCTTGGGCGCTGAGGACTTCCATGGGGGCCAGGGTGCCGACCTCGACGGAGCGCTGGTTCTTCTCGAGGAGGTCCTTGGCCAGCTGCAGGGACTGCTGCCGCACGCTCAGGTTCTCGATGCTGTAGACCAGGTTCCAGTAGGCGCTCTCAACGTTATAAACGGTGGACATCAGGGTGTTCCGGAGGGTCTCCTCGGAGACGCCCAGGTTATTGTTGGCGACCAGGATCTCCCGGCGGCTGATCTTGGTCCCGAAGCTCCGGAGCAGGGGCTGCGTCAGGTTGAACGAAAGCGTCGTTCCGTAGCGCGGATCAATGGTGATGCCGCGCGTGTTGGCCGTCGTCCGGGAGCCGGTGAAGCCGAGGCTCAATGTGCCTCCCGTCGGCAAGGCCTGGCTGACATTCAGGAAGTTGTAGTTTTGGTTCCTGCTGATCGTGCTCTCGCCGGGGGAATCGAGGTATGAATAGGCCGCGTTCTCGGTCTTCTGTGTCTGGGCGCTCAGGCTGAGGGTCGGGATGAACTTTTCCTGGGCCTGGTTGAGGGCCTGGGCCGAGAGTTGCGGGCCGAGGACCTGGATGGCGACGCCGAGGTTGTCCTTGAGGGCCCTGACGATGCATTCCTCGAGTGATATCGACAGGGCGCCCGCCGCCGGCTGCGTCTGCGGCGCCGCCTGCGGCTGTTGGCCGAACGCGGGCCCGGCCAGGATCAGGGCGAGAGCCGCCAAGGGGAGGGTGGCTTTTATTCTCATGTTGGTCTCCGTTTATTCGTATCTCAGGGCCTCGATCGGGTCGAGCCGGGAGGCCTTGCGGGCGGGGTAGAAGCCGAAGAAGATGCCGATCGCCGCCGAGAAGAAGAAGGCCAGCAGGACCGAATCGATGGAGACCACGGTGGTGATCGCCGAGAACATCTTGATGTTCTTGAGGAGCTTGGAGGCCCCGACGCCGAAGGCGATGCCGATGAGGCCGCCCATGAGGCTCAAGACGATGGCCTCCGTGAGGAACTGGAGCAGGATGTCCTTTTCGCGGGCCCCGATGGCCATGCGCAACCCGATCTCGCGGATCCGCTCCGTGACCGAGACGAGCATGATGTTCATGATGCCGATGCCGCCGACGAGCAGCGAGATCCCGGCGATGCTGCCGAGGAGGACCGTCATCATTTGGGTGGACGCGGTGAACGACTCGGCGATCTCGGACATGTTGCCGACGTTGAAGTCGTCCTCGGCCCCGGGAGCGATGTTGTGCCGGACCCGGAGCAGGTCCTCGATCTCGCGCTGGGCCTGGGCCATCTTGTCGGCCGTGACGGCCCGGACGTCGATCGACTGGATGTAGTCGATGCCCTGCAGCCGGCGCATGGCCGTCGTGTAGGGGATGCAGATCTGGTCGTCGCGGCTGCCGAAGCCGCCCGACTCGCCGCGCTTCTTCAGCACGCCCAGGACCTTGAACGGGATCTTCTTGATGCGGATGACCTTGCCGATCGGGTCTTCGTCCTCGAACAGGTTCGTCTTGACGTCGGCGCCCAGGACGGCGACCTTGGCCGCCGACTTGGCCATGGCCTCGTCGAAATAGGAGCCGGTCTCGACCTCCCAGTTCCGGACCTCGGGGTAATTGGCCCCCGTGCCGGCGATCGACGTGTTCCAGTTCTTGTTGCCGTAGACCGTTTGCCCCCGGGCGCTGACCGAGGGGGAGATGTACTGGACCGACGGGCACTGCTCCGCGATGGCCAGGGCGTCGGCCTCTTTGAGGGTCTGCATGCTGCCCCAGCCGCCGTGGACGCCGCGCTGCTTGGCGCTGCCGGGACGGACGAAGAGCAGGTTCGTGCCCATGGACTCGAACCGCTGCTCGATGCCGCGCTTGGCCCCCTCGCCGATGCTGACCATGGCGATCACGGCGCCGACGCCGATGATGATCCCCAGTCCGGTCAGGAAGGACCGCATCTTGTTGCGGCCCAGGGCGCGGAAGGCTATTCGCAACGTTCGCGCCGCGTGTTTGAAGGTTCGTTTGATCATCAGGAGTGCTCCTCTTTGACGATGAGCCCGTCCTTGAGGTAGATCCGCTTGCCGGCCCAGGCCGCGATGTCCGGCTCGTGGGTGACCATGACCATGGTGATGCCCTTGTCCTCGTTGAGGGACTTGAAGATGTTCATGACCTCCGAGGACGTCTTGCTGTCGAGGTTGCCCGTCGGCTCGTCGGCCAGGATCAGGGCCGGGTTGTTGAGCAGGGCCCGGGCGATGGCCACGCGTTGCTGCTCGCCGCCCGAGAGCTGGTTGGTCTTGTGGTGGGCCCGATCGCGGAGGCCGACGGAGGCCAGCGCGGCCAGGGCCCGCTCGGTCGTGGCGCTGCCGTTCGTCGTGGAGTAGAGGAGCGGCAGTTCGGTGTTCTCGAGGGCCGTCGTCCGGGGCAGGAGGTTGAAGCTCTGGAAGACAAAGCCGATCTTCTGGTTCCGGATGCGGGCCAGCTTGTTCTTGTCGAACGAGGAGACCTGCTCCCCGTCAAGGATGTATTCGCCGGACGTGGGCCGGTCAAGGCAGCCGAGGATGTTCATCAGGCTCGATTTGCCCGAGCCCGACGGCCCCATGATGGCCAGGAAGTCGCCTTCCTGGATGGCGTAGGACACGCCGCGCAGGGCTCGGACCTCGGTCTCCCCGACGTGGTACGTCTTGACCAGGTTCTTGAGTTCGATGACGTTGCCGGGCATGTTCGTTGTCCTTTTCTGATCGATCTCCTTCAGGGGAGGGCTTAACGCCGGCCGCCCGGAGGAGGGCCTCCCATGAACATCATGGTGCCGCCGGGGCCCTGATTGCGGTTCTGGCTGGCGGCCGCCTGGGTCCCGGTCGAGGTGCCGGCGAGGACGACGTCGCCCTCTTTCAGCTCGCTGCGGGTGATCTCCGTGTAGGAGGTGTCCGAGACGCCGGTCCGGAGGAAGACGATCCTCAGCTTGCCGTCCTTGTCCTGGACGAAGACCCGCGGGATCTGGCGCTGCTGGCCGCCCTGGCCGCCGCCCTGGCGGTTGAAGCCGCCCTGGCCGAACTGCCGCTGGCCGCCCTGGGCCCCTTGGGCGCCTTGCCCCTCGGTACGGGGGCCGCCCATGGCCGTCTGTCCGGCTTGGCCGGGCTGACCGGCCTGTCCCGGCTGGCCACCCTGGGCCTGCCGCTGGGCCATCATCCGGTCCATCGACTCCTTCATTAGGGCCTGGAGCTGTTCGGCGGGCATCTCGGGCGTGAAGCGCAGGGCGCCGTTCGAGACACGGAGCACGTTCTTGGCTTCGCCAACGATGATGGACACCGTCGCCGTCATGCCGGGCAGGAGCTTTTTCTCGGGATTGTCGAGGTTGACGATCGTCGTGTAGGTGACGACGTTGTTGGTCGTGGTCGGCGAGACCCGGACCTGCTGGACGACGCCGTTGAACGTCTCGTTCGGATAGGATTCGACCGTGAAGCGGACCTTCTGGCCTTCCTTGACCTTGCCGATGTCGGACTCGTCGACGTCGCACTCGACCTTCATCTTGGTCAGGTCGGTCGCGACCTGGAACAGCACCGGCGCGGTGAAGCTCGATTGCACGGTCTGGCCGATGTTGACCTTGCGGGTGATGACGACGCCGTCGACGGGCGAGCGGATGATGCAGTAAGCCAGGTCGACCTTGCTCTGATCGAGCGTGCTCTTGGCCTGGGCCAGGCTGGCCTGGGCCGAGACGAGGGCGCTCTTGGCGTTGAGGTAAGTCGCTTCGGCCGCGTCCATCTCCTCGGCCGAGAGAAGGCTCTTGCCGAACAGGATTTTGGCCCGCTCATACGACTTCTCGGACGTCTGCAGCGTGACCTTGGCCTGCTCGAGCCCGGCCGAGCGGGTTTGATAGCTGGCCTCGTTCTGCTGGATCTTCATCTTCTGCTGCTCTTGGTCGAGCTCGGCGACGATGTCGCCCGTCTTGACCGGCGTATTGTAGTCGGCGTAGAGCTTGGTGATCTTGCCCGAGACCTGGGCGCCGATGTCGATCGTCTCGATCGGGTTCAGGGTCCCCGAGGTCACGACCAGGGCTTCGATGTCGCCCCGGCCGATCGTCTCGGTCCTATACTGGGGCGCGTTGCTCTTCCCGTTCTTGAAAACGGTCAGCCCCAGGATCACCCCGGTCACCACGACCAGGCCCACGATGATCCAAATGACTTTCTTCTTCATCTCAAATTCTCCTTATCGTTCACGGTCCGGCGAGGTCGAAGGTTCGCTCTCCCGCCGGGTTCGCGAGGAATTCCGTTCCGATTCTTTCTTGCGCCGCTCTTCGAAGCGGCGGATCATCTCGTCGTTCTTCTGCCGCTGTTCGGGGGTCAGGACGGCGTCGATCTCATCCTTGAGCTGCTTGCGGAGCTCGGCGAGCTTGGCGCGGCCCTCGGTCCAGTAGGTCTTCATCCGCTCTTCGTTCTTCTGGAAGATGGCGTGGATCTTGTCCTTCTGCTCCTGCGTCAGGCCGAGCTCCTTGTACCAATCATCGGGGGAGGGCGGGTGCTGCCGCGAGGCCGCGACGCGCCGGTCCGACCGGTGCATCAGGTACCTCTCGCCGAGGACCCCGGCAGCGACGCCGAGGCCGAACACGATGACGAGCGACAGGGCGATGAGGATCTTGTATTTCGTCTTCATGGGGTCGGTCTCCTCAAGGAAGAGTCCCTATCCAGGGACGCGAACATCAGCATCATGGTCTCCGTCTCGGGCTTGTCGGCTTTGAGCAGGGCCAGCGTCTCCGAAAGCGGGTCCCGGTTCTCGAGGAGCAGCGCCGCCGACTGGCTCATCTCCGCCGACTTGGGGGCGAAGAGGAGGAAGCCGCCAAGAAGGGCGACGAGCGCCAGGAACACCGGGATGGCCCTCAGGTTCCAGCGCTCCCAGAAGAGCAGGGGTACGAGATCGGTCTCCTCGCGGAGCCGGGGCTCGAGCCTCTCCCAGAAGCGCGGCAGCGGCGCCGCGCCGCGGCCGTCCCTCAGAGCGCCGAACATGATCCGGTACTCCGCCTCCGCCTTCCGGCAGGCCGGGCAGGCCTCGAGGTGTTTCGCGACCAGGCCGAGCGAGCGCTCATCGAGACGCCCGTCGATGGACCTCAGGAGCCATTTCTCCGCCTTACGACAGTTCATGGACGCCTCCTTGCCCCGCGAAACAGGGGGCCAGCTTGAGCCGGAGCATCCGCCGGGCCCGGTGGAGCCGGGAATCGACGGTGCCGGGCGAGAGTTTCAGGATCTGGGCGATCTCCTCATAGGCCATCCCCTGGATGTCCCGAAGCGTCAGGATGACCCGATACTTCTCGGGCAGGCTCTCGACGAACCTCTGGACCAGGAGCCGCCGGGCTTCCGTTTCCCGTTCCTGCTCGGCCCGTTCAGCTTGCTCCTTGTCCGAGAAGGCCAGCTCGCAGACCTCGTCCAGGGGGACTTCCTTGGCCCGGCCCTTCTTCCGGAGATAGTCCTTGATATGGTTCATGGAGATCCGGTACAGCCAGGTCCCGAACTCCGATCTCCCATGGAACCGGGGCAGGGCCAGATAGGCCTTCAGGAAGATCTCCTGGGCCAGATCGTCGGCCGCTTCCCGGTTCCGGGTGAAACTCAAAGCCATGCTGAACACCTTCGGCTGGTATTTCATGACCAGCTCTTCGAAAGCCTGGGGGCTTCCTTCTTGAGCCAGCCGGACCAGCTGTTTTTCTTCCATGCGGATATGCTCACTCGTCCTCCGCACCCTATTAGACGGGGGGAGGGGGTATTTCTTCCCGGCCGGCGGGCCTGATCTGCTAACGACAGGCTCAGATGTCCGGTTTCAACAGGCTCTCCCACCAACCGGCCCGGCCGCGCCCTTCCATGGCCTCGGGCTTGCCAAGATCAATTTAGCCTCCATTATACAGGATTTGGCCTTGGCTGCCCATTGGCTTCAAGCCCCCGGGGACTTGCCGGCCCCTGGAGCCTCTATCTGGGAAAGCAACCGACAAAAGCGTCGATATATCCGACAAAAATGTCGCCTCTCAGCCAGGCTGTTTCTCCTAATTTATTTAATATGAATATTATACAGATTGGCACGGCGCCTGCATATATTCTGGCCTCATGACACAAGGAGGTCATCAGATGAAAAGATCAATGGCTCTCGTGATCGGGCTCCTCATCCTCGGGCTGGCCTTCGCGGCCGCCCAGGAAAAGACCCAGACACAGGCCCAGGAAAAGTCCCAGGTCCAGACGCAGGTCAGGACCCAGGCCGGAACGCAGGCTCAGGTCAAGGCCCAGGCCAAATCCGCCTTCCGCAACAGGAACCGGGTCGCGTTCGTCGACGAGAACGGCGACGGCATCAACGACCTCGCCAGAGACGCCGACGGCGACGGCGTTCCCAACTGCCAGGATCCTGATTGGACCAGGCCGCTCGACGGCTCGGGCTACAAAGCCCAGGCCGGCAAGGGCGCGGGCAAGGGGACGACGGCGGCCGCCGCCACGCCTTCGGGCAACTCGTTCCAGATCGCCCGCGACGCGGACGGCGACGGGATCCCCAACGGTCAGGACCCCGATTGGGCCCGGCCGCTCGACGGCTCGGGCGCCAAGGCTCAGCACAAGTTCTCCAAGGGTTCGTTCCGCACGGGCGCGACCGGCGCCGCGAAGCTCGCCGGCACGGGCGTCTGCGACGGGACCGGCCCCAAGGGAACGGCGAAGAGAAAGGGCCGCGGCTAAGCACGGACCGGACCTCCCCTCCGGCCCTCCGGCGGAGGGGAGGTCTTTTTTTACCGAACTTGATTAGAGAGGCCTTTTCCATCATGATGAAAAAGATGCGGCTCATCGTGCCCGTGCTGGTCTTGTCGGCCCTTCCGGCATCGGCCGGCACCGTTTATCTGACCCTTAACCAGCACGCGACCCAGAACCTGTTCCAAACGAAGGACCCGGTCGCCGACCGGATCTCGACGTTCTCCCTGGCCATGGATCAGGACATCTCGGCCCTATCGCTCACGGGCCGGGTCGAATACGCGGCCTTCCACGAGACCTCGGACCTGAGCTTTTTCGCGGCCGACCTCGGGGCCGACTATCTGCTTCCGTCCGGCCGGAAGAGCGCCTTCTACTTCGCCGCCGGAGCGGCCGGCCAGTTCTACCGGCGGACTTTCAGCGCCTTCAGCTCCGTCGGCGGCAGCCTGCTCGGGGCCTTCAAGACCTACCTCGCCGCGTCGTCTATCCTGAAGCTTCAGTGGCAGGGACAATACTCGTCCTTCAACGACTCGCTGTTCGACGCCGTCAGCCAGACGGCGACCCTCTCGATCGACAAGTACTTCCCGAGCCAGACGACCCTGAAGGCCGAAGGGGAATGGGGCTATAAGTATTTTCTTCATCCCTTCCTGCCTGAACAGGCCGTGGCCGCGGCATCGCCTGCCGGCAGCACCGCGCTGGCCGGGCTCGGCTGGAGCGGGGCCGGAGGGGCGGGCGCGGGAGCCGGAGGATCGGGAGCGGGCGGAGGCTGGGGCGGCCGGCCATATCAGGGCGGCGAAGGTTTCGTCCCCCGCTCTAGCAGCACCGGGGGCGGGGCGGGCATCGGCCACGCTTCGGTGTCTTTCCTGGCCGCGCAAGGCTTGGGCGGCGTCGTCGGCCTGAGCGCGTCTGTCCTGCAGCAGTGGGTCGTGAGCGGGGAGAACCCGTTCATGTCGATCGAGGAATTCTATCTCGTCCAGAACCCAAGCGCGGATTCCTTTTCTTGGGAAGGCCGTCAGCTGACGGGCCGCATCAGCGTCAATATCCCCTGGGACCTCTCGCTCAAGACGGGTTACACCTATTCGGACAAGACCTATCCGGGGGTCGAGAGCCTCAGCCCGGACGGCCTGCCGCTCGGTCTCGTCCGCAGCGACCGGCGGCATCTCGTCGAGGCCCGTCTACAAAAGGACTTCCGGCGTCTCTCCGTGTTCGTGGCCTATTCCTTTGTCGACAACACCTCGACCGATCCTCTGTTCGTTTGGAAGAGCCATTTCGTCACCGGCGGCATCGAGTGGAACCTGCCGTCCGGCCGGAAGGGAGGCGCATGATGCGCGCGCGCCGATCGCTGACCGCCATCCTGGCTCTGACCGGTCTTTTAGTTCCGGGCGCCCTGCTCGCCCAGGGCCCGGGCAAGGGGCCTTTCTATAATGTCGATAAAGAGGTCCGGATCGACGGCACGGTCCGCGAGATCCGGCTCGAGCCCCGCTATCAGGGCACGGCGCCCTTCCTCATCCTGCAGGTCGAGGAGCAGGGCGGCGGCAAAGCTTATATGGTCGAGATCGCCCCCTCCTGGTTCTTCGGCGAGGACGTCCACGGCGGCGAAAAGGTCCGGATCGTCGGCTCGCTCGCCGATACGCCCGGCGGCACCCCGACGATCATCGCCCGGGAGCTGCGGATGCGGGGCCAGACTTTCGAGCTGCGGGACAAACGGGGATTTCCGAACTGGCAGGGCGGCCCCCAGCGGCGGCGCGGGATCCGGAGGTTCGGCCGGCCTTGAAGCGACGGAACGTCATCCTGTTCTTCGTCCTGCCATTCCTCGGCCTCTTCCTCTTCTTCGCCCTCGCGTCCTTTTTGAGCCAGGCCGACCTCAAGCGTCGGACGGAGACCCTCGTCCGCGGTCAGCTGCGCGCAACCGCCGCCATCCTCGGCACGACCGTGGGCCATTATCTCGATGACGGACTGGCTCCCGACGCCGCCCTCGGGGCCATGGTGTCCGACGAGGACCTCTACTTCGTCGCCCTGCTCGACGCCCGGAACGATGTCCTGGCCTGGAATTCCCGCTTCGAGGGCTACCTGCCGATCTCGCTGAGCCGCGTCCGTGAGGGCGAATCGGGCATCATCGATTCCCCGGCCGGCCGGATCTTCAGCGAGGTCGTTCCGGTGACGGCCAAGGACGGCCGGACGCTCCGGCTTTATCTGGGCTACGCCCTGACCGGGATGGAGGAGATGATCTCCCGGTCGCGGCGAACGGCCCTGCTCCTCTCGGGACTCATCCTGGCCTGCGGCGCCCTCTTCTTCCGCGGCGTCTACAGCCTCCAATCGCGCTACCTGGCCAAGTCCCGCGAGGCCGAGGCGGAGCGCCAGGAAAAGGAGCGCTTCCGGGAGATCTCAGCCTTCACCTCCGGCGTCGCCCATGAGATCAAGAATCCCCTGAACAGCCTGGCCCTGGTCTTCGAGCTCCTGGCCCGGCGCGTGCCCCCCGATGCCAAGGGAGACCTGGACCTCGGCAAGGCCCAGGTCCGGACGATCTCCCGCATCGTCGACCGCTTCTCGCGCGTGGTCAAAGCCGTCCAGCCGGAGGCCGAGCCCCTGGCCGTCGACGAGGTCCTCGGCCAGGCCGCCGAGAACCTGCTCACCGAGGTCCCGGGGGCCGTCGCCCGCCTGCATCTCGAGCCGGCGCCCGGCCTGAAGGCCAGCGGCGACCGCGACCTGCTCGTCCAGGCTTTCCTGAACATCCTCAAGAACGCGGTCGAAGCATCGCCCGACGCGCCGGTCCGGATCTCGGCCCATAAGTCCGGCAAGAAGGCCGAGATCCTCATCCGCGACGACGGACCCGGTCTGCCGCCCCGTGTCCGGGACCGGATCTTCGAGCCGTTCTTCACGACGAAAGACAAAGGCATGGGCATCGGCCTCTACCTGACCCGGCGGATCATCGAGGCCCACGGCGGGACGATCGAGGCCCGGAGCCGCGAGGGCGCGGGAACCGAGTTCCGGATCGAGCTCCCGGGAGAATGACATGAACGAGCCCCTCATCCTGATCGTCGAAGATGATCCGGTCCAGCGCCGGCTGCTTCGCCAGAACCTGGAGTCCCGCGGCTATCTTGTGGTCGAGGCGGCCTCGCGCAAGGAGGCGCTCGAGGCCGTCCTTCGGGATCCCGTCGGCATCGCCATCGTCGACTATAAGCTCGGTGAGGAAACGGGCACGGACGCCATTCGGGACATGAGGACCGCCAACCCGCTGGTGACGCCCGTCATGGTCACGGCCTACGGCAATATCGAGCGGGCCGTCGAGGCCGTCCGCGCCGGAGCCTACGATTACATCGTCAAGCCGGTCGACCTCGAGAAGCTCCTCCTCGTCCTCGAGCGCGCGGCCGAGCGCCAGAAGCTCCTCCGGGAGATCTCGAACCTCCAGGAACGCCTGGCGGATAAATTCAGCAGCCGGAATTTCATCGTCGCCTCGCCCGCCATGGAAGAGGTCGCCCGTCTCATCCTCAAGGCCGCCCGCAGCGAGGCGACGGTGCTGATCACGGGCGAGACGGGGACCGGCAAGGACCTCGTCGCCCGGCTGATCCACCAGGCCTCGCCGCGCCAGAAGGGCCCCTACATCGCCCTCAACGTCCCGTCGCTCCCCGAATCGCTCATCGAGGCGGAGCTCTTCGGCGCCGAAAAGGGGGCGTACACGGGCGCCACCGAGCGGAAGATCGGCAAGTTCGAGGCGGCCTCCGGCGGTACGGTCTTCCTCGACGAGATCGGCGACCTGGCGCCGGACGCCCAGGTCAAGCTCCTCCGCTTCCTCCAGGACCGGGAATTCTACCGCCTCGGCTCGAACCAGGCCATCCGGGCCGACGTCCGCGTCATCGCCGCCACGAACCAGGACCTGGACAAGCTCATGAAAAAGGGCCGGTTCCGTCCCGATCTGTTCTATCGCCTGAACGTCATCGCCGTCGCCGTTCCTCCCCTCCGTCAGCGCCGGGAGGACATCCCGCCGCTGGTCGATTTCTTCATCAAGAAATACGCCCAGCGGGAAGGCAAGCCCATCCGCGGCCTCAGCCGCGAGGCCTTGGCAAAGCTCGTAGGCCACTCCTACCCGGGCAATGTCCGCGAGCTCGAGAATGTCGTCGAGCGCGCCGTCGTCTTCGCGGACACGGACATGCTCGGCGTCGCCGACCTCCCGGTCGATTTCGCGGAGGCCGTGGAGGAAGGGCCGTCGGGTCAGGATTCGCTGGTGGACAAAGTCCGGCGCCTCGAGATCCAAGAGATCCGCATGGCCCTTCGGGAGTCGGCCGGCATCAAGAGCCGGGCCGCCCGTCTGCTCGGCATCACCGAGCGGATGCTCGCCTACAAGGTCAAGACCTACGGCCTCGAGTCCGGGCACCGACCGTAGCGAGCGAAGCGAGCGGAGGGCAGAAATCCCCCGGAGATACACGGAGGGGGATTTCTGCGAAATATCCTAACAAAGTGCCTGCTTTGCGGAGCCCGGCCAGCCTGAATAGACCGGCTTACCCTATTTTGACCGTCGTCTTGGCCACGCCGCCCCGGGTGGACAGGATCGAGACCTCGGCCTCGCCCGTCGTTCCGGGCTTGACCTTGATCTTCCAGCGGACCTCTTTCTTCTCGTTCTGCCGGATGTGGCCGATCTCCTGACGGGAAGAGACCCCGACCAGCTCGACCCCGGCCGGCAGCCGGACCGCGGCCGCGTCGGGCCGGACGATCTTGACCCGGTCGGCCATCTCCAGGGCCGTCGGGAGGAAGCCCTCGTTGGTGAAGACGGCCGCGAGCTCGAACGTGTCGGCTTCCTTCTTGACCGGCTTGACCGCGGTCGAGACGATCTTGACCTGAGGCAGCGACTGGGCCAGGAGGAGGTTGAACATGGCCTCTTTCTTGGCCCATTCCTCGAGGATCTCGACGGGCGGGTTCTGGCGCCAGAACTTGGGATTGAAGCCGCCGATCTCGACCTCGCCGAGCGTGGGGTGGTTGAACTTGGTCCAGGGCTTGAAATAGCGGCCGTGGAGCTCCTCGTCGATGTAACGCAGGGCCTCGAGGTCGGTCACCTGGCCGTCCCCGTCGTAGTCCTTGACCCGGCCGCCGTTCCAGAGCTCGTCGCCGTACCAGACGGCGCCGTAGTAGAGGTAGCCGAAGTCGGGGGAGTGGCCGAAGAGCGGCTCGCCTTGAGGCTCGCGGGGGATCTCGAAGCCGTATTCGGCGGCCATGGCCCGCATGGCCCGGTCGCCGCGGCCGATGTTGGCGTAGTCCCAATACGTGTCGCCGGCGTAGGGGTAGCCGGTGATCGTCTTGCCCTCGGTGTCGAAGTACTGGTAGATCTTCAGGTCCTCGGGGAACATCGACTCGCTCATCCGGCTCGTCGACGGCCCGTGGAGGAGCATGGGCACGCTCGTGTCCATGGTCTGCCCGACGCTGACGTTCGGGTGCTCGAGGAGGAAGGTGAAGACGGCCCGGGTCTCGGTCTCGGACAGCGGATACTCGCCCGCCCCGCCCTGGGTGTAGCCGCGGCCGGTGAGGTCGAGGCCGGGCATGGGCCGCCAGTTCTCGGGATAGTTGCGGTGGAGGTCGAGGCCGCCGATGCCGTCCTCGTTGACGCGGCCGTCGCCGTCGTTATCCAGCCCCTCGGAGGTGACGATGTAGTCGCCCTTGCCGGCCGGGGCCCGGACCATGAGCCGGCCCGAAGGGTCCTTGGGATCGATCATCATCGTGCCCTTGCCGGGCTCGACCTTCGTGCGGACCTGGAGGATGAAGCCGTCGCCGTCGAGATCCTCGGGCGGGTCCTCGTCGAGGAGCCCGTCGCGGTCGTCGTCGTAAGGACGGACCGTGCTGCGGTTCGACTGAGCTGTGTTCAAGTAGAGATCCGACCCGTCGGGATTGTTCTTGGGCTTGACGTAGAGCGCCTTGGTGTCGACGAGCTTGGTCAG
>CAZIQR010000056.1:0-1327 GCA_964541055.1 uncultured Eubacteriales bacterium
CGGCGGGGCCGAAGGCACCGTCAGCGCGCCCGTCGTCTTCGTCGGCTACGGCATCACCGAGCCGTCGGTCGGCTTCGACGAGCTCAAGGGCCTCAACCTCAAGGGCAAGATCGTCCTCGTCCTCACCGACGCGCCCGGCCGGGACAATCCCCTGTCCCCGTTCCAGGCCAAGAAAGAGCTCAAGGACAAGTACTTCCCGGCCGTGCCCCAGGGCGGCGACATGGCCATGATGATGCGCGGCGGCCCCGAGCGCTTCAACAAGCTCGCCGCCATCAACAAGCTCGGCCCGGCGGCCATCATCCAGGTGGCGAGCGCCGGCAAGGACAGCGACATCTTCAACGCGCTGTCGATCGTCCGCAAGCCGAGCGACGACCGGCCCATCACCAACAAGCCGCGCGTCCGCATGGCTCTGGCCGGTGTCGCCGGCGGCGAAATGGGCGGACGCGGCCCCGCGGCCACGACCATCACCCGCGAGATGGCCAACTTCCTTCTCGCCGGCACGGGCCAGACGATCGACGACCTCAAGAAGAAGATCGACTCAACCATGAAGCCGGCCTCGATGGACATCGCCGGCTCCAAGCTGACCATCGCCGCGACGTCCAAGACGGCCCTCGCCCGGGGCACGAACGTCATCGGCTACATCGAGGGCTCGGATCCCAAGCTCAAGGACGAGTATTTCGTCGTCGGCGCCCACTATGACCACCTCGGGGCCTGGGACGGCTACGTCTGGAACGGCGCGGACGACAACGGCTCCGGCTCGGTCGGCGTCCTGAACATCGCCAAGGCCATGGCCGCGAGCCCGGTCAAGCCGAAGCGGTCCATCGTCTTCGCCCTGTGGACGGGCGAGGAGGAGGGCCTTCTCGGCTCGCGCTACTACGCCTACAATCCCGAGTTCCCGATCGAGAAGACCGTCGGCTACCTGAACTACGACATGATCAGCCGGCCCTATGACGCGGAGACGCTGGCCCGGACGATGCGGGCCTACAACGTCCCCGGCGCCGAGGAGATCGTCAAGAAGGTCCGCGCCCCCTGGTTCGTCAGCGTCAACCTGACCGAGGGCACGCCCTTCGCCGACATCGCCCGGGAGATGAACCAGTACGTCGGGCTCGACCTGGCCTTCCGCTTCAACGCCCTCGGCGTGGGCAGCGGCGGCTCCGACCACGCCTCGTTCGCCGCGGTCAAGGTCCCGTTCGTCTATTACATGGCGGCCATGACGGCCGACTACCATCAGCCGAGCGACAGCGTCGAAAAGGTCAGCGGAGAGCTGATCGCCAAGATCAGCCAGCACGGATTCCTGACCGTCTACGCCTTCGCGGACAGATAAGCG
>CAZIQR010000056.1:1427-14900 GCA_964541055.1 uncultured Eubacteriales bacterium
GGACGGGCATGCCGGGCGTCTCGGCCGTCAGGTCCGCCCCCCCCATCCGGCTGGCTCTCGCGGACAAGGGCGGCGGCTTCCCGGACGAGCGGGACGAGGTCGGTCTCCGCCATGACGTACGCCTTGGCGTCGTTTTCGATCTTGCCGAAGTCGAGCACGTTCCTGAGGAACCGGGTCAGCCGGCCGCACTCGCCGGCGAGCAGGGCCAAGAGCTGGTCGCGTTTAGCTGGATCGCCGATCTTGCCTGAGCGGAGCAGCCCGGACAGCCCGTTGAGGGAGGTGACGGGCGTCCGCAGCTCATGGGCCACAGAGGCGATGAACTCGGTCTTCATCCTCACGAGCTCTTCCGACTTCTCCCGCGAGGCCCGCTCGTAGATCATGGCCTCCTGGATGCGGATGCGCCCCAGGTCGAGCCCGAACTCCCCGGCCAATGTTTCCAGGAAGTCGAGGTCTTCGCGGGTCCAGCGGTGGCCCGAGAGCTTCGGACCGAAAGTGAGCAGGCCTTCGGGCGATCCCGCCGCCTGCGGCAGGGCCAGGACGACCTCAGCGCCGGCCGCGGCCAGGTCATTCTCCCTTTTGAGATCGAGCCCTTCGACGACCCGGACCCGGCCGGGTCGGGCCCAGATCCGTCCCTCTTTGAACGGGAGCTTCTCGACGATCGCGGCCGCCGCCGCATCCAGGCCGTGTACCCGGCGCGGAGCCTCCGGGCCCGCCCCGGGCTCCCAGAAAAGAAGGCCCCGTCCCTCGGTGGGCAGGACCCGTTTCAACGTGCCGGCATAGAGGGCGACGAGATCGTCTTCCCGGACGACGGCGGGCGCCGCGGCCTTGAAGGCCTGAACGGCCCTCCGGTAATCGTAGCCCTGCCGGAAGAACAACCGGTCGACGACGTCCTGGATCGAGCGGCGGCCCGGGCTCAGGGCCAGGGCGATGATGGCCGCCGCGGCCACGGTGATGACGGCGTCGCCGGTCGCCGTCGCCCGCGGGAACAGCCGCCTCAGCGTTTCGACCGCGAGAAGAAAAGCCCCCAGCGTGAAGACCGTCAGGATGGCATAGACGAGGCCGCGATGGAAGACGACGTTGACCCGCAGCAGCCGGAACTGGAGGATGGCCATGACCATGAAGACCGGGACGAGCAGAAAAAAGAAAAGGGCGAAATCCTCGGCGAGGAGCGGATGGTCCATGAACACCAGCGGCAGCTGGTTGAAGGCCAGGAACGGCCCCAGCCCGGCGGCGAGGCCGATCAGGTACCACTTGATCTGGGCCCGGTCCTCATCGGAGGCCGTGTTCCGGAGGGCCCGGGCGAACTCGAAAAGGGCCGCGAGGCCGGCGATGATGACGTAGAACCGGAAGACATGCTTGACCGTCTCCCGGAAGCGGTAGGCGGCCAGCGACGGCGCCGTCTCGGCGATGAGGTAGGGGACCGTGAGGAGCAGGCCCCAAACGACGGGGACGATCCAGTAGACGGCCGCCGGGATGCGGCGCCGGACCGGGCCGTAGCTCTGGGCGAACCGCAGCAGCAGGGCCAGGGTCATCGGGTAGGCCATGTTGAACAGGACGCCGGGCAGGAGATGGGTCGCCCGGCCCTGGAGCCCGTACGTGCCTCCGCCGATGATGACCGTGGCGCCGAAGCTCAGGCTGAGCCAATAGAAGAGCCAGGACCGGCGGTCGCGCGGCCGGAAGAGGAGCACGACGAACCCGGCCAAAAGGCTCGTCAGTCCCACCAGGACCAGGGCCAAGGGGAACGACCGCTGGGAATAATACGGGACGACGGTGTCGCGGACGAAGGAAGGGCCTCCGTCCGGCCCGAAACGGATCTCGATCGGATCGCCGATGGCCTTGCGGCTGAGGGCGAAGCGGATGCCCGGGATGTCGGCCGGGCCCCGGACCTCGAAGCCGTCGACGCGGACGATCGGCCGGGCGAGGTGCTCGGCGCGGATCGCCGGCCGGCCGGTCAGATTGACCAGGCCGAACACGGTCACGGCGAGGAGGACCGCCCCGCCGAGAAGCGGGCCGGCGAGGGAGCGCGGCGTCATCCCCTTCGCGGTCATGGCCGGCCCGATTATATATCACGAGGGGTTTTTTACAGAATTTTGACATCTGCTTAACAATTCGGCCGGGATCCCGGCCTACCATGAGCGCGGTGAGGGGAGCCACGGACCGGGCCGCAATGTTGTCCTTGCGGAAGCCTTCCCCATTAAACTAAAATGAGCGCGAAGGGACTCGGGACGCCGCATGAAAAAGCTCCGTGTCGCGCTTATCTACAACGCCTACACGGATTCTCAACCTGACGAGAAGGCCGATACCGGCAGTCTTCATTACTTGAGGCAGATGGTCCGCGGCATCGCCCGCGGCCTGCGCCGCATGCGGCACGAGGTCGTCGTCATGCCCCTCGCCGGCGACCTCTCGATCCTGCAGCGGCGGCTCGACCGCCTGCGGCCGGACATCGTCTTCAACCAGTACGACGACGTCGTCCACGGCGCGCTCTACGAGATGCGCGTGGCCGCCTTCATCCGCATGCTCGGCTACCCCATGACCGGCTCGCCGGCCCTAGCCCTCGGTCTCAGCCGCTACAAGTACATGGCCCTGAGCCTGCTCCGGGGGGCCGGCCTGCCCATCCCGGCGTCCACGGCTCTGATCGAGCGGCTGCGCGACCTCGACGAACACAAGTGGACGTTCCCCCTCATCGTCCACGCCGCCCAGGAGCATGCCGGCATCGGCCTCGACCGCAATTCCGTTGTCGAGACCAAGACGGCCCTTCGGGACCGGGCCCGCGAGGTCCTCCGGACCTACAAGCAGCCGGCCCTCGTCCAGCACTTCCTGAACGGCCGCGAGTTCAACGTCGGCCTCGTCGGCGGCCGCAGCCTCCGCGTGCTGCCCTTGGCCGAGGTCGATTACTCGCGGCTGCCGCGGTCGATCCCGCCCATTTTGTCTTACGCGGCCAAGTGGGTCGAGACCTCGGTCGAATACAAGCGAACGACGGTCATCTGCCCGGCCCGCGTGGACGCCGAGATGACGGCCCTCATCAACAAAACGGCCATCAAGGCCTTTCAGGCCGTGGGGGGCTGGGGCTACGGCCGGGTCGACATCCGGCTCGACGAGAACGGCGAGCCGGTGATCCTCGAGGTCAACTGCAATCCCTGCCTCGACAGCGGCATGGGACTGGCCCGTTCGGCGGAACACGCCGGGATCCCCTATCCGGAGCTCCTGCAGATGGTTCTCAAGGCCGCCTTCGAGGGACCGCCCTACGATATGCAGCTGCCGATCTTCACCGGGCCCAACGTGAGGATCCCGAGAGGACGCTAGGCGGAGGGCTCATCCGGTCAGGCGGCCGGTATAGGCGTAGTCGAGGGCCAGGGCGATGACGAGGGACACGACGTCCATCAGCCTCTCCCCTTCCGCGCCCGGGCGATAGCTGAGGCCGAGGGCGGCCGCCCGGGCCTCGAGCTTTCTCAGCAGGGCGTCCGCTTCGGCCGGCGTCAGCACGGACCAGTGGACCACCCGCTCGACGAGCCGGTCGCGATAGCGCCTGAAGAGGGCCGCGGCGGGCCTCAGCACCTGACCCCGCGACGCAGGAAAGGCGTCGTGGAGGCTGTCGTCGACATAGCCTCGGGCATCGCGGCGGAAGCGCTCGGCCTTCTTCCCATAGTGATCGGCCAGGGTCAGGTGCATCCGATCGACGGGCCGGAGGCGGCGGCCGCGGCGGCTTTCCGGCAGGGCGCCGCGGAGGTCCTTCATCAGCCGGTCGACGTAGAGGAGCTTGCGGAGAGCCGGCCAGTTCCGGTAGCGCGCGCGCCAATCGGAGCGGGGGGTCAGCCAAACGGCGAAGGTCTCGGCAAAATCCTCATCCGGATGCTTCTGGGCATAGGTCCGCCCGTAGGGATAAGCGGCGATATGGCGGACGTAGTGCCGGCTGGTCCGGTCGGGCCGGAAAGAGTCCCGGTAAGGCTTGGTGAACGGGCCGAAGATCGCGCCCCAGCTCGGCCGGCGCCAGAGGCGGTAGGCGTAGTTCACGGCGTGGCCCGCCTCATGGCGGAGGAGCATCATGACCGTGCGGGGATCCTCGACGTCGCCGGCCTGCTCCTCCTCGAGTCGGGAGAGGCGCGCATCGGCGAGATAGAACGGCGCCCCGATGACGGGGGCCCGGTCGGGACAGCCCCAGCCGTCGGTGAGGTAGATCTCGGGCTTGAAGCGAAGGCCCTTCCGGTCCATTTCCCGGCGCAGCCGGGCCACATAGGGCTCCAGGGGGGATCCCTCGATGGCCAGGCGGAGGTCCGAGATGCGGCTCTTCAGGAGCTCGAAACGGACCGTTTCCCAGCCCTGGACGAGGGAGCGGATGGTCTTGGCGCTCATGGGAAGAGTCAGAAAATAAGGCAGGAATCCCGACTTGTCAACCCTTTCGTCCCCGGGAACCTCGTTGAGGGGCCGGCGGATTTGTGCTAAGATATTCATCTTATTAGAAGAACCCCCCGCGGCTCGACCAGGTCCACAAAGGAACCGACATGCACTTCACGGAACTCGGCCTCGATCCGAGACTCGAACAAGCCATCGCAGATAGGGGCTACACCGATCTGACCCCGGTCCAGGAACGGACCCTGGCCATCTCCCTCAAAGGCCAGGATGTGGCCGTCCAATCCCAGACGGGAACGGGCAAGACGGCGGCCTTTCTGGTCACGCTTTTTTCCCATCTCCTCAAGCACTCCAAGTCGTCCCGCCGCAAGGCCCTCATCATCGTCCCGACACGGGAGCTGGCCGTCCAGATCCAGGGCGAGGCGTTGCTCCTCAACCGCTCCCTGGGACTCGAGATCGGCTGCTTCTACGGCGGCGTCGGTTACGCCGTCCAGCTGGCTCAGATCAAGGCCGGACCGGACATCATCATCGGCACGCCGGGACGCCTCCTCGATCTGGCCGAAAAAAAGCGCCTGGACTTCAAGGAGTGCGGCTTCCTCGTCATCGACGAGGCCGACCGCCTGTTCGACATGGGCTTCCTGCCCGACCTGCGCGACATCGTCAAGCAGATGCCGGAGCGGACGCGCCGGCAGAGCATGCTCTTCAGCGCCACGCTCAACAAGCTCTCGCAGCGGGTGGCCCAGGCCTACCTGAACGACGCCGCTTTCATCGAGGTGACGCCCGAGCAGATGACCGTCGACACGATCACCCAGGAGCTCTACAAGGTCGGGAGCCACATCAAGCTCAACCTGCTCCTCGGCCTGCTCCAACGCCGGACCCCCCGGAACGTGCTGATCTTCACCAACATGAAGCACACGGCCTTCCTCGTCGCCAAGCAGCTCCAGGCCAACGGCCACAAGGCCCATTTCCTCAACGGCGACCTGCCCCAGAGCGAGCGGCTGCGGATCATCGAGGATTTCATGGCCGGCCGCTTCCCGATCCTCGTGGCCACGGACGTCGCCTCGCGGGGCCTCCACATCGACGATCTCGAGATGGTCGTCAACTACGACGTCCCCCAGGATTGCGAGAACTACGTCCACCGCATCGGCCGGACGGCCCGGGCCGGCGCGGCGGGGCTGGCCATCACCTTGGCCAGCGAGAAGACGGCCGATCACCTCGAGGCCATCGAGAAGTTCATCGGCCAGCGCATCCCCGAGTTCCCGGTCACGAGCGACATGTTCGTCCGGGACATGAGCCTCGAGCGGCTGGCCGGGCAGGATCTCGAGCGGCGCCGCGGCTCGGGCGGTCGGGGCCGGCGCCCCTCCGGCGGGCGCGGCGGGTCCCGCCCCGGACACGGCGGCGGACGGCCTCGATCCTCGCGTTGACACGCCCCGGGCGGCTTCGCTAGAATGGGGGGCCCGGGGGGGCCCGGGAGTTTTCAGCCGAGGTTGTCCATGGAGAAGAAGCCTTTGCCCGAATTGGATCGGATCTGCGCCGCGTTCGATTGCCCCGGCACCTGGATCTCGTCCTGTCCCATCCCGTCGGGCCACATCAACGACACCTATTGCTCGGAGTTCCAGGACTCCGGGAAGCGGGTCAAATACGTCAACCAGAGGATCAATCACCACGTCTTCCGGGAGCCCGAGAAGCTCATGGAGAACATCGAGCGGGTGACCCGGTTCGCCCGGGAGCAGATCCTCTCGGCCGGGGGCGATCCGGAGCGGGAGACGCTGACCATCGTCCCGACCCGCGAGGGCCGGACGTTCCTCCGGATGCCGGAGGGAAGCTATTGGCGGATGTTCCGCTACATCGACGGGGCCCGGACCTACGACCGGGTCGAGGACATCCGGCACGTTTATGCCGCGTCCAAGGCCTTCGGCGGCTTCCAGAAGATGCTGTCCCGGCTGCCCGGCGGCCGACTTCACGAGACCATCCCCGACTTCCACCACACCCGCAAGCGCTACGCCGCCTTCCTCGACGCCCTCGAGCATGACCCGGTCGGACGGGCCGCGGGCGTCGCGCCGGAGATCGCCTTCGTCAAGGCCCGCGAGAACGACACAGGCGTCGTCGTCGACGGCCTGGCCGGGGGCCGCATCCCCGAGCGCGTCACCCACAACGACACCAAGCTCAACAACGTCATGATCGACGACCGCACCGGCCGCGGCATCTGCGTCATCGACCTGGACACGGTCATGCCGGGCTCGGTCGTCTACGATTTCGGCGATTCGGTCCGGCTTGGCGCCGCGACGGCGGCCGAGGACGAGCGCGATCTCGCCAAGGTCGGCTTCGATCTCGAGATGTTCGACCGGCTGGCCGCCGGCTATCTCGACGCGACCCGCGACTTCCTGGTCCCGGCCGAGGCCGAGCTCCTGCCCTTCTCGGCCAAGCTCCTGACCTTCGAGTGCGGCATCCGCTTCCTCACCGATCACCTCAAGGGCGACGTCTATTTCAAGATCCACCGCCCGGGCCACAACCTGGACCGGGCCCGGACGCAGTTCAAGATGGTCGCCGAGATGGAACGCCGGATGGGGGCGATGGAAGAGGTCGTCAGGAAATATCTCTGACCCGCTCCCAGACCGCGGCGGCGATCTGGATGTCCTGGACGGCGACGCCGGTCAGGTCGGCCACGGTGATCTCGGAACCGGACGCCCGTTGCAGTCCGGGCTCTGCGATGACCCGGCCGAGCTCGACCAGCCGCTGCCGCCGGATCGCCCCGGCCTGGACGGCCCGGAAGGCCTCGCCTCTCAGCTCCGATTGGCTCAGGCTGTCGACAACGACGCGGTCGGCTTTGGCCAGGATGAGCGGGTCGAGCTCCTGTTTCGTCGCCGTGTCCGAGCCCATGGCCGTGATGTGGGTGCCCGGCCGGATCCATTCCGCCTTGAGCAGGGGCTTGGTCGACGGGGTGCAGGTGACGATCAGGTTCGAGACCGCGGCGACCTCCTCGGCCCGCCGGGTCGTGCGGATCCTGAGCCCCGGGCCTTCCATGTCGCGGCGGTAGGCCTCGAGCTCCCCATCGTCGATCCCCCAGACGATGGCTTCATCGAAGCGCCGCACGCGGCGCAGCCACTCGAGCTGCATCCGGCCCTGGATGCCCGCCCCGACGATCCCGGCCACGGTCACGTCGCGGGGGGCGAGGTATTTCGCCACAATGGCGCCGGCCACGGCCGTGCGCAGGTTGGTGAGATAGCCCTCGTCGAGGAGGACGGCGCGGAGAACGCCCGTCGACTGATCGAAGACCAGCATGAGCCCGTCGCCCCCGGGCAGGCCGCGCTTGGAGTTGTCGGGAAAACCCGAGGCGATCTTGATGACGTAGAGGGCGCCGCCCTTGATGTAGCCGTACTTGATATGGACATCCCCGGGCGGGTCGTCAAAGAGGAGCTCGCCGACCGGCGGGACGACGACCTGGCCGCGGGAATAGGCCACGAACCCCGCCTCGATGAGCGGGAGAGGGTCGATCGAGCCCAGGGCGTTCTTGATCTCGGCGAGCGACACGACGGCGGGCATGCGGCACTCCTTCGAGCGGCAGACCGGGCCCGGGCTAGGGCCGGCGGACGGTCATGCCCAGCTTCTCGAGGGCGGCGATGGCCGTCCCGAGCTTCTGGTCCTTGACGAAGACATGGTCCGTGGTATAGGCCGAAACGGTGAAGATGTTGACGCCGGCGTCGGCCAGGGCGCCGGAGACGGCGGCGAAGAAGCCAACCAAGCTGAGCGGCAGGACCATGTCGAAGGTGATCATGCGCCAGCCGCCCTCGAAGCCGAGGAATTTCTGCGACCCGAGCTTCGACTCGTCGATGACGCAGGTCGTCTCGCGCTCATCCTTGATGATCGCCAGAGCGTTGACCAGGGCCCGTTTCGTCTTGACGATGGCGAAGGTCTCGGGCGCGATGACGGCCCGGCCGTTCTTGAAGTACCTGCGCACGTCGCTGCGTTTCATGGCTTCCCCCCTCCGTGTCGGGCCTTGCGCCCGAGCCGCCGCGCCCGCTCCATGGCCCAGCCGGGCTTTTCGACCTGGCGCGCCCGGGCGATGGCCAGGGCACCGTCGGCGACGTCCATGGTGATGGTCGAGCCGGCGGCGACATAAGCCCCGCGCCCCACCACGACGGGGGCGACGAGCTCGGTCCCCGATCCGATGAAGGCCCCCGCGCCGATGCGCGTGGGATTCTTGGAAACGCCGTCGTAATTGCAGGTGATCGTCCCGGCCCCGATGTTCACGCCTTCCTCGACGGTGCTGTCGCCGACATAGCTCAGGTGCTGGGCCTTCGAGCCCGGGCCGAAGACCGTGTTCTTCATCTCGACGAAGTTGCCGACCTTGGCCCCGGCGCAGACCCGCGTCTTCGGCCGGAAGCGGGAGAAGGGGCCGACCTGGGCGTCGTCCTCGATCGTGGTGTCCTCCATGACCGTCGAGCTCAGGACCTTGACCCGGGCCCCGATGGACGAGGACATGATATGGACGTGAGGATAGATCCGGCCGTCGGCGCCGATCCGGCTCGGCCCTTCGATGACGACGGACGGATAGACGACGGTTCGGGGACCGATCGACGCCGCCCAATCGATCCAGGCCGTGGCCGGGTCGAGAAGGACGGCGCCGCGACGGGCCAAGGCCTCGTTCTTGCGGCGGCGGAGCTCCTGAGCGGCGCGGCCGATGGCCGCGCTATCGGCGATGGGCTGCGTTTCGCCCGCCTCCAGGCACGCGGTGAATCCCACCAGCTTCCCGGCCTCTGTCAGACGCCGGGCGAGGTCCTCATAAGAGGCCGGGCCGCGCCGGGCCGGCTTCGGCCGGAGGAGCGGGAAGACGTCGTTCGACTTCAGCGCCAGGACGTCGGCGAGGCCGGCCTTCCCTCCCCCGCTGAGGAAAGTGAGCGACGAACCCTTGGCCCGATGGGCCCGCAGCAGGGCCTTCAGGGTCCTGTCACGGAGCAGGGGCCGGTCGGCCGGCACGGCCACGATGTCGCAATCGGGATAGTTCCGGAGCAGCTTCCGGGCGGTGCCCAGGGCTGCCAGGACGGCCCGCCGCGGTCCGCGGACCGGCCGTTCGCCGGACAGCCAGAACATCGGGACGCGGGGCGCGGCGGCCTCGATGAGACCGCCCCATTCCTCGCGGTCCCGGGTCTCCGGGCCCGAGAGGACCACAACCGCGTCCGGCCCGAGCCCGCAGGCGGCATCGAGCGTCCAGGCCCCGAGCGGACGACCCAGGACCGGCTGGAAGACCGTCCGCTCTGCGCCCCCCAAAACGAGAACGACGGTCTGGCGTTTCATGCGAGTTTGGTGATCAGCTTGAATTTCTTGTCTTCCCAGAGGGGCTCGAAGTCGGGCTCGTTCTGGGCGACGACGGCGTAGTTCTTGTCTTTCTGGATGGACTTCTTGAGGAACTCGAGGGCCTCGTCGGCCTGGCCCTGAAGGCACTGGGCGTCGGCCAGGAGATAATAGACCAGACCCTCGTTCTCCTTGTACTCGAGGGCCTTCTCCAGGAGCTTGACGGCCGCGGGATAGTCCCTCTGGTTGATCTTGGCGACGCCGGCCCGGTAGTGGTCTTCGAAGCCCTTGAGCGCCGGGCTGTCTTTCTTCGGGCGCTTCTTGGCGATGGCGAGATAGGTCCGGGCCCGGTCGACGATCTCCTTGTCGGCCGGGAATTTCTCGATGAAATCCCCAAACGAGGCCGCGGCCTTCTCGAACTCGCCCTTCTGGAACTCCTTGACGGCGGCGGAAAAAGCGGCCAGGGTCTTTTGGTATTCGTCCTTCTTCGATCGTTGTTCGCGCACGGTTGTTCCTCTCGACAGCTGAAGTGCGTTTATTTTACACGAGATGCCGTTTTTTGACAATACGGCCTGGCCCGCCGCGGCTCTCGCTTATAAGGACCTATCGGCTCGGGGCGCGCCCTACGTCGGGTCGGGGGTTTGGCCCAGCGCGCCAACCCCCCCTCCGGCGGGTAGCGAAGTCCTCGCAGCGGACCGGCAGAATCAGGCGGAGCACTCGAAGCCTGATTCTGCGAAATATCTTGGTCGAGTGATTTATCCCGATATTTCCCAGATGTGCCGCTCCGAGTCGCTCCGCAGCCCATCTGACCTCCGCTCCCTTCGGTCGCTCCGGGTAGCCCCTGCGCCATTGTCCTTAACGCTCGAGACCCTGGTGGCCTGGACGCAGGGCAAAAAAAGAAAGGCTTGGCATCTGTGATAAAATAGGTGGCGATGAAGAAGCGGTTGGAAGAGGTCTTGGAGAAGGTCCGTAACGGGCAGCTCAGCCCCGCCCAGGCCCTCAAGGAGCTGGAGGATTACCCCTACTGCGATCTCGAGTTCGCCAAGGTCGACCATCATCGCGAGGTGGCCAAGGGCACGCCCGAGATCGTTTTCGGCCTGGGCAAGACCCCGGGCCAGATCCGGCGCATCGGCCGTGAGATCCTCAAGAAAGGCTCGAACCTCCTTGTCACCCGCGTCGAGCCAACGGTCTGGGCCAAGATCAAGGCCGGACTGCCCGGGGCCGCCTACAATGAGGCCGCCCGGACGGTCAGCAAGGTCCGGTCCCGGCCGCCCGCGGGCAAGGGCGCGATCGTCGTCCTGACCGCCGGGACGTCCGATATCCCGGTTGCCGAGGAGGCGGCCGTGACCTCGGAGATCCTCGGCAACACGACCGAGCGCATCTATGACGTCGGCGTCGCCGGCCTCCACCGGCTGCTCGGTCAATACGACCGGATCCGCCGGGCCCGGGTCATCATCACCGTCGCCGGGATGGAAGGGGCCCTGCCGAGCGTCGTCGCCGGCCTGGTCAAGGTCCCGGTCATCGCCGTCCCGACGAGCGTCGGCTACGGGGCCAGCTTCAAGGGCCTGGCCGCCCTCCTGGCCATGCTCAACTCCTGCCCGGGCGGGGTGGCCGTGGTCAATATCGACAACGGCTTCGGGGCCGCCTTCCTGGCCAGTCAGATCAATCATCTGTAATAAATAGAGGAACTTGACAAGGTGAGCTGGCGTCCCTATATTCTATAAGAATACCCGGGCCCAAGATTTTATATGGAGATCATTGACCAGATCAGGCAGGCCTCGTCCATAATCGAGATCGCCTCCCAGTACACGGCCCTGAAGCGGCGGGGGCGAAAATGGGTGGGGTTGTGCCCCTTTCACACCGAAAAGACCCCTTCCTTCACCGTCGACGAGGACAAGCAGCTCTATCACTGCTTCGGCTGCGGCGTCGGCGGGGACATTTTCTCGCTCATCATGGAGAAGGAGAACCTGACCTTTCCCGAGGCGCTCAAGAGCCTGGCCGAGCGCTATCACGTGCCCCTTCCGGCCCAGCAGCGGGTCCGGCCCGAGGTCCTCAAGCTCGAGGAAAAGCTCTTCAAGGCGAACGAGCTGGCCCTCGGCTACTTCCGCAAGAACCTGACCGGCACAGCCGAAGGCCAGAAGGCCCTCGAGTACCTGAAGAAGCGCGGCCTCTCGGACGAGACCATCCAGACGCTGAAGATCGGCTACGCCCTGAACGCGTGGACGGCCCTAATCGATTTCTTCAAGTCGAAAGAGGTCCCGGTGTCGGTGCTCGAAAAGGGCGGGCTGGCCGTGGCCGGATCGAGGCCCGGCGAGTTCCGGGACCGTTTCCGCGGCCGGGTCATCTTCCCCATCTTCAGCCTGACCGGCCGGGTCGTCGCCTTCGGCGGCCGGACGATCTTCGACGCCGAGCCGAAATACCTGAATTCGCCGGAGACGCCCCTCTACTCCAAGGGCAAGCTCCTCTACGGCCTGAACTTCACCAAGGACGCCGTGCGCAAGGAGGGGGCGGCCATCCTGGTCGAGGGCTACACCGATTTCTCGTCCCTCTACCAGGCCGGCATCACCAACGTCGTCGCCTCGCTCGGCACGGCGCTGACGCCCTGGCAGGTCGGCCAGGCCATGCGCTTCGCCTCCCGCCTTGTCGTCAACTACGACGGCGACCGCGCCGGCCGGACGGCCATGGCCCGGGCCGTGCCGCTCGGCTTCGAAAAGGGCCTCGCCATCGACGTCCTGGTCCTGCCGGACGACCTCGACCCGGACGCCTACCTCCGCCAGCACGGCCGGGACCGCTACCTGGCCCTCCTGAAGAAGCCCGTGCCCGGGCTCGACTTCCTGATCGACGCCCTCGCCGCGGGCACGAACATGGCCATCCCGGAGGAGAAGGGCCGGGTCGCCCGGGCCGTGGTCAAGGAGATCGAGAAGGTGCCGGACCCCGTGGCCCGCAGTGAATACCTGCGCCGGGCCAGCGGCAAGCTGGGCGTCTCGGAGGAGCTCGTCCGGACGATCGTCGAGGCCAAGGCCCCGGACAAGGGGCCCGAGGAGCCGGGGCTCTTCTGCCCGGCCGAAAAGCGCCTGTTCCAGATCCTCATGGGCGACCCGTCGCTCGCCCCCTACGTCTTCGCCGAATGCGGCGAGGACGTCTTTCTGGGGCTGCGCAGCGAGCCGGCCTTCCGCTACATCCTGGGCTGTTTCAAGAACGACGTCGGCTGGAGCTTCCCCGGGATGCAGGGTCAAGTCCCGCCCGCCATCCTGTCGCAGCTGGCCCGGGCCCTGTTCGAGAAGGCCTCGGCCGGCTCGGTCGAAGAGGCCCAGGAGTGCCTGCGCTCCCTGCGCAAGGTCCAGCTCCAGAACCGGCTCAAGGACATCCAGCTGAAGATCGCCCGGTCCGAGAAGAGCGGCGAAAAGGAGGAGCTCCTAGCCCTCCTCTACCAGAAGCAGGACGTGACCAAGCAGATCCTGTCGCTCCAATGAGGGAAGAAACACGATGAACGTTCGTCCAAATGGACTGACCGGTCAGAAAAGAGGTGCGTTCCGTGTCTCCGGACAATAAATTCCACAAAGACGAGATCTCCCAGCTCATCTCCAAGGGGCGCAAGCAGGGCTACCTCCTGTTCGAGGAGATCGACAAGACCTTCACCGAGGACCTCGATTCCGAGGAGGATTTCGACGATTTCCTCTCCTCGATGGGCGATTACGGGATCAAGATCCTGGACTCGCGCCAGAAGGAGATGATCCCGCAGCGGCGCAAGACCGATCTCGTCTCGACCCACGGCCTGGAGCGGACGACCGACCCGGTCAAGCTCTACCTCCGCGAGATGGGCAACATCTCGCT
>CAZIQR010000057.1:0-14743 GCA_964541055.1 uncultured Eubacteriales bacterium
CCCATCGTGGTCTGCCCCGGAGAATAGAACCTCGGCCCCCATGATGTCAAGGCGGAAAGCCCGCCTCGGTCAGGCAACCTTTTCCCCCCTGTTGGCATCTATAGGGGTGTGAACACGATGAGCGCCTTCAGCCTGATCCTGGCGGTCCAGGGCCGAATCGGTGATAATGGGTTCTATGTCGACTGCGAACCCTTCTTCGGGACGGCCCTGGACATGGAGAGGCTGAGAGCCGAGGGCCCGGCCTGGGGGACGGCCGACAAGGCCCTTCTGGAAGACCTGGTGACCCGGGGGCGCGATGGCGACCTGGGGGCCATGGAGTCCCTTTACGAGATGTTCAAGGGGCCGGTTTTCGGCCTCGTTTATCGTTATGCCCAGAACCGGGCCGCGGCCGAGGACCTGCTCCAGGACGTGTTCCTCAAGGTCTTCAGCCATATGAACCGCGTCCGCGACGCGGCGACCTTCCCCGGCTGGGTCTTCCGCATCGCCCTCAACACGGCTTACAGCCACCTGCGCCAGAAGAGGGTCCAAGCCGAGAAGACCGTGCCCATCGACAATCTCGAGGAGCGGATCGAAGAGCCGGGCGGCGAGCCGGTCGAGCGGGACCTGAAGGGGCCCCTCGAGGCGGCCATCCAGGCCCTGGCCCCGCGGCTCCGGAGCGTCTTTGTCCTTCATGACGTTGAGGGCTACAAGCACGAGGAGATCGCCCGGGCGCTCGGCTGCGCCGTCGGGACGTCCAAATCACAGCTTTTCAAAGCCAGGCTCAAGGTCCGCGATTATCTGCGGGCCGTGAAAGCGGTCTAGGGAGAACGACCATGAGATGCCGCAAGTCTCAGGAACATATCAGCCGCGCGATCGACGGCGAGCTCCCGGAGCGGGAACGCGCCCGGCTCGAGAAACACCTGGCCGCATGCCCCGAGTGCCGCAGCCTGAGCGAGGACCTCGGCCGGATCGTGGCCGGGGCCGGCCGGCTCGGAACCCCGAAGCTCTCGGATAAGGTCTGGTCGAACATCCGGGCCGAGCTGATCAAGGAAAGGGCGTCGGGCGAGCGGATCGAAGCCCCGAGGCGTCAGGGATTCTGGCTTGGCGCGCCTGCCCTCCGTTATGCGGGGGCCGCAGCCCTGGCGCTCGTCCTTATCGTCACCGGCGTCGTCGTCGGGCTGCGGCTGGGGCGCGCGAACGGCATCCCGGCCGGCCCCGAGGCCCGCGAGAAATACACCCTGGCCAAGCTCGACGAAGCCGAAGGGTATTATCGGAAAGCCATCAAGTCTCTGACCGAGGCCTTCACCTCGGGACGGGGATCGATGCCGGCGGAGGTCGCCGAGGTCTTCGAGCGCAACTTATCGGTCATCGACGCGACGATCGGGGCTGTCCGCCGCTCGGTCCTCGAAGCGCCCGACGATCTCGAGGCCCGCAGTTACCTGATGGCGGCTTACACCCAGAAGATCACCCTGCTCGATTCCGCCCTGGACCTCCAACGGGGAGGCCGGCCGGCGGCGGGCAAGACCAAAACACTCTGAGCATCAAAGAAGGAGGATCATCATGACGCTCCATAAGAAATTCGCGGTGGCTCTCGTGGCCATGGCCTTCGTGGCCGCCTTCGTCGTGGCGCCGGCCCTGGCCGAGGAGAAGTTTGAGGAGAAATTCGAAAAGACCGTCCCCCTCTCCAAGACGGGCAAGCTCACCCTGGGCAACATCTCCGGCCAGATCGAGATCCTGACGTCGAAGGAGGCCCAGGTCAAGATCGAGGCCCTCAAGGTCTCCAAGGCCGGGAGCCTCGACAAGGCCAAGGAGAACGCGGCCCAGGTGACGATCGAGGTCACACCTGGCGCCGACCTCGTCGCCGTCGAGACGAAGTACCCCAAGCGCAGCGGCGGCTTCTGGGGCGGCGACTCGATCAACGTCTCGGTCGATTACAAGATCTGGGTGCCCGATCAGGCCGCAATCGAGATCTCGTCCGTGAGCGGCGACGTCACGGTCGATCCGGTCGGCGGGGCGGCCAAGGTCAAGTGCGTCAGCGGGAACATCACTCTCGGCGGCGCGGCAAGCGCCGACATTGATCTCGTCAGCGGCGACCTGAAGATGGCGAACATCGCCGGCGACACGTTCATCAAGGCCGTCTCGGGCGACATCGAGGTCAAGGGCATCAAGGGCTCGGTCGAGGTCGAGGCCGTGAGCGGCGATATCGACCTGCTCGACGTCGCCGGAGCCCAGAACGTCAGCGCCAAAAGCGTCAGCGGCAACATCACCTACTTGGGCACGATCAAGCCGGGCAGCCGGTTCGAGATCAAGAGCCACAGCGGCGACGTGATCCTGACCATCCCGGCCGGTTCGTCCTTCGACCTCGAGGCCAGCACGTTCAGCGGCGATATCGACAGCGCCTTTTCGATCACGACGAGCGGCAGGATCTCGCCGCGCGAGGTCAACGGCACCGTGGGCAAGGGCGGAGCGACCCTCATCCTCAAGACCTTCAGCGGCAACGTCGACCTGAAGAAGATGAAATAGTCCTGGCTCATCGACCATCCCCAGGGGCGGCGGCGACGCCGCCCCTTTTTTATTGTATGATGTCCCTCCATATGCGGCGCGTCCATCTGATCAATTTCATCCGGACGATGAGCCTGGTCACAGCCGTCTTCCTGGCCCCGCTGCGCTTCATCGAGCTGGGCTTCAGCGGCCTGGCCATCGGCGTCATCGTGGCCCTGCTCGCCTCGGCGCCCGTCGTCTTTTCCTTCCCGACCGGCTGGCTGAACGACCGGCTGTCGATGAAGAAGGTCATCGGCGGCGGGCTCCTGGGGATGGCGCTGGCCATCGCCGCGGTGGCCGTCGTCCGGAGCGTCGCGCCCATGGCCGCGGCCTTCCTTCTGCTCGGTGTCGCCAACAGCGCCGTCAACGTCTCGGTCTACAGCCTCTATTACAAGGACGCCGGCGAGCCGGACACGAACAAGAAGTACGGCCGGTTCGTCGGCTGGCTCTCGCTCGGCCCGCCGGCGGGCCTCGTCCTCGGCAGCCTGCTGACGCGGGTCGTCGGCTTTCAGGCCTTCCTCGGCGTCCTGGCGGGCCTGACGGCCCTGGCCACCCTGGCCGTGCCAGGCCTCGGCGACGAAAAGTTCGCGGCCGTATCCATCCGCGAGTACCGGTTCAGCATCATTAACCGACGGACCCTTCTCTTCTCCGCATTCTTGGTCCTTCTCGCCCTTCATTGGGGCACCGAGCAGACGATCTACGGGCCTTTCCTGCGGGACCGTTTCGGGCTCGGCGACTCGGGCGTCGCGCTCTACATGGCCGGGGCCTATCTCGGCTTGGCCGGCGCGGCGTTCCTGGTCGGGCGGCTGCGCGACGATCCGATCCGGGACCGCCGCCTGTTCCTGCTGGGCATGGCGCTTTCCGGGGCCGGCCTCATTCTCATGACCGTCCGCAGCCTGCCGCTTTCCTTCGCCTTCCGGCTCCTTCATGAGAGCGGTGACGGGCTCATGGGGGCCTTCGTCGTCCTGACGATCTCGCGGCTCTTCGAGAAAAAGACGATCGGTGGCAGCGCCGGCATCCTGACCGCGCTCCAGACCTCGGGCCACATGGCCGGGGCCCTCGTCTTCCCCTGGCTCGGCTTCCGGGCCGGGCTTCATGTGCCGATGATCCTCGCCGGGGCGATCCTCGTGGCCAACGCCGCCTTCGGGACCATCGCAATTCCCAGGACGGAGGCCCGATGATCGCGACGACGGGCTCGGGCTTCGACATCATCCTCGTCAGCGGCGAGCCCTACGCCGACCACCCGCTCTCGCCGGTCGGGATGATCGCCCGCGTCCTCGACGCCGAAGGCTACAAAGTCGGCGTCATCGAGTGCCCCGACTGGAAGGGGACCGCCGACTTCGTCAAGCTCGGCCGGCCGCGCCTTTTCTTCGGCATCACCTCCGGCTCGATCGACTCGATGCTCGTCAACTACACGCCGCTCAAGCGCGAGCGGGCCGTGGACCCGAACGCGCCGTTCGTGTCGCGGATGCCCGACCGGGCGGTCATCGTCTACGCCAACCGCATCCGCGAGCTCCACAAGGGCGCCACGATCGTCCTCGGCGGCATCGAAGCCTCCCTGCGCCGCTTCGCCCACTATGACTATTGGGGCGATGACGTCCGCCGCTCGATCCTCCTCGACACCCGGGCCGACATCCTTGTTTACGGGCCGGGGGAGATCCAGGCCGCCGAGATCGCCCGCCGGCTCGACCATGGCGAGGGTCTCGACGGCATCCGCGGCACAGCCGTCATCCGGCCCGAGCCTCCGGAGGGGGCGCTCGTCATCCCCTCGTTCGAGGAGGTCAAGGCCGACAAGGACAAGTTCTGCGAGGCCCAGAAGCGCCTGGCGAACCGCAAGATGATCGCCCAGAAGCACGCCAATCGTTACGTCGTCCAATATCCGGCGCCCGATTACACGCCGGCCGACCTCGACCGGGCCTACGCGTTGCCGTTCTCCCGTCGCATTCCCGAGGGCTTTCATGAGCTGGGGATGGCCCGCTTCTCCGTCCAGACCCACCGCGGCTGCGTCGGCCGCTGCTCGTTCTGCGCCCTCTCCCTCCACCAGGGCGACCGCATCGTCTCGCGGAGCGAAGCCTCCATCCTCGAGGAGATCAGGCGCATGACCCGGCACCCGGAATGGAAGGGCCTGGTCGACGACCTCGGCGGCCCGTCGGCGAACATGTACGGACTCGACAAGGCCACGGTCGAGGAGGCCCATCGGCGGCTGGTGAGGCTGATGCGGGCCGCCCGCAAGGTCCCGGGTGTCAAGAAGGTCTTCGTCCGCAGCGGCATCCGCTACGACCTGGCCGTTGAATGCCCCGAATATGTGCAGGAGCTCGCCGCCCACCACGTCTCGGGCCTGCTCAAGATCGCCCCCGAGCACGTCTCCGACAAGGTCCTGCGGCTGATGAACAAGAGCGGGGGACGGAAGGCGCTCGAGGCGTTCCGCCGGATATTCGCCGAGGCCGTCGCGTCGGGCGGAGAAGAAACGAGGAGGGGACGGAAAGAGGGCGGGCGAGGAGCCTGGCGGGACCGCCCGCGCCACCTCAAATATTACTTCATGGTCGCCCACCCCGGGACGACTGAGAAAGAGGCCCGCGAGCTCGCGGACTTCCTCAAGGAGCTCGAACGGGGCGGGGAGAAGCCGGTCGAGGGCGTCCAGATCTTCACCCCGACGCCCATGACCCGCTCGACCTGCATGTATCACACCGGCATGGACCCGATGACCGGCGAGACGGTCTACGTCCCGCGCCCCTACGCGGAAAAAAAGGCCCAGAAGCGCCTGCTCGTCCGCGACTCCGACGATTAAAACAGGACGGGGCCTGGTCCAGGAGGCGAATCAAGATCAAGACAGGGTCAAACCCAGGCCCCGTCTTATTTAACTGTGAGCGTGCCCTTCAATCGGATATCCTGCGACGAGCTTCCCACATAGACCTGGAATTCGCCCGGCTCGACGACCCGCTTGAGGACGGCGTCGAGGAGCGAGAGCTCCTTCGGCCCGAGATCGAACGTCACGGTCGCCGACGCCCCCGGCTCCAGGAAGACCTTTTTGATCCCTTTGAGCTCGAGGACCGGCCGGACGACCGAGGCAAGGGCGTCATGGATGTAGAGCTGGACGACCTCGGCGCCGGCGACAGGCCCCGCGTTCGTTATCGTGCATGAAACCCGCGCCGTGCCGTCCGGCCCGATCTCGCCGGGCGTGACGGCCAGGTCCGAGTAGCGGAATTCCGTATAGCTCAGCCCGTATCCGAACGGAAAGAGGGGATCCCCCGGAAGGTCGACGTAGCCGTCCAAGCGTCCCGTTGGCTTGTGGCTATAGACGAGCGGCAGCTGGCCGGCGGCGAGCGGGAAGGTGACGGGCAGGCGGCCCGACGGGCTCACGTCTCCCCACAGGACATCGGCCACGCCATGGCCGCCCTCCTCGCCGGGATACCAGGCCGCAAGGACGGCGTTCGCCTCCTGGAGCCAATCCGTCATGGCGACGGCGCTCCCGCCGTAGATGACGACGACGGTCTTCGTGCCCGTCGAGGCGATCCGCCGGATGAGTTCTTTCTGACGGCCCGGCAGGCGGATATCGGACCGGTCCCGGCCCTCTCCCTCCTCGATACCGGCGGCCACGATGGTCACGCCGGAGCCTCGAGCCAGCCGCACGGCATTGGCTATGGCCCGCTCCTCACCGGTGCCTCGGCCGCAGCCTTCGGCATAGCGGACGCTCACGCCGTCGGCCTCGGCCCTCTCCCGCATGGCGTCGAGCAGGGTGACCTTGCGGACTCCCGGTCCGCTGTAGCCGCCGAGCCTGGCCTCGACCGCGTCGGGCCCGATGACGGCGATCGATCCGGCCGTCCCTCGCTTGAGCGGCAGAGCGCCCTTTTCGTTCTTGAGCAGGACGACCGACGCGGCCGCAGCCTTTCGGGCCAGGGCCCGATGCGCCGGGGAGCCGTTCGTCCGTTCCGCTTCGGCCGGATCGACATAGGGATCGTCGAAGAGGCCCAGCTCCATCTTGGCCCGCAACACCCGCCGGACGGCGTCGTCGATCCGTTCCCGCGGGACGAGTCCCTTCACGATCGCGTCCCTGAACAGCCCGGCGTGGCCGATTTCCGTCTGGAAGATGACGTCGAGACCGCTCGTCCAGGCCTGCCGGCCCGATTCAAGGAAAGACGGCGAGACCCGATGAAGGTCGTTGATCCCGCCGACGGCGTTGGCGTCCGAGATGACGAAGCCGCGGAAGGCCCATTCGCCCTTGAGGATGTTCGTGAGAAGCCGGAGATTGGCCGTACAGGGCCGGCCGTCCCAGGAGTTATAGGAGGTCATGATCGAGCGGCTCCCGCCCTCACTCAGGGCGGCCACGAACGGGACGAAGTCGGTCTCGCGGAGCTCGCGCTCTCCGTCGGGAATGGGATAGCTGTCCCGGCCGCCGGCTCCGACGTTGGCCACAAAATGCTTGGGCGTCGTGATCACGCCGCGCTCTTCGAAGGCCCGGACGAATGCCGTGCCCATGCGGGCCGCGAGATACGGGTCTTCGCCGTAGGTCTCCTCGGTCCGGCCCCAGCGGACGTCCAGGGCGATGTTGATGACCGGCGAGAGGACCTGGCGGATGCCGCGGCTTCGGGTCTCGTCGGCGATGGCGCCAGCGGCCTCGGCGACGAGGTCCGGATCGAAGGTCGCGGCCAGGCCGATCGATTGTGGGAACGAGATCGCTCCGGGGGCGACGAGGCCGTGCAGGGCTTCCTCGAAGGGAACAATGGGGATGCCGAGCCGTGTCTCCTCGACGAAGAACTTCTGGATGGCGTTGATCTTCTCGGCCGCCTCCCGCGCGCTTGACGCCGACCGGACCTGCAGGCCGAAGATGCCGTCCTTCCAGGTCTCGCGTCCCGCGTCGAGGTCGCCCGGGACCATGAACACCTGCCGGAACTTCTCCTCGGACGTCATCCGGCCCAGCAGGTCCTCGACCCGCCGCTCGATCGACAAGCCGGGATCCCGATAGGGAGGCCGACCGGCGTCCGAGGCTTCCTGGTGTCCGTGGCAGGCGAACGCCGCGCAAGCGAACGACAGAGCCGCGGCTAGGGCGAAGAGGCGATAGCATCGATCCTGACGCATGCCGCGATTCTAATACTTTAGGGGACCCAGGGTCCATAACCTCAGGGACGATCCAGACCAGAGGATCGATCCGCCGGCCCCCGGGGCCACGGGCGCCGCTTGACAGACGCCTGTCTTTGATATATGAATATATCATCATATGTTGTTGGAATAAGACGCCATGAGCGAGACGACATTCGGCCTGAACATGCCCGAGGGAACCGGCCTCATGGCCTATCTCGAGAAGGGCGAGAAGGCCCTCCTGCGGCGTCCGGCGGGAACGGGCCGATCGGTCCATATTCTCAAGGTTGAGAACGGCCGTCTCGTCGTCCCGCCCGAGCTCGAGAAGAAGCTCGGCCTCGTCCCCGGCGCCTCGCTCGAGATCACGGACGACCACGGCCGCCTGGAGATCCAACCCAATATCCATAGTCTCAACCACCTGTACATCGAGCCGACATCCCGCTGCAACCTGGCCTGCCGAACCTGTATCCGGAACACCTGGGATGAGCCCATGGGCGATATGGACGAAGCCGTCTTCGAACGCCTGGCCGGCCAGCTCGGACGCTTCCCCCATCTCGAATCGGTCATGTTTGGCGGCTTCGGCGAGCCAACGGCCCATCCCCGCATCCTCGAGATGATCCGGGCCGTCAAGGGCTTGGGGCTGCGGGCCGAGCTGACGACGAACGCGACCCTGCTCGACGATGCCCTAATCGACGGCCTTCTCGATGCCCGCCTGGATACGCTCTGGATCTCGCTCGACGGCGTCACCGAAGAGAGCTTCGAGGCCATCCGGGCCGGGGCCAGCCTCGGCCGCGTCCGCGAGAACGTCGAGCGGCTCGGCCGGCGGAACGGCCGGGACGGGCACACGATCGACATCGGCATCGCCTTCGTCGTCATGAAGACGAATCTCGGGGACGTCAAGCACCTCGACCGGTTGGCCCGGTCCGTAGGCGCGCGACGCATCCTCGTCAGCCACGTCCTGCCCTACAGCGAGGCGATGGAGAAGGAGATGCTCTGCCTTCAGACGCTGACGCTCGAGACCTTCACCTTCGCCCCGGGCAAGACCGAGCTCAGCCTGCCCCGCCTGGACGTCAACGACACGACCAAGGACACCCTCTTCAGCCTGTTCCGGGGCTTCGAGAATCTGACACTCATGGGCAACCGGATCGCCGTCGACGCCCGCCGCTGCCGCTTCGTCCGTGACCGGACGTCGTTCGTCCGCTGGGACGGCGAGGCCAGTCCCTGCATGGGCCTGCTTCACTCACACAAGACCTATCTCTACGGCCTCGAGCGACAGGTCCGGAGCCACTCCTTCGGTAACGTGCGCGGCGAGGACCTCGTCACGATCTGGGACTCGAAGGCCTATGCCGATTTCCGGGAAAAGGTCAAGACGTTCGACTTCTCGCCCTGCCACGTCTGCGGCGGGTGCTCTCTCCTCGAGACGAACGGGGAGGACTGCTACGGCAACGCTTTTCCGGCCTGCGGGGGCTGCCTGTGGGCCCAGGGGATCATCCAATGCCCATGAAAGACGTCGTCAAGACATTCAAGGCCCTGTCCGATCCGACCCGCCTGCGCATCGTCAGGCTGCTCAAGCAGCGCGAGCTCTGCGTCTGCGAGCTCATGTTCATCCTGGACATGGAGCAGTCGAGAGTGTCCCATCACATGCGCGTCCTCCGCGAGTCCGGCCTCGCCGAAGACGTGCGCGAGGGACGCTGGATTATCTACAGGCTGACGGACGAAGCGCGCCCCGTCGTCGAAGGCCTCATGTCCGGGGCCATCGAGGAGCGCATCGAGGGGTCGGGCGAGGCTGAGGGCGACGCCCGCAAGCTCCTTGAATGCGTACGACAGGATGTCCGGGGCTGCCTCTGTTCGGTGGAACCGAAGGAGGACCGGTTATGAAGACGTCGATCCTGTTCATCTGCGTCCACAATTCCGCCAGGTCCCAAATGGCCGAGGGTCTGGTCAACGCCCGCTATGGCGACCGGTTCGAAGCCGTGAGCGCGGGATCGATCCCGACCCGCGTCCACCCGGCCGCGATCAAGGCCATGACCGAGATCGGGATCGACATATCCGGACACCGGTCGAAAGGCCTCGACGAGTTCGAGGGCCGCAGGTTCGATATCGTCGTCATGGTCTGTGACGACAAAGCGACCGATTGCCCGTTTTTTCTGGGCGGCAAAGAGTACGTCCACCATGCTTTCGATGATCCAGCCTCTTGTGTTGGATCCGAGGAGGAGGCCCTGGCTTGCTTCCGGCGGGTCCGGGACGAGATCCGGGCCTGGATCGACGAGGCCATTGTTCAGGGCAAACGGGAGGTTTCATGAGCGCCGAAGTTCTTCAGGTCACAGTCGACAAATTCACGTTCCGCTTTCCGGTCGATCTCTTCTACAGCGACGCCGGAGCCTGGGTCCGGTTCGAAGGCCCGCGGGCCCTCATCGGCATCTCGGATTTCACGCAGCAGCGGAACGGCGATGTCGCCTTCGCCGAGGCGAAGGAGCCGGGGACCCCAGTCAGAGCCGGAGACGAAGTGGCTGTTGTCGAAACGATCAAGGTCAACTTGACCATCCCCTCTCCCGTCAGCGGGCGGGTCGTCGAGACGAACGGCGATCTTCTGAACTCGCCCGAGCTCGTCAATCAGGACCCCTACGGGAAAGGCTGGCTGGCGGTCCTCGAGGTTGACGACGTCGAACAGGCACGAAAGGCGTTGAGGACGGCGGAAGCCTATATGACCCTGGCCAAGACCCAGGCCGAAGCGGAGGTCATCCGATGAGCGGCGAGCGGAAGAAGGTCCCTGTCGCCGCCTGCAGCGGGATCGGGAAGAGCTTGGGCGCCGCAGCCCGGGAAGCGGCCCACATCTTGACCGAGGACCTTCGCCCCGACCAGGCCAAGGTCGTCGCCTTGGCTCTCTTGGTCATGGGAGACGAGGAGGCGGGACGCGAGGTCGCGGGACGCGAGGCCGTCGCCATCGACGGCTGCAAGCTCGAGTGCGCGGCCAAGGGACTGGCCTGCGCCGGCGCGGCGAAGGTCCGCAAAGTCGCTGTCTTCGACGTCGTTCGCCGCCATCGGGGCCTCAAGCCCGAGGGCGTCTGCGACCTCAACGAGGACGGATTGACGCTGGCTAAAGCCGCGGCCGAGGAAGCGGCGAAGGCCATTGACGAGATCGATCCGGAGGGCCGTCATGCCTGATCTGCCGAAAAAGAAGGTCGGACTGATCTCTTGCTCGGGCGAGGAGCTACCCGAGGGCACGGTGACCCGGAGAGCCGTCCGGAAGGTGCTCGAGACGCTGCGGCCCGATGAGACCGTCACGCTCTGCCTGCCTCTTTTCCTGGCCGGAGGCGAGGGCGAAAGGGCTTTCGCCCGCTATTATCCCACGATCGCGGTCGACGGCTGCGACCAACGCTGCGCGGCCCGGGCCACTGAGAAGTACAGCGCTCCCCCTGTCGCGTCGATCGTGGTGACCGAGGTCGCCAAGGGCTGCCCCCGTGAGGACATCGGCACGGCCCGGCGCCTCAATCAACGGGGCCTGGCCCTGGCCGAGGAGATGGCGGCGAAGATCGCCGAAGAGGTCGACCGGGAGCTCAAGGCGCCGCGCCGGAGCCGGGCCAAAGCCGGGGAGAAACACTGATGGCGGCCAAAACAGAGACCTACACGGCATCGGTGTCGTGGATCGGCGGCCACCGCGGCCATCTCCGGCTGGGCAACGGGCCCGAGATGGATTTCTCAGCGCCGCCGGATTCTCAGGGAGAAGCGGGGGTTTTGACGCCCGAAGACGCCTTTGTGGGGGCGGTCAATACTTGCGTCATGCTCATGTTCATCTGGGCCGCCGAACGGTTCCGGCTGGATCTCGTCTCCTATGATTGCCCGGCCGAGGGCGCCAAGCTCATCGAGCTCGACCGGACGGAGATCTTCACGAAGGTCGTGCTGCGGCCGCGCATCGTCGTCCGGGCCGGGCAGGAAACGGTCGAAGCCGTCGAGAAACGGATCCGCCGGGGGCTCCAATCGGCACAGAAGTTCAGCCTGGTCGCGAATTCGATCAAGAGCGAGGTCATCGTGGAACCCGAGATCCGGGTCCTCTAGGAGGAACTTATGACCCCTCGCGTACTAGAGCTCAAATTCCTCGACCGGTATCTGACGCTGTGGATCTTTCTCGCGATGGGCGTCGGCGTCGGGCTCGGCTATTTTGTGCCCTCGATCGTCGGCTTCATCAACAAGTTCCAGTCGGGGACGACCAACATCCCCATCGCCATCGGACTCATCCTGATGATGTACCCGCCTCTCGCGAAGGTGCGCTACGAGGAACTGGGCGACGTCTTCAAGAACTTCAAGGTCCTGGGCCTCTCGCTCGTCCAGAACTGGATCATCGGGCCGCTCCTGATGTTCGCCCTTGCCGTCATCTTCCTGAGAGACAAGCCCGAGTACATGTACGGCCTGATCATGATCGGGTTGGCCCGCTGCATCGCCATGGTCATCGTCTGGAACGATCTCGCCCAGGGCGACCGCGAATATGCGGCCGGGCTGGTGGCCTTCAACTCGATTTTCCAAGTGCTTTTCTTCTCCGTCTATGCCTACATCTTCATAACCGTTTTCCCGACCTGGCTCGGGCTCAAGGGGACGGCCGTCAACGTGACCATCGGCCAGATCGCTAAGAGCGTCTTCATCTACCTCGGCGTCCCCTTCCTCGGCGGCCTCATCACGCGCTTCAGCTTGATCAGGCTCAAGGGCCGCGAATGGTATCAGGCCAAGTTCCTGCCGCGCATCACGCCGATCACGCTCGTCGCCCTGCTCTTCACGATCGTCGTGATGTTCTCGCTCAAGGGCGAGTTCATCGTCAAGATCCCGCTCGACGTCCTGCGCATTGCGATCCCGCTCCTCATCTATTTCGTGGTCATGTTCCTGGTTTCCTTCTTCTTGAGCCGGAGGGCGGGCGCCGATTATCCCAAGGCGGCGACGCTTTCGTTTACCGCGGCCAGCAACAATTTCGAGCTGGCCATCGCCGTCGCGGTGGCCGTGTTCGGCATCAATTCGGGGCAGGCCTTCGCCGCCGTCATCGGGCCGCTCGTCGAGGTGCCGGTGATGATAGGCCTGGTCAACGTGGCGCTCTATTTCAAGCGGCGATATTTTCCGGAGGTTACCCGATGACGGCCATGCGCGTCCCGCGAGAGAAGGTCCCCTGGTTCCCGACGGTGGATCGCGAGCGCTGCACCGGCTGCCGGATCTGCTTCGAGTTCTGCCAGCACGGCGTCTATGCCTGGGACGACGAAAAGAACATCGCCGCAGTGAGTCACCCTTCAACTGCCTGGTCGGCTGCACCGGCTGCGAGCCGAAGTGCCCGGCCGGAGCCATCTCGTTCCCCGAGATGGAAGCGATCAGCGACCTGATCAGGAAGATCCGCGAGGAGCTGAAAAAGGCCGCTTAGACGGGAGTGTCATCGGCTGGGCTTGATGGCCCGGACCCCGAGGCTGAGGACCGAGGAGACGTGCTCCTCGACTTCCTTTGAAGAGAGCTTCATCTTCTTGACGACGTCGCGCGCCAGCGAGTCGTCGAGCACGAGCTCGGCGGGGAAGCCTTTCTCGCTGACGACGTCGACGGCGGTGAAGCCGGTCTCGCGGATGGCGCCGAGGTAGTCGTCCTTGACCATGGCCCCGGCGATGCAGGCGACGTAGGCCTCGATCGATTCCCGGATCGCCTGCGGCAACGGTTTTTGCAGGACGAGGTCGGAGACCATCATCCGGCCGCCGGGCCGGAGAACTCGGAAGGCCTCGCGGAAGACGCGCGGCTTGTCGATCGAGAGGTTGATGACGCAGTTGGAGATGATGACGTCGACCGAGCCGTCGGCGACGGGCAGGTTCTCGATCTCGCCCAGCCGGAACTCGACGTTCGCGGCGTTGTTCTTGCGGGCGTTCTCGCGGGCCCGGTCGATCATCTCGGGGGTCATGTCGACGCCAATGACCCGGCCGGTCCGGCCGACCTTCTTGGCGGCGAGGAAGCAATCGATGCCGGCCCCCGAACCCAGGTCGAGAACGATCTCTCCGGGTTTCAGCCCGGCCAGCGCCGTCGGATTTCCGCAGCCGAGGCCGAGGTTGGCGTCGGCGGGGACGGCCGCCAGCTCCTCGGGGGAGTAGCCGACCGTCTTGCTGGCCTTGGCCTCGTCCCAATCCGGCTGCCCGCCGCAGCAGGGGCTCGGGGTCGAGCCGCAGCATGAAGAGCTTGTCTTCGCCGCCCGGGCATAGCGGTTCCGGACCTGCTTCTTGATCTCGGTATCCTTGATGCTCATATCGATACTCCCTTAGGAAAGAATGTCCTTCATCAGCGGGCCGAGCTTGCCCCGGACCATGCCCTTGAGCTCATCGGCCTTGATCAGGGTCATGCAGCACACGGCCCCGTCCTTCTTCCAAGCGATGAGGGCCAGCTTGTCGCCGGGACGGATCCCCGCCGACTCCCGCACATCTTTCGGGAGGACCATCTGGCCCCGGTCGTCGATACTGATCAGGGCTTCGACGGCGCAGCAGCTCTCGCCGTTCTCGTCCCTCACGGCCATGACCGGCCTCCTCTTTGAAACCGCAGAATAATCTTACTGTTCAGTATAATCTGATATTCCTGAATAAAAGTCAAGCCCTTTTTTCCTGCTCGGCAATTCTTTTGGCCGATGGCGGCCGGGGCCTCTCGCGACGGATCCGGCGTCGCCCTCGATCCCGTCCGTCGTCGCGACGGACGCACGCTCCGGCGCCGTCTTGTGACCCGTCTGGGAAACGGATAAGATAGGTCGGCAAAGAACCGCAGATCATGGAAGACATCAGCCGCGGCGTCCGGTCCTTCACCGTCGGCACGGCCATCAGCCGGGTCATGGGCCTCGTCCGGGAGATGGTCTTCGCCTATCTCTTCGGGGCCAGCCAGGGCCCGGCCGCCGACGCCTTCAATGTCGCCTTCCGCATTCCCAACATGCTCCGCGACCTTTTTGCCGAGACTGCCCTCTCGGCCGCCTTCATCCCCGTCCTGACGAGCGAGCGGGCCAAGGGCAAGGACCACCAGAACAGGCTGGCCTCGAACATCTTCAATGTCCTCTTCGTCGTCACGGGCGCGATCTCTCTCCTCGGCTTCGTGGCCTCCCCCTATCTCGCCAAGTGGATCGCCTTCGGCTTCGAAAAGGTGCCGGGCAAGGTCGAGCTGA
>CAZIQR010000058.1:0-14706 GCA_964541055.1 uncultured Eubacteriales bacterium
CTCACAGGGAGGTCGCCATGGCTCTCGTCCGCCACCGCCATCCGCTCCGGGCCGCGAGGGGGGGGGATTTCCTCCCGGGTTTCACCTTGAGGGGTGATTGACGGCGAGAACGGCTAATCCGATGCTGGGCTCGAAATAACGCAAGGAGTTCTTCTATGGCCAAGGTCCTGCTCGTGGATTTCACCCAGGCGGACAAGGATCGCCTGGTCGCCGGAAAATACAGCGTCGATCTCCAGCAGACCGGATGGAAAACGGGCTTGGACCTGCCCTTCGAGCTCGGCCCGGACACGGAGATCGTCTTCTATCAGATCGGCGAAGGGACCGCGCCCGGCCGCGAAGACCTTCACGCCCGGGTCCACGAGACCCTCGTCGAGCGGGTCCGCGACGGCCTGAAGGTCGTCTGTTTCATCGGCGGCGGCGAGGCCTGCCGGCTCGCGAACATCGTCGGCCCTATCGACGGCCTCGACGTGCGGGAGAGCGCCCGGCCCGACGCGGTCGTTTTCAATCCGCGGGCCTTGTTCCACGTCCCGTTCGAGCGCTTCAAGCCCTACATCGGCCGGGCCTTCCGGCTGCTCCCCGAGCCCTTGGGCGAGGGGATCTGGGACAAGGCCTCTTCGGGGAACGGCGCGTTCGAGGTCCTGGCCAAGACCGTCGAAGGCGCGCCGGCCGCCATGGTCGTTCCCAAGGGCCGGGGCTCGATCATGCTCCTGCCCTGGTTCGGCGCGAAGACGATCGACGTCGTCGAATACATCCTCAAGGACCAGCGGGCGCCCGCGTCCCAGGTTCCGGCCGAGGCTGCTCCCGGCTGGATCGAGGGCGAGGACTACGTCTTCCCCGAGCTCAAGGCCCTGATCGCCAAGCGGGACGACGAGAAGAAGCGCTTCGAGGAGGTCCTGGCCGATTACGACCGGCGGATCAAGGATCTCCGGACGGGCGGCGAGGAGGAATTCCATCACCTGCTCGACGGCGAAGGGCCGGCCCTCAAGAAGGCCGTGGTCAACGCCCTGCGTTATCTCGTCTGGGGCCGTGTCGTCGACGTCGACCGGTATTGGAAGAACACCATCCGCGACAAAGAAGAGGACGTCTGGATCATCGAACCGGCCGACCTCGCGGTCGAGGCCGGTCTCCGCAAGGGAGAGCTGGTCCTCGTCCTCGCCCGCAGCGACCGGAACTGGGCCGCGGACGACGAGTGCGGCCTGCTCCAGCGATTCAAGGGCCGCCGCATGCGGGAGTTCGACAACACCCGGATGAAGGCCGTCCTCATCGGCAACTATTTCTGCGCCGCCGAGGCCAAGGGCCGGCCCAATCCCTTTTCGGGGGCCCAGATCGAGGAGGCCCAGAAGGACGGCAACGGACTGCTCACGTCCTACGAGCTCTTCCGGGCCATCAAGGCCGAGAAGGAAGGCCGCATCTCCAAGGACGCCATCCGCGACCGGATCAAGACCCAGACCGGCCTGATCACCTTCGAGATCTAAGACGGGGTCAGACCTACACCTTTTAACTTTTTCGCGTTGAGATCTGCCTATCTGTCTGCGAACTTCGCTGGAAAGTTAAAAGGTGTAGGTCTGACCCCGTCTTTCTTGCTATTCCCGCGCGCCCCAGATAAAATCCCCAGTCTCATGCTCCCGCGAAAACCAAGGAGAGACCGTTGAACCTGACCTGGATCGACTGGGGCATCGTCGCCGCTGTCTTCGCTTTCATCGTCGCCGCCGTCGTCCTCAGCAGGCCCCTCATGCGCAGCGTCTCGGACTTTCTGGCCGCGGGGCGGACCGGGGGGCGCTACCTCATCAGCCTCTCCCAGGGCACGGCCTCCCTGGGCGCCATCACCATCGTCGGCATGCTGGAGATGAACTACATCGCCGGCTTCAACATGCGCTGGTGGGAGATGGTCATGGCCGTCGTCGTGGTCGGCATCAGCGTCTCGGGCTGGGTCCTCTACCGCTTCCGGCAGACGCGCTGCCTGACGATGGCCCAGTTCTTCGAGGTCCGCTACAGCCGCGGCTTCCGCATCTTCGCCGGGGCCCTGGCCTTCGTCTCGGGCATCTTCAACTTCGGCATCTTCCCGGCCGTGAGCGCCCGCTTCTTCATCTATTTCTGCGGCCTGCCGCGGACGGTCCACGTCCTCGGGATCGGGATCTCGACCTTCGCCCTGATCATGATCGTCATCCTCGGGATCCCGCTCTTTTTCGTCTTCAGCGGCGGCCAGATCGCGGTCATGATCACCGACTTTCTCCAGGGCGTGTTCGTCAACGCCGTGTTCATCGTCATCGTCGTCGCTTTGATGCTCAAGGTGGACTGGGGCCAGATCTTCCAGGCCCTGTCGACGGCCCCGGCCAATGCCTCGCTCGTCAACCCCTTTCACACGGGCAGCACCAAGGACTACAACTTCTGGTACTTCTTGATCGGCATGATCGGCGTCATCTATAACAAGCTCTCCTGGCAGGGGACCCAGGCCTACAACGCCTCGGCGAAAAGCGCCCACGAAGCGAAGATGGGCGACGTCCTGGCCAACTGGCGGGGCATCCCCCAGTGGGGGCTCTTCCTCGTCTTCGTGCCGATCGTGGCCTACACCTTCTGGCACGGCCAGGCCTTCGCCGCGTCCGCGGCCTCGGTCAAGCCCATCCTCGACGGCCTGGCCACGGACGCCCTGCGCACCCAGCTGACCGTGCCCGTCGCCCTGACCAAGCTGCTGCCGGTCGGGCTGATGGGGGCCTTCGCGGCCGTGATGCTCGCGTCGGCCATCGGCTGCCATGAGACCTATCTCCACTCCTGGGGCAGCATCTTCATCCAGGACGTGGTCATGCCCATCCGCAAGAGACCCTTCGCGCCGAAGCGGCATATCCTCTTTCTCAAGCTCTCCATTCTGGGGGTGGCCGCCTCGAGCTTCATCATGAGCCTGCTCTTCCTGCAGAAGGATTATATCTTCCAGTTCTTTGCCGCCTCCGCGGCCATCTTCGTCGGCGGCAGCGGCGCGGTCATCATCGGCGGGCTGTACTGGAAGCGCGGCACGACCGCCGCGGCCTGGCCGGCCATGATCGTCGGCTCCGTCGTCGCCGGCGGCGGGATCATCGCCAGACAGCTCGACCCCGGCTTTCCCATCAACGGCCAGACCTCTTGGGCCCTGGCCATGGCGGCGTCGAGCTTCGTCTACATCGCGGTCTCGCTCCTCGCCGGCCGGAAGAAGCCCTTCGACATGGACAAGCTGCTCCACCGCGGCGCCCACCTCATCAAGGAAGAATATGCCGTCGTCGACGCCGTGCCCCTGAAGGGCTGGAAGGTCCTGGGCATGGGCCGCGAGTTCACGCGCTTCGACAAGGTCATCTATGTCGCGACCTACGCCTGGACGGCCAGCTGGGTCGTCGTCTTCGTCGTCGGCACCGTCCTCAATTGGACCCGCGAGGTCTCGACCGCGGCTTGGCTCGGATTCTGGAAGACCTACACGCTGATCATGCTGGCCGTCTCCATCGTCGTCATCGTCTGGTTCTCGGTCGGCGGCGTCATCAACCTCCGGGAGATGATCGCCACCCTCAGGGTCCAGAAGCGCGACCATTCCGACCAGGGCTTCGTCGAGCGAGAGAAGGCCTGAGGCGGGGGAGACATGACGTTCGGGCGCTTCTCCGACGACGGCCGCGAGTTCCTCGTCACCGATGTCCGGACGCCGGCGCCGTGGATCAATTATCTCCAGAACGGGCGCTATTTCGCCACGATCTCGGCCAACGGCGGCGGCATCTCCTATGACCGCTCGCCGCTCCACGGCCGCATCACGCGCTACCGCATCAACGACGTGCCGCCCGACCGGCCCGGGAAGTACATCTACGTCAAGGACAAGGACAGCGGCGGGCTCTGGAGCCTGACCTGGCAGCCGGTCGGGCACGGGCCCGCCTCCAACTACCGCGTCGCCCACGGCTTCGGCACCACGAGGGCCGAGGCCGAGGTCGAGGGGATCGCCTCGTCCGTCGTCTTCTTCGTCCCCCTCGACGACGACCGCGAGATCTGGCGGGCGCGGCTCACGAACCGGTCGGGAAGGAGGCGGCGGCTCGCGGTCACCGGCTACGTCGAGCTCGCCCTCGGCCACGCCCTGGTCGACCTCATCAACCAGTGCGACGATCAGCATTTCAACCGCGTCCATTTCGAAAAAGGCCTCGACGCCCTCTTCGCCACCAAGACGTACTGGGTGACCGAGACCCGCGGTACGCAGCACCAGGAGAACAAGGCCTGGGACCGCTGGGCCTATTTCACCGTCAACCGGCCGGTGCGGGCCTACGAGACGGCGCGCGAGCGCTTCATCGGGCCGTTCCGGAACGAATCGGACCCCGAGGGCCTCGAGCGGGGCCTCTCCTCCAAGGACATGGACTGCGGCAACGCCGTGGCCGCTCTCGAGGTCGAGGTCGAGCTCGGGCCGGGAGAGACGGCCGAGATCGTTTTCTCGCTCGGCGTCATCGCCAAGGACGAGTTCGAGCGGACCAAGGCCGCCGTCGTGGGGCGATATCGCGACGCCGGCGAGGTCGAGGCCGCGCTGGGGCGGGTCCGGGACGCCTGGGACCTCTTTTTCAGCCATACGCGGGCGGAGACGCCCGACGCCGAAGCCAATGTCTTCCTCAACTACTGGACGCCCTATCAGGCCAAGGTGGCCTTCGACGTGGGGCGGGTGGCGAGCTTCTATTATTGGGGCATCGGCCGGGGCTTCGGATACCGCGACACGGCCCAGGATACGATCGCCATCGTCATCGCCGACGCCGCGAAGGCCCGGGCGCGGGTCGGGCTCCTGGCGCGGCAGATGCGCCGCGACGGCAGGGTCTATCACCATTTCTACGGCGACGGGCAGGGCGAGTTCACCGAGCATTGCGACGACCCGCTCTGGTTCATCCTGGCAGTGACGGAATACCTCAAGGAAACCGGCGACCTCGGCTTTCTCGAGGCGCGAGAGCCTTTTCTCGACGGGGGAGACGGGACCATCCTCGACCACCTGCTCGCCGTGGCCGCGTTCGCCGGGTCCACCCCGGGGGCGCACGGACTGCCGAGGTTCGGCCGGGGCGATTGGAACGACACGCTCGACTATATCGGCGGCCGGGACGGCGGCGAGAGCGTCTGGGGGGCCATGTTCTACGTGGCCATGCTCGACCGGCTGCTCGAGCTGCTGGATGTCCTGAAAAGGGCCGATGAGCATCCGGATGTCCGGACCACAAAGGACCGTCTCGTGGCGGCGATCGAGAGGCACGCCTGGGACGGCCAGTGGTATATCCGGGCCTTCGGCGAGGCCGGCCGGAAGATCGGCTCCCGGGAGAACGCCGCGGGCCGCATCTTCATCAACACCCAGAGCTGGTCCGTCATCGCCGGCCTCCCGGACCGCTCGCGCCTCGTCCGGGCCATGGACAGCCTGGCCGAGCGTCTGGACACGCCTTATGGGCCCAAGATCTGCGCCCCGGCCTTCCGCGAGATCGATCCCGGGATCGGCCTGATCACGCGCTGCGTCTGGGGCAAAAAAGAGAACGGCGCCGTGTTCTGCCATCCGGCCGCATGGGTCATCCAGGCGGAGTGCCTGCTCGGCCGGGGCGAGCGGGCCTTTTCTTATTACAGGGACCTGCTGCCGGGCCGGATCCCGCAGGAGACGTTCTGCGCCGAACCCTACGTCTACTCGCAATACATCACGAGCGACGAGCACGAGGAGGCCGGCCGGGCCAGCCATTCCTGGCAGACCGGGACCGCGGCCTGGATGTACCGGGTGGCCTACGATTTCATCCTCGGCGTGCGGCCGTCCTACGCGGGACTGGTCATCGATCCCGTCGTCCCGCCGTCGTGGCGGTCGTTCCGTGTGGAACGGGTCTTCCGCGGGGCGCGCTATCTCGTCGAGGTCGAGAACCCGGACGGTGTTGAGCGCGGCATCGCGTCCGTTGTCGTCGACGGCGCGAGGGCCCCGAGAAACGTCATTCCGCCGCGGCCGGCCGGCGCTGTCTGCCGGGTCGCCGTCCGGATGGGGAGGTCCGCATGAAGAGAGCGCCGGGAAACCCGATCCTGACCCGGGCCGACATCCCCGCGGTCCCGCCCCGGCTCGTTGATGCGACGTCGGTGTTCAATCCGGGCGCGGTCAAGGCCGGCGGCGTCGTCACCCTGATGCTCCGGGTCCAGGCCCGCTCCCGGGAGACGTTCCTGGTCATGGCCGAGAGCGCCGACGGCGTCCGCTTCGTCGTCCGCCCCGAGATCGTCGAGCTCAAGGGGATCGAGGGCGTCCGCGAGCGGGTCTATCACGTTTATGACGCCCGGATCACCCCGCTCGAGGGAGCCTTTTTCGTCATGTTCGCGATGGACATGGACAACGGCTGCCAGCTCGGCCTGGCCCGGACGGACGACCTCCGCGGCTTCGAGTTCCTCGGGATCACGTCCACGGACGACGTCCGCAACGGCGTCCTCTTTCCGGAAAAAGCGGGCGGCCTCTACCTGCGGCTGGAGCGGCCGAACAAGGCCCGGCTCGCGGGCGGCCCGATGACCGGGTCGGAGATCTGGCTCGCGGGTTCCGACGATCTCGTCCGCTGGCGCGCCCTCGGCCCGGTCATGAGCGGGCGCTTTCATTACTGGGACGAATACATCGGCTCGGGGCCGCCGCCGGTCAAGACGCGCCGGGGCTGGCTTCACATCTATCACGGCGTCGCCACCCATTTCGGCAGCGCCAACATCTACCAGGCCGGCGCGGTCCTGCTCGACCTCGCGGACCCCTCCAAGGTCCTGGGCCGGACGCGGGGGAACATCCTCGAGCCGCGCGAGCCATATGAGCTCTGCGGCCAGGTCCCCAACGTGGTCTTCCCGTCGGGGATGATCGTCGAGGGCTTCGACGCCGCGGGCTTCGCCCTGCCGTCGAGCCCGGTCAAGGTCTATTACGGCGCGGCCGACACGTGCGTCGGACTGGCGGAGACGACCGTCGGGGAGCTGCTCGCCGCCTGCTCGGAACCCCCGATCTAAGACGGGACCTGGTTTACCCGACGCCGCCCAAGATAAGAAGGGACCAGGTTTACGCAACGGCTCACGGAGAAACGCCATCGCGTAAACCAGGCCCCACCGGAATGGCGTTGCGCAAACCTGGTCCCTTCCGGGCCGCCCGTTTGACCGGCCGCTATTTATATGCTAAATAATAAGTTCGATTCGATCGGCTGGAGAGACCCATGAAGAGAACCGAAAGACATCACCTCAAAGAAGACGAGATGGCGCACGGCGTGCATTGGCTGGTCGCCTTCTACGAAAAATACACCCGGGAGATCATCATCGTCGCCGGCGCGGTCGTCCTGGCGCTCGTCGTGTTCGGGGGGCTCCTCCTCATCCGCTCCCACGCCCGGAGCGTTCAGAGCCGGGCCACCGGCGAGGTGACGGCCCTGGCGTCCCAGCTCGAGGCCAAGCCCGGCCTTCTCGCCGAGCTCGACAAGATGGCCGCGAAGGGCCGGGGCTCGCGCCGGGCCAGCCTGGAGCTGGCCCGGTACTATGCCGAGCGGAGCGATTGGGCCAAGGCCGATTCGTACCTCGCCCGGATGTCCTCCGCTCCCCAGGACCTGCTCTACTACCAGGGCCAGGACCTCAAGGGCCAGGTGGCCGCCGGTCGCAAGGACTTTGACGGGGCCATCGCCGTCTTCAAGAAGATCATCGACGCCAAGCCCAAGGTCTACCCCCTCGACGCCGCGCTCTATCATCTGGCCCAAGCGCAGGAGCTCAAAGGCGACACCGCCGCGGCCGTCGAGTCCTACAAGAAGCTCCAGACCGAATATCCCCAGTCCTACTACGGCTACGAGGCCTCGCTCAAGGCCAGCAAGCTCGAAGCCCGGAGGTAGCGGGGGGATTGCCAATTTTCCCGGAAGGGCTATAATAGCCTCTAATTCCCCAAGGAGGAATTCCATGGCGTTCATCATCACCGAAGAGTGCATCAACTGCGGCGCGTGCGAGCCGGAGTGCCCCAACCAGGCGATCACCGCCGGCGAAGAGCGCTACGTCATCGATCCCAACAAGTGCACCGAGTGCGTCGGCCACTTCGACACGCAGCAGTGCGCGTCCGTCTGCCCGGTCGATGCCTGCGTCAAGGACCCGAACCACCCGGAGACGCAGGAAGAGCTGAAGGCCAAGTTCCATAAGCTCACCGGCAAGTAAGCATCCGCCGGCCCTTTAGATCCAGACCGAGGAGTGGAGCCGTTTCACTCCTCTTTTTTTTCATCCGACCATGATCGCGACAACGGGCGGCCGCAAGGCTTGGCTGAACGGGCTCCTCTTCGTCTTGACGGTCCTGACGACCTGGTTCGCGGGCCTGTTTTTCGCAACGTCCTATCTGGCTTCCGATGGCGGCCCCGGACCAGGCCTCTTCAACGCCCGCGCCTTGGGCTTGGGCCTCCTTTATGCCCTGACCCTGATGACCATTCTCACCGGCCACGAGCTCGGGCACTTCCTGACCTGCCGGCGCTACGGCGTCCAGGCGACGTATCCCTACTTCCTCCCCGGCCCGCCCTTTCTCGGGACCTTCGGGGCGTTCATTCGCATCAAGTCCCAGATCCTCTTCAAGCGCCAGATCTTCGATGTCGGAGCGAACGGGCCGCTGACCGGCTTCGCCTTGGCCGTGCCGGCCCTGGTCCTCGGCCTGGCCTTCTCCAAGGTCGGCCCCATGCCGGCGACCCCCGACACGATCACCTTCGGCGAGCCGCTCCTCTTCAGGGCCATCAGCGCGCTCTTCTTTGGCCGCATCCCCGAGGGATCCACGCTCGTCCTCCATCCCGTAGGTTTTGCCGGCTGGGTCGGTCTCCTGGTCACGGCTCTCAATCTCGTGCCGCTTGGCCAGCTTGACGGCGGGCACATCGCTTACGCGCTCCTCGGCCGGCGGGCCTGGCCCCTGTCCCGCGTCATGGTCGTTTTCCTGGCCGTTATGGGCCTTTACTTCCATCTGACGTGGCTCATCCTGGCGGGGGTCATCCTCTTTTTCGAGTTCCGGACGAAGATGCGCTTGCGGCACCCGCCCGTCCTCGACGAGGACGCGCCGCTCGGCGCCAAGAGGACCATCCTTAGCGTCGTCCTTCTTCTTATTTTCGTCCTGTCCTTCATTCCGGACCCGGTCAAAGGCGTCGGATTGCTCGACCTGATCAAGGGCGCGCCCGGGCCGCTGCGATGACCTGCCGAGGCCGCGAGCGGGCCCTGATTTTTGCACATATTTTGTGGAAAAGCTGTGGAAAAGCGGGCTTCATTTCAAGCCAAGGTCCGCTCTGTCATGCACATAGCGCGGATTGCACAAGAATTCGTCAGGGCCGCAATCCCCGTCTTTTCAGCGAGTTAATAAATCGTTGAAAAGACATATGTTGTGGCGTTAGAATCGGAGGAGCCCGAAGGAGGCTTTTATGGGCGACCAATTCCACGAGGCCGAGGCGGCCTTTAACGAGCTCCAGGCCCGATTCCACGACCGGAAGATCTCTACCCAGGAATTCACCGACTCCCTGAAGAAGCTCCGCATCAAGGACGACGAGGGGCGTTTTTGGGTCATCGGGCCCCGGAGCGGCAAGTGGTACGCCTTCGAGAACGGCGAATGGGTCGAGGCCAAGCCGCCGTCTCAGCTCGAAAAGAAGGCCATCTGCATCGCCTGCGGCTACGAGAACGACCTCGAGGCCGAGACCTGCGTCCGTTGCGGCCGCCGGTCCGGAGAGGCGGCGGAAGGGACGGCCCCCGAGGAGCTCGCCGGCACCGCGGCGCTCGACGCCCTCCCCGACGCCGGCGCCGCCGGGACCGCGAACGCGGCCCGGGGAACGGGGGTCGCGGTCCGTTCCCTCGACGTCCTGTCCTTTCTCTGGTTCTTCGGCGTCCTCGGGCTCTTCGCCGGCCTGCTCTTCGGCCTCCTTGCCGGCGTGACCGGCCTCTTCTCGGGCTTCATGTCCCGCATGCCGGCCTTCTTCGCCGACCACCAGGGCGATCTCTGGGGCGGGCTGGCCTCGTCCGTGCTCGGCGGCCTCCTGGGCTTCGCGGCGGGCGCGGCGGGCGGCGCTTTGGCGGCCGTCATCTCGAACGGGATCCTGTCGCTGACCGGCGGGCTCAGGTTCCGCCGGCTCTGAGCCGGGCCAGCCCCCACGCGATCTGGCCGAGCGAAAGCGATTCGTCGTTGGGCGAATAGAGGACCGGCCGGAAGACTCGGAAGCCCTTGGCCGCGAGCCGGCGCTCGGCGCGCTCGAGCAGCCGCCGGTTCAGGAAAACCCCTCCCGCGAGAGCGACATCCGTCGTCCCCCGTTCGCCGCGAGCCTTCTCCGCGACCCGGACGATGACCTCGGCCAGAGAATCGTGGAACCTTGCGGCCACGACGGGAACGGCCGTGCCGCGCCCGATGTCTGCGGCCAAGGCCCGGACGAGAGGCGCGAACGAGATCGTCGCCGGGCGCTCGGGGCCGGCGTCGATGAGATCGACCGGATAGAGCCCCCGATAGGCCCTGTCGGCCGCGGCCTCGAAGCGCATGGCCGCCTCGGCCTCGAACTCGAGCCGTTCGGGCGCCGTGCCGGCCAGGCACGAGACGGCGTCGAAGAGGCGTCCGCAGCTCGACGTGAGCGGGCTCCGGAAGCCGCGGCGGACCATCTCGAGGACGGCCGCGCGCCGGGCGGGGCTGACGCCGCGGAGGGCGGCGAGGTCGGGGATCTCGGGGCCGAAAGCCTTGTTGAGCCACGACAGGGCCATCCGCCACGGCTCGCGGGCCGCGAGGTCGCCGCCGGGGAGCGGCACGGGCTCGAACCGGGCCAGGCGCTCGAAGCGGCTGTAATCCGCGAGCAGGAACTCCCCGCCCCACGCCCCGCCGTCGTCGCCGTACCCGTAGCCGTCGAGGGCCACGCCGAGGACCGGGCGCTCCGGCACGTGCCCATGCTCGAGGAGGGGGGCCAGGACGTGGGCATGATGGTGCTGGACCCGGAAGTGGGGAATGCCCATCCGGGCGGCGTAGCGCGTCGTCCGGAAATCGGGATGGAGGTCCGTGATGACGGCCGCGGGCCTGGCGTCGAACAGGCGCAGGAGGTGGGCCAGGGCCTCCTTGAAGTAGCCGTAGTTCCGATAGTCGTCGAGGTCGCCCAGGAACTGGCTGGTGACGACGTAGCCGTTCTTGTAGAGCGAGACGGTGTCCTTGAGCTCGCCGCCGAGGGCCACGAGGACGCGGTCCGTGCGCAGGGCGTCCGGCACCGGCTGCGGGTAGGGGACGTAGCCACGGGCCCGGCGGACGAAGAGGGGGCGGCCGCCGACGGACTTGACCACCGAGTCGTCGGCGCGCATGGCGATCGGCCGGTCGTGGGTCAGGACCGCCTGGCAGAGAGGCCGCACGCCTTCGCGCTCCTCGGTGATGATGGGCGCGTCCTTGGCGTTCGAGCTCGTGGCCACGATGAGGTCGAGGCGCTCGAGGAGAAGATGGTGGAGGGGCGTGTAGGGCAGCATGACGCCGATCTCGTCGAGCCCCGGGGCGATCCCGGGGATGTCCTGCCGCTTCTTGAGGAGCACGATGGGCCGGCGCGGCGAGAGGAGGAGGTCCCTCTCGGCCCGGGAGAACGCGGCGAAGCGGCGCACGACGGCGAGGTCGCGGGCCATGAGCGCCAGCGGTTTCGTGCGGCGGGCCTTGGCCCGGCGCAGGCGGGCGACGGCCGCGGCGTTGAACGGGTCGCACACGAGGTGGTAGCCGCCGAGCCCCTTGACGGCCAGGACCCGGCCGGCCTTGATGAGGGCCGCGGCCTCGGGGATGGCGCCCTTGAGCGTCCGGCCCGAGCGGGCGTCGACGAGCCTGAGGCGGGGGCCGCAGACCGGGCAGGCGATGGGCTGGGCATGGTGGCGCCGGTCGAGGGGATCCTCGTATTCGCGGCGGCAGTCCGGGCACATCGCGAAGCCGGCCATGGTCGTCCGGGGCCGGTCGTAGGGCAGGCCGCGGACGATGGTGTAGCGCGGGCCGCAGTTCGTGCAGTTGGTGAAGGCGTAGTGATAGCGGCGCTCGCCCGGCGTCTCGATCTCGGCGAGGCAGTCGGGGCAGGTGGCGATATCGGGCGAGATGAAGACGAAGCCGGCGCGGTCGCGGGTGGCGCGGATCTCGAAGCCGCGCAGGCCCTCGGGCCGGGCGTGACGGACGTCGAGCCGCGCGATCGCGGCGAGCGGCGGCAGGCCCGCCTTCAAGGCCTTCGGGAACTCCTCGACGGCCCGGCGCGACGGGCCCTCGATGTGGATCTCGACCCCGGAGCCGGCGTTCTCGACCCAGCCGTCGAGGCCGAGGCCGCGGGCCACGCGGTAGACGCAGGGCCGGAAACCGACGCCCTGGACGACGCCGAAGACGGTCAGGCGGGCGGCGGCTTTCACTTCGAGGACCTCCGGCGGGCTTCCTCCCGGCTGTGAACGCAGCCGCAATAGTCCTGGCGGTAGAGCCCGTGGGCCCGGCTCATCTCGACGCTTTTTTTGAAGCCGTCCTTCTTCTTGAAGTCCGATTCCAGGAACGCGACGCCGCAGCGCGCGCCGAACTGGCGGCCGATGCGGTTGAGCACGGCGGCCTTCTTGTGCGGGCTGAGGGTCATGACCGTCGTGAAGGCGTCGAAGCCCTCGCCGGCGGCGCGCGCGGCCGTGCGGCCGAGGCGGATCGCATAACAGACGTCGCAGCGGCGGCCCCGCTCCGGCTCGTCCTTGAACTTGCCCGTCAAACGGATCCAGCCGTCCGGGTCGTAGTCGTCGGCGATGAGACCGACCCCCGACACGAGGGCCACGCGGCGGGCCTCGGCGAGCCGGAGGTCGTATTCCTCGCGGGGCTGGATGTTCGAGTTGGAGAAGAACCCGGTCACGTCGTACGCGTCCTTGAGCACGCCGAAGACGTAGAGGGCGTCGGGGGCGCAGCAGACGTGGACGAGAATGCGGGGCTTGGGCACGGGGCTATTTCAGGTGCTCGAGGCGGGTCTCGAGGTCGGCGATGGCCTTGTTGACGCCGTCGATCTGGAAATAGGTGACGGTCAGCTCCTCATGGTCGAGGCGGGCGTCGTCGAGGATGCGGCCGACGTTCTCGAACAACGGCTCCATGAGCCGCTTGACGTCGACGATCTTGTCCTGGATGCGCTCCTTGGCCCGCTGCCATTCGCGGATCTCGTGCTCCTGGGCCTGGAGCCGCTCCCGGTACTCGCCCTCGATGCGCTCGATCGCGGCGTTGAAGACCCGCACCTGGGCCTCGACCTCCTCGAGGCGCCGGTCGAGCCGGTAGCGCTCCTCCTGGAGCCGCGGGGTCTTTTCGCGCAGGGCGCTGATGAGCCCGGTCAGGGCGGACGCCTTCTCCCGGGCCCGCTCCAAGCGCCCGGCCCGGTCGGATTCGGACGGCCGGCTCGTCGCCTCGAGCTGCCGGATGTCCCTTTCAAGCCCGGCGAGCTGGGCCTCGGACGTTTCGATCTCGCGGAGGGACGACTCGAGGGCCTCCAGGATCTCTGACTTCCGGTTGGCCAGGGCGAGCATCTCTTCCTGGTGCGGACGGCGGGCGCTCTCCTGCTCGGCGATGAGCGCCCGGAAACGCTCCAGGCCGGTCTCGTGCTCGCGGCCGAGGACCTCGATGCGCGAATAGACGTCGTGCCACGTCTTCTGGTGGCGGCCGATCTCCTGGTCGAGCTCGGCCAGCTTGGCGCATTCGTCCTCGATGCAGGAGGCCTGGAGATCCTCGTTCCAGGCCTGCTGGCCGAGCTCGCGCCAGAGCGCGGCCTTCTTCTCCCGCTCCTTCCTGAGCTTGGCCTGGAGCCGGAGGCGGAGCATGTGGCGCTTGGCGCCGGAGAGGAAGGCGCTGATGCGGCGGCGCAGGTCCTTGTCGCGGAGGAAGATGAAGACGACGAGGAGGAGGATGACGCAGAGGAGGAACCAGAGCAGCCAGAACGGGAGCCCCTCGGAAACGGCGGCGGCCGGCGGGGTCTGAGCGAGCGCGTCCACGCTCCCCATTATACTTTCTATTTGAATTGCTTGAACAGCCGGACGAGCGTGTCCTTCGTCATCAGCTCCGATTGGCGGAAGCGGATGACGCCCTTCCTATCGATGACGATCGTGGCCGGGATGTAGTCGCCCGGCTCATAGGCCGTGACGATCTCCCGGGTCGCCATGGCCACGGGGTAGTTGACGCCCGCCTTCTTGATCCAGGCCAGGACGTCCGGGGGGGCGAGCTCGGTGTCGACCGAGAGGCCCAGGATCTCGAGGCCCTCGCCCTTGAGCTCCCGATAGGCCTCGATGAGATCCGGGATCTCCCGACGGCAGGGAGGGCACCAGGTCGCCCAGAAGTTGACGACCAGCACCTTGCCTTTGTAGCCGGCCAGGGTCCGGGTCGTCCCCTGGAGGTCCTGGATCGAGAAATCGGGCGCCAGGACCGCTTCTGCGGCCTTCGGGGCCGGCTGGGCGCATGCCATGACGGCCGCGGCCAGGGTCAGCGCCGCCGCGATGATCGTGATCTTCCGGCTGGGATCGCTCATGCGCAGCCTTTCATCAGACGCTCCCAGCGCTGGTCGACCTCCGCCTGGACGGTCGCGACCTGCTCCGGCGTCAGATGCCTGAAACGTGCTTGGAGCCGCAGGTATTCGTCAACCGGCTTGCGGTCCTTGATCTTCAGGTTCAGAGTCGTCTTCTCGCCGTTCTCGATCTCGAAGAGAGGGAAGTAGCCGTTCTGGACGGCCAGCCGGGCCAGCTTGACCGTGTCCTCCGGCCGGCTCTTCCAGCCCGTCGGGCAGGGCGCGTAGACGTGGAAGA
>CAZIQR010000059.1:0-10793 GCA_964541055.1 uncultured Eubacteriales bacterium
CGCATCGACAACCAGCTCCGCGGCCGCGCCGGCCGCCAGGGCGACCCCGGCTCGTCGCGGTTCTACCTCTCGCTCGAGGACGATCTGATGCGCATCTTCGGCAGCGAGCGCATCTCCGGGCTCATGGCCCGCATCGGCATGGGCGAGGGCGTGCCCATCGAGCACCCGATGATCAGCCGGGCCATCGAGCGGGCCCAGAAGCAGGTCGAAGGCCAGAACTTCACCGTCCGCAAGCACCTGCTCGAATACGACGACGTCATGAACAAGCAGCGGGAGACGATCTACGGCCAGCGCCGCAAGATCCTCCAGGGCGAGGACCAGCGCGAGTATTTCCTCGGCCTCATCGAGAGCCTCGTCGAGTGGTTCCTCGACACGCACGCCAACAAAGACAAGGCCCCCGAGGAGTGGGACCGCGAGGGCCTGCGCCAGGCCGTCCTCGGCCAGTTCGGCGTGGACATCGCCACCCTCGGCATCGTTTGGGACACGGTCGTTCACGACGGGCTGCGCGAGACGCTCATCCAGGGGCTCAAGGCCGCCTACGAGGCCAAGGAGCGCCAGCTCGGCCCGTTCGTGCGCGAGTTCGAGCGGATGATCCTCCTCCAGGTCATCGACTCGCAGTGGAAGGACCATCTGCTCGAGATGGACCATCTCAAGGAAGGCATCGGCCTGCGGGGCTACGGCCAGAAGGACCCGCTCATCGAATACAAGAAAGAGGGCTTCGAGATGTTCCAGGCCATGCTCGACCGGATCGAGGAGGACGCCGTGCGCTACGTCTTCCTCATCCAGCCGGTCATCGACCAGCCGGCGCCCGTCCGCAAGCCGACGCCGGTCTATTACCAGCAGCCCACGGGGCCGTCCGGCCAGCGGGCCAAGCAGGCCCGGGCCATGATCCCGGGCAAGCGCCACAAGCACTGATCCGGGAGCCAAGGAGGAGCCATGCTCGACGACAAGATCCGGGAAGCCCTCACCTTCGACGACGTTCTCATCCTCCCCGCGGCCTCCGACGTCGCTCCGGCCCAGGCCACGGTGGCGACGCGGCTCAGCCGGCACATCACCCTCAACATCCCGGTCGTCAGCGCGGCCATGGACACGGTCACGCTGTCGCGCATGGCCATCGCCCTGGCCCAGCAGGGCGGCCTGGGCATCATCCACCGCAACCTCTCGATCGAGGGCCAGGCCGAGGAGGTCGACAAGGTCAAGCGGCACGAAAGCGGCATGGTCGTCGAGCCCATCACCCTCCGGCCCCAGGACAAGATCTCCCGAGCCCTCGAGGTCATGAAGGAGCACCACATCTCGGGCCTGCCGATCACCGACGAGGCGAACACGCTCGTCGGCATCCTGACCAACCGCGACATCCGCTTCGAGAGCCGCCTCCACCTGCCCATCGAGAAGATCATGACCCGCAAGCTCGTCACCGTCCCGGTCGGGACGTCGCTCGAGGAGGCCGAGAAGGTCTTCCACGAGCACAAGATCGAGAAGCTGCTCGTCGTCGACGACGGCTACCACCTCAAGGGCCTGATCACCTACAAGGACATCCTCAAGCGGATCCAATACCCCGACGCGGCCAAGGACAGCCTGGGCCGGCTGCGGGTCGGGGCAGCGGTCGGCGTCGGGGCCGATTTTATGGACCGGGCCAAGGCCCTGGTCGCGGCCAAGTGCGACGTCATCGTCGTCGACAACGCCCACGGCCACTCGCGGCGCGTTCTCGACACGGTCAAGGCGCTCAAGAAGGCCTTCCCGGGCCAGGAGCTCATCGCCGGCAACATCGGCACGGCCGGGGCGGCCCAGGAGCTCATCGACCTCGGCATCGACGCGGTCAAGGTCGGCGTCGGGCCCGGGTCCATCTGCACGACCCGGATCATCACCGGGGCGGGCATCCCCCAGATCACAGCCATCGCCGACGTCTACGAGGTGACGAAGAAGGCCGGCGTGCCGCTCATCGCCGACGGCGGCATCAAGTATTCCGGCGACATCACCAAGGCCATCGCCGCCGGGGCCGACTCGATCATGCTCGGCAACCTCCTCGCCGGGACCGAGGAAGCGCCGGGCGAGGTCGTCATGTACCAGGGCCGGGCCTACAAGATGTACCGGGGCATGGGCTCGATCGCGGTCATGAAGGAAGGCAAGAGCAGCGACCGCTATCAGCAGGACCTGCAGGCGAGCGCGAGCAAGCTGGTGCCGGAAGGGATCGAGGGCCGGGTGCCCTACAAAGGCAGCACGACGGCCATCGTCCAGATGCTCGTCGGCGGGCTCAAGGCCGGCATGGGCTACGCCGGCTGCCGGACGATCGAGGACCTCCAGACCAAGGCCCACTTCATCAAGATCACCCAGGCCTCGCTCAAGGAAAGCCACGTCCACGACGTCGTTATCACCCAGGAAGCGCCCAACTATCACCTCGATTGAGCCGGGACCGGAGGGGATCCGGAGGGAATGGAGACGGGACGATAAAGGGGGTCAGCGATGCCGCTCTCTGTGATCAAGACCATCTTCGCGTTCCTGCTTCTCGGGGCCGGGACCGGGGCGTTCCTCACCATGATGGCCCGTTTCGGCCGGCCCGGCGGCGAGGCCCGCTCGGAAAGGCTGCGGCGGCTTCACAAGGCCTTCGGCTGGATCTACGTGGGGCTGCTCGCCCCGCTCGTCGTCGGGGGCGGCATCTTCCTTGTCCGGATGGGCGACGGGTTGACGATCCGGGGAGGGCTCCATGTCCTGCTCGCGCTCTCTCTGCTCGCGGTGCTGCTGCTCAAGGTCCTCACCGTCAAGACGCACCGGCAGATGATGAGCTTCGCCCGGAGCCTGGGCCTGGCCGCGTTCGCCATCACCCTGGTCATCGTCCTGATGACGGCCGGGTGGTTCGTCCTGCTCTCGGCCGCGGCGCGCTAGAGCCTGCGGCGGGAGCTGCGGTCTAGCGCATCCCCAGGATCGCGTTCCCCTCGCCCATCAGGACAATGGTCGGCCGGAAGTGCTCCATCTCGGCCTCGTCCATGTAGCCGTAGGCCGCGACGATGATGATGTCGCCGACGGAGACCTTGTGGCCGGCGGCGCCGTAGACCTCGACGCTGCGCGAGCCTTTCCCGCCGCGGATGGCGTAGGTCGTGAAGCGCTTGCCGTTCGTGACGTTCCAGACCTCGACCCTCTCGAACGGCGCGAGCCCCGCGGCGGTCATGATGTCCTCGTCGAGGGACAGACTTCCCTCGTAGGCGATGTCGACGCGGGTGACGGTGGCCCGATGGACCTTGGTCCGCAGGAAAGCTCGAAGCATGGCCTTCTCCTCAAACCGTGAGCCGGAGGTTGTCGATGAGGCGGGTCGAGCCGATGAAAACGGCCAGGGCAACGAGGACCTCGCCGCGGAGCTCGGCCACCGGCTCGAGCGTTCCCGGGTCGACGGCCTCGGCGTAGTCGATCCGGGCCAGGGGCTCGGCCTCGATCACGCCGCGGATGCCGGCGACGAGCCGGGCCGCGTCCCTCTCGCCGGCCGCGACCGCCTTTTCGGCCCAGCGCAGGCTCGTCGAGAGCACCCGGGCCGCCCGCCGCTCGGCCGGGCCGAGATAGGCGTTGCGGGAGCTCAGGGCCAAGCCGTCGGGCTCGCGGACGATCGGGCAGGTCACGACCTCCACGTCGAGGTCGAGGTCCGCCGCCATCCGCTCGATGATCAGCACCTGCTGCGCGTCCTTGGCGCCGAAAAAGGCGAAGTCCGGTCCGACGATGTCGAAGAGCTTGAGCACGACCGTGGCCACGCCCCTGAAGTGGCCGGGGCGCGACCGGCCGCAGAGCTTGTCCTGAAGGCCTTCGACCTCGACGGAAGTCCGGTAGCCGGGGGGATAGATCTCGGCGGCCTCGGGATAGAAGAGGGCGTCGACCCCGGCCTCCTTCAGATAGGCCGAATCCTTGGCGAGGTCCCGCGGGTACTTGGAGAAGTCCTCGTTGGGGCCGAACTGGGTGGGATTGACGAAGATGCTGACGACCGTGACGTCGGTGCGGGCCTTGGACTCGCGCACCAGGCTGAGATGGCCTTCGTGGAGATAGCCCATGGTCGGGACGAAGCCGATCCTCTTCCCTTCCCGCCGCCATTCGCGGGCCAGGGCCTTCATCGTCGAGACGGACTTGACGGTCCTCATCGCCGCCCCTTCGCTTTCGGGGAGCGGGGCCTCGCCCGCCGCAGCTCCGAGGCGACCTCGGGCTTGAGATGATACGACGTGCCGCCGTCGGGGAAGGCCCCGTCCCGGACCTCGGCGGCATAGGTCTCGACGGCGCCGCGGATGACGCCGTGGATGTCGGCGAAGGTCTTGACGAACTTGGGCATGTAGCCCGTCGAGTAGCCGAGCATGTCATGCAGGACGAGGACCTGGCCGTCGCAGGCGGGACCGGCGCCGATGCCGATCGTCGGGACGCTCACGGTCTTCGTCACCAAGGCCGCGACCTCGATGGGCATGGATTCGAGGACGATGGCGAAGGCCCCGGCGGCCTCGAGGGCCGCGGCGTCGTCGACGATACGGCGGGCCTCCCCGGCCGCCGTGCCCCTGACCCGGAACCGGCCGTAGCGGTTGATGGACTGCGGCGTCAGTCCGACGTGGCCCATGACCGGGATCTCGGCCTCGACCATGGCCGCGACGAGCTTGAGCCGCTTGGCCGAGGCCCCCTCGATCTTGACCGCGGACGCCCCGGCCTCCTTGAGGAAGCGGGAGGCGTTGCGGATGGTCTCGTCGGCCGACAGGTGGAAGGAGAAATAGGGCATGTCGCCGACGACCAGGGCGCGCCGGACCGCGCGCGTCACGGCCTTGGTGTGGTGGATCATCTCGTCCATGGTCACGGGCACGGTGTTGGCGTAGCCCAGCATGACCATGCCCAGGGAATCGCCGACCAGGATGAGGTCCACGACCCCGCTCTCGTCGAGGATGCGGGCCGTGGGGTAATCGTAGGCCGTCAGGCATACGATCCGGGGGCCGGCCCCTTTGCGGGCCTGGAGAGAGGGAATGGTGATCTTCTCGTCCGTGATAGCGGCCATCGTCCGTCCTTTCTCCCCATCCCGCCGGAGCGGGTTTGGGGTAAAGTCAAAACTCGTCGGCGCCTCGTCCGGTCCCGGGGCGGACCCGCCGCCTCCGGGCCGGCTCCTTGCGCTTAACCTCTTTTAGGGCCTTTCCCTCCGTAGCTCTGGGGCACGTAATAGAGGGAGGCTTTCTTCATGTCCCGGAGCTGGTCGAGGAGGTCGAGCACATCCTCCTCGCGGCCGAAATCGATGTCGTCGGCCTTGACGACCAGCAGGGGCGAGCTCTGATAGTTGAAGAAGAAATAGTCGAAGGCCTCGACGATGTCCTCGAGATACTTCACGGAGATGTTCTTCTCGACCGAGTCGCCGTCCTTGGCGATGCGCCGGCCGAGCGTCGCCGTCGAGATCTGGAGGTAGATGGCGAGATCCGGCTCAGGGACGCGCTCCGAGAGGATGCCGTAGATCTTCTCGTAGACGAGGAGCTCGTCGTCGGACAGCGTCTGGTAGGCGTAGATCTTGTCCTTCTCGAACATGTAGTCGCAGATGATCCGGTCGACGAAGAGGTCCCGTTGGAGCAGCCGGACCTGCTGGTTGTAGCGGTTGGCCAGGAAGACGAGCTGGGACAGGAAGGCCGAGCCCTCCCGCTCGTTGTAGAAGTCCTTCAGGTAAGGATTGCCGACGTTGTCGAGGACGACCTTGCCGCCGATCCGCTGGGCCAAGATGTTGGCCAGCTGGGTCTTCCGGGAGCGGAAAACGCCCTCGACGGCGATGTGCTTGAAGGGGACTTCGAGAGCGCTTTTCATGCCCATCGGGAACTGTTTAGGTTATAGCTAAAGTCTAACTATAAGTCAACGGAGTTCAGAGGGCGGCGGGACCGTCTTCCCGGCCGGCAGGATCAGGCCTGGGTCTTGGTCTGCAGAGGGATGACGATCCAGGCGATGATGTAGAAAAAGACCATCGGCAGGACGGCCGTGACCAGGGCCAAGCCGACGAGAAGCAGGCGGACGATCGAGACGTCGATGTCCCAGTATTCGGCAAGCCCGCCGCAGACGCCGCCGAGCATCTTCTGGGTGGTCGAGCGGAAGAGTTTCTTGGCCATGTGAATTCTCCTCGCTTATTATACGTAAATCCCGTGGATTTCGCCCAAAAAAAGCGCCGCCCCGCCTGGAATTCCTTGACTCGGAGGGCCCTCAACGTTTAGGATGGTGGCGCCAGAACTGAATTCCCCAGGAGGACGATGATGCACGGCTGGACTGGCCAATTCCTAAGGGTCAACCTGACCGATAGGACCTATAGGGCAGAGCCTTTTAGCGAGGATTTCGCCCGCAAATGGATCGGCGGCCGCGGCTTCGCCGTCAAGATCCTCTATGACGAGCTCAGGCCGGGGATTGACCCCCTCGGTCCGGACAACAAGTTCATCGTGGCCCTCGGGCCGATCGCCGGCATCCCCGCCCCGAACACGGGGAAAGCGGTCGTGGCCGGCAAGTCCCCGATCACGGGCGGTTACGGCGACGGAAACCTCGGGACCCGGGTCGCCGAGCAGCTCCGCAAGGCCGGCTATGACGCCCTGATCGTCGAGGGCAAGGCCGCCTCCCCCACCATGCTCGTCATCAACGACGACAAGGTCGAGTTCCTGCCCGCCGGCGAGGTCTGGGGCCGGGGCACCTACGTCACCAACGACTGGATCTACGCCAAATACGGCAAGGGCGTCGGCGTCCTCAACATCGGCCAGGGTGGCGAGAACCTCGTCCGCTATGCCGTCGTCCGCAGCCTCGAAGGGCGGGCCGGCGGCCGCACGGGCATGGGCGCGGTCATGGGCTCGAAGCTCCTCAAGGCCGTCGTCGTCAAGGGCACGAAGCCCATTCCCCAAGCCGACCCGGCCGGGATGAAGAAGGTCGGCACGGACGACCTCCGCGAGGTCAACAGGATCGACAAAAAGACCGGCTGGTCCATCCAGAGCACGAACGGCGTCCTGGCCTGGTGCAACGAGGTCGCCGCCCTGCCGGTCCGGAACTTCCGCAAGACCCATCACCCCGACGCCTGGAAATGCGACGGCGAGCGCCTCAACAACGCCCGCATCGCCACCTACGGCTGCCCGAACTGCACGATGCGCTGCGGCATCGCCATCCACGACGAGGCCGGCCGCGAGTCCGAGCTCGACTACGAGAACGTCGGCCTCCTCGGCCCCAACCTGGAGATCTTCGACCTGCCCCTCATCGGGACGCTCAACTACATGTGCGACGACTACGGCGTCGACACGATGTCGGGCGGCTGCGTCCTGAGCTTCTACGCCGACGCCGTCGACCGCGGCGCCGCGCCCGGCGACCTCCGCTTCGGCGACTCGGAAGGCTTCAAGAAGCTCCTGACGGCGATCGCCCTGCGCCAGGGCGAGATCGGCAACATCCTGGCCGAGGGCTCGATGCGGGCCGCCCGCAAATTCGGCCACGGCTCGATCGACTACGCCATGCAGGTCAAGGGCCTCGAGGTCGCCGCCTACAACTGCAAGTTCATCCCGGGCATGGCCCTGGCCTTCGGCGTCTCCCCGATCGGCGCCCACCACAAGGAGTCCTGGGTCATCACCTTCGAGCTCAAGCAGTCCGTGCGCGAGTCCTACGGGCCGGAGAAGGCCCAGAAGGTCATCGACCTCCAGCGCATCCGCGGCGGGCTCTTCGAATTCATCGTCTCCTGCCGCTTCCCCTGGATCGAGAACGGCTGGCCCCTCGAGCATTATCCCAAATATTTCAAGCTCGTCAGCGGCCTCGATTGGACGCTCGACGATTTCTGGACGGTCTCGGACCGGATCTATTCGCTCATCAAGCTCTTCTGGCTCCGGGAATACCCCCAGACCGACCGCCGGCTCGACTACCCACCCGCCGTTTGGTTCGATCCCTCGAACGTCGACACCGAGGGGCCGATCGCCGGCAAACACCTCGAGTTCGACAAATACGACGGCCTGCTCCAGCACTATTACGACCTGCGCGGCTACGACCGGCGGGGCATCCCGACCAAGGCCACGCTGGAGCGGCTCGGGACCGCCGAAGAGGGCCGGGCGGCGGAACGCTACGGATCGCTCACATGACGATCACGGTCAAGCTCATCGGCCCGTTCGTCCAGCTCTTCGGCTTCAGCGAGAAGCCGCTCGACGTGCCGGAGGGCACGACCGCCGACGACCTGATCGGCCTCGTCAGCATTGACAAGTCGCGGCCCAAGGTCGTGACCCGCAACGGCCGGGCCGTCGTCCCCGGCGAACCCCTGGCCGACGGCGACCGCGTCGTCATCTCGCCCATCTATTCGGGCGGATAAGCCCGATATCGTCGCCACCGAAGGAGGTCGGGGAGATGACCCACCAGGTCCTGGTCGGCGGCCGGTGGCGCGACGCGAAAGACCCGGTCGGCGCCTTCACGGCCAACGATCCGGCCCAAGGGGTCCCGATCCCCGGCGAATATCCGATCTCCTCGTGGCTCGATCTCGAAGAGGCGCTCGAGGCCGGGTCCGCCGCCGGGCCGGCTCTGGCCGAGGCGGGTCCTGACCGGATCGCCGGCTATCTCGAGGCGCTGGCGGAGGGCCTCGAAAGGCGCGCCGAGGCCATCGTCGACATGGCCCACCTCGAAACGGGCCTCCCCGCCGCCTCGCGTTTGAGGTCGAGCGAGCTGCCCCGGACGACCGGCCAGCTGCGGCAGGCGGCCGCGGCCTGCCGCGACCGTTCCTGGACGAGGGCGACGATCGACACCAAGCTCGACATCCGCTCCAAGCTGGGCCCGATCGGGGGGCCCGTGGCCGTCATGGGGCCGAGCAACTTCCCGTTCGCGTTCAACGCCGTCGGCGGCGGGGACTTCGTCGCGGCGCTCGCGGCCGCGAACCCGGTCATCGCCAAGGCCAACCCCCAATCGCCGGGCACGACCCGGATCATGGCCGAAGCGGCCTTCGAGGCCCTCTCCGCGAGCGGGCTCCCGGCGGCCGCCGTTCAGCTCGTCTATCATTTTTCTCCCGAGGACGCGCGGAAGCTCGTGTCGCACCCTTTGATCGGCGCCTCGGCCTTCACGGGCGGCCGGGCCGCCGGGCTGGGCCTCAAGGAGGCGGCCGACCGGGCCGGCAAGCCGATCTATCTCGAGATGTCCAGCATCAATCCGGTCTTCGTCCTGGCCGGCGCCCTGAAAGAGCGCGGCCGGGACATCGCCGCCGAGCTCTTCGCCTCCTGCACCTTGGGGGCGGGCCAGTTCTGCACCAAACCGGGACTCGTCATCTATCAGGAGGGCCCGGGCGACGGCGGTCTTTCGGAGGCGATCGAAGCCGCGTTCAACGGCGCGCCGGCGGACATCGTTCTCGGCCGTGGCGTAGTCAGGGGATTGGAGGCCGGGGTGGAACGCCTCAAGAAGCTGGGCGCCGAGCTCGCGGCCGGCCGGGGCGAGGCCGAGGGGCCGGGCTTCCGTTTCCGGCCGGCGCTTTTCCGCGTCCCGGCGGCCCGGTTCCTCAAGTCCCCAGCCGAGTTCCAAGTCGAGTCCTTCGGGGCGGTCTCGCTCGCCGTCGCGGCCAAGGACGTGGGCGAGATGACGGCCGTGGCGGCGGCCCTTGAGGGCCAGCTCACGGCCACGGTCTTCAACGCCCGCGACGGCTCGGACGACGCGGCCTATGCGGTCCTCGAACCGCTTCTCCGGCGCCGCTGCGGCCGGCTGCTCAACGATAAGGTCCCGACGGGCGTCGCCGTCTCGCCGGCCATGAACCACGGCGGGCCCTTCCCCGCGACCGGGCATCCCGGCTTCACCTCAGTCGGCATCCCGGCGGCCATGACCCGGTTCGCCGCGCTCCACTGTTACGATAACGTCCGGCAGGACCGCCTCCCCTTCGAGCTCCGGAACGAGAATCCGACCGGCCGGATGTGGCGGCTCGTCGACGGCGAGTGGACGCAGCGCTCGATCGGCTAGATCTTCGCCTTGGCCTTGCTCCGGACCAAAGCATGGTTGATCGTATACTGGTTCCAGTCGGCGACCTTGGCGTAGAGCTTCTTGGCCCCGGCGGCGTCCCCGGCCTTCTCCTTGGCGACGGCGCCGTAATAAATGAAATAGGGATCGTCGATGGCGGCCTTGGTGAAACGGGCGTCCGCGCCCGCCGCGTCCCCTTGAGCCAGGGCGATATAGCCCTCCGTCCATTCCCCGTATTTAGCCAGGAGAGGGTCGTTGATCTTGGCGCTGGCGGCCCGGAACTCCTCGAGCTTCGGCTTGGCCCCCGGGATGTCACCCTTGCGAACGGCTATGAGCGCCTCGAAGAGCGGCAGGTTGGGGGCCATGGCCGCCTTATCGCTCGCCGCAACCTTGGGGTCGTCAAGGCAGGCCTTGAAGGCTTCAAGGCTCTTGGCCGCTCCCGCGGGGTCGTCCGTCTCGATAAAGATCATGCTCTTGATCTGATGGCCGTTGGCCGCCGATAGGGGAAGCCCCATCTCACCGGCCATGCGGATGGCGCTGTCCAGGCGATCGAGGGCCTTCGGATACTCTCCAGCGTAGATGTAGGAGAGAGCGATGGCTTCCTCGTTGCCGATCTTGTCGGCCGGCTCGGTCTCCATGCCCTTGGCCTTCTCCATGGCCCGGCGACCTTCCTCGTAGCGCCCCAGCAGAACGCAGCAGGAGCCGATCTTCAGCTGGGAGGCCGAGAAATGGGGATCGAGCTCGACGGCCTTCTCGTAGTGGCGGATGGCCTCCTCGAACCGCCCCATCTTCATGTAGAGGTCGGCCAGGCAGTCGTGGGGGTTCGGCTCGGACGGCGCCAGCTTCAAATAGGCCTGGAAATGCTCTTCGGCCTTTTCGAACTCGCCCTT
>CAZIQR010000059.1:10893-12998 GCA_964541055.1 uncultured Eubacteriales bacterium
CGGCGACCTTGAGCTGGAACTTTTTTCCCGCCGCGACCGTGAAGCTCTCCCCCGCTTTGTAATCCTTCCAGACATCGCTTCCCGGCAGCTTGACGGTCAGGACGCCGCTGAGGACGGTCATGACCTCGACCGTCGAGGTCCCGAACTCGTACTCCCCCGGGGCCATGACCCCGACCGTCGCCGGCCCGTCCATCGACTTGAAGGCCAGGGACTTCACCTTGCCGTCGAAATACTCATTGACCTTGAACATGTCGACCTCTCATTTTCATCAGCAGCTCGACGACCTGGTTGGCCTGCATGGCCGCGACCAGGGCGACGCGCGGCGCCATCGGGCTGATCCCCTTGGGGCATTGGCTCGATTCGTCGCCGCAGATGTAGAGATTCCCGAGGCGCCGCGAATGGACTTTCGCGTTGCCGCCGTAGCCGGCCAGGCCCGAGGCGGCGACGATCGGCCGGCCCGGGAACTTGGCCAGGCTGGCCTCGATGAGCATCTCCTTGGCCGCGGCCTTGTCGAAAGCTTCGACGAGGACGTCGACGCGCTCGAAGATCCTGGCCGCGTTCCTGCGGGTGACGCGGACGTCGTGGATCTCGTAGAGGGAATAGGGATTGATGGCCAGGAGGTTCTCGCGCAGGGCCTCGACCTTGCGCTCGCCGACCTGGTCGACGAAATACTGCTGGCGGTTGAGGTTCGAGGGCTCGACCCGGTCGAAATCGGCGATGACGAGGCGCCCGACCCCGGCCCGGGCCAGGGCCACGGCAACGTTCGAGCCCAGCCCCCCGGCGCCGGCGATGCCCACGGAGCTCTGGCGCAGGACCGCGAGCACGCCGGGGTCGCGCCGGGAGAAATACTCCCGGGCGAAGGCGATCGATCCGGTCTTCGCCAGAGGTTTCATGGCTTGGCCCCTCCCCGCCCGGCCGTTCCCGTCCGGTCGATCTCGAGCCGGATCTCCCGCGGGTCGGGATCGATGCCGCTCAGGGCCGTGACCATCCCGAGCACGGTCTTCTCGATGAAGGTCTGAACGAAGGCGTTCAGGATGACTTCCTGGCCGTCGATCTCGAGCCGGATCTTGGTCATGTCCCCCTCCTTTTGCGCCAGAATAAGGTCCGCGAGGCGTCCGCTCTCGTCGGGGCCGAGGACCGGTACCGCCGCGCCGGGCACGGGCCCGTCGGCGACGATAGCCACGAGCTCCTGCGGCGCGATCGCGGGGACCTCGGCGACACCGGCCCGCCGGACCTCGATCTTGGGCAGGCCCGGGATGTCCTTGCCGCCCTCGATCAAAACGACGTCCGCGCCGGGGAAGAGCCGGCGGGACAGCCGCGCCGCGTCAATGTCCCCGGCCCGGCCGAAGGCGGCCCAGCCCTCGTGCGAGACCATGGCCACGTTTTCGGCCCCGGCCCGCGTGAAGTCGGACGTGTCCTTGCCTTCGGTGTCGAGCGCGAAGCCGTGCGAGCAGCGCTTGACGGCCGCGACCTTCAGGCCCCGTTCCCGGAGCGCCCCGATGAGACGGACAACGAGCCTCGTTTTGCCGCTCTCGGAAAAGCCGACGACCGCGAGTACCCTCATCGGCTCCTAACCTGACCTATTCATAAAAACGCCCTTTTTTTCATTTATATCATATCGGCTACTTCCACTCCACGGCCATGTTCTCGCGGCCGCGCGCCTTGACCTCCGGCCGCAGATCGAGCTTCAACAGGGAGGGCTTGGAGGCGATGTCCATGGCCACCCGGTAGACGAGCCGGAGGACCTTTTCCATCTTGGCATAATCGACCTTGGCCGCGACGTCGCCCTCCGTGTGATAGTCCTCGGTCGTGCCGCAGAAGAACCAGACGCCGGGGATGCCGTAGCGGATGTAGGGGTACTGGTCGCTGCGGAAAAAGAACCGGTCCGGATGGCTCGGGCTCTCATACGTGTCGTCCAGCTTGAGCTCCGGCCCGGGCCTCTTGTTCATCGCCCGGATCGAGGCGTCGAGCTCGGAGCTGAGCTTGTCCGAGCCGATGAGATAGATCTGGTTCGGGTCGTTCCGCGAGATCATGTCCAGGTTGAGGTTGGCGCTGATCTTGGCCGCGGGCACGGGACAGTGCTGGACGAAATAGTAGGACCCGAC
>CAZIQR010000059.1:13098-14702 GCA_964541055.1 uncultured Eubacteriales bacterium
CGGCGCCGATCTCGATCTCGAGGCGCCGGCCGCGGAGGGCCTTGGCGGCGACACGTTCGCCACGGCCGATCGAGGCAAACATGGCCGCCAGGTCTTCGGGCGATCCGCCGAGGAGGGCCGCGCCGGCCGCGTGCCGGACCTCGACCTGAAGGGCCGGAGCCCCGGGCCGGGGAGAGGGCGCGGGAGCGGGCCCCATCCCCGTTTGGACGTCCAGGAACTTGAGCCGCTCGGGCAGGTCGAAGCTCAGCCCCTTTTCAGCCAGCCGTTTTTCCCGCTCGTCCGCGATGACGGTGACGATGCCGGCCGCGCCGCGGTCCCGGAGAACGCCCGTCCTCCCGGCCAGGGCCCGCCGGTTCTCGGGGCGGCGAAGGGCATGGTCCGCGGGCAGGGTCCCATCGAGGAGGACGGCGATCTTGCCTTTGAGATCGACGCCGGCCAGATCGTCCCAGCCGAGCTCGGGCGCGGAAACGCCGAGGCCGACGAAGACGATCTCGCCGGAGACCCGGCCGGCCTCGAACATGCGGCCGGCGGTGGCGTCGGCCGGAAAGGCGAAGGCGTGTGTCCTTCCGGTCTCCACAAGGCGGAGCGACGAGGCGCACGGCACGATGGTCGTCACTTCGAGCGGGACGGCCTGAAGGAACGTCCCGTCCGGCATCGCGGGCCGCAGGCCGATCCGCTCAGCGGTCAGCGCGATGTATCGGGTGGCGATGTCCAGCTCGGGTGACGGGGCCGAGCGACCCAGGAATTCCGGCGAGCTGAGGAACTCCATCGGGATTTTCATGTCCCGGGCGCGGATCGAGGCCATGCCGCGGGAGGCTGTATCTCCGGAACAGCCGCCCAAGACCAGGGCCAGCCCCGCCGCGAGGATCAGAGCCGTTGCTCGCTGTTTTTTCATGGAAGCCTCCTTCCCCTGCCGGATCAAGCCCTCTTCGTACCCGAATCCGCCCCTCCCTGTCAAACGGGGAACTTCTCCGTTGCTTTCCGGCCCCTTTTCGATATAATCCCCCTCTTATGCGTCTCGAGGAGAGTTTGCCATGAACATCTGGAAGACGAAAACCCCGGCCCAGATCGAGGAGGCGGCGGAACACACCCAGCTCAAGAAGAACCTCACCGCCTTCGACCTGGCCGCGCTCGGCATCGGATCGGTCGTCGGGACGGGCATCTTCGTGGCCACCGGCCAGGGCGCCCAGCTCGCCGGCCCCGGCGTGCTGCTGTCGTTCATCATCGCCGCCGTCACCTGCGGCTTCTGCGCCCTGACCTATTCGGAGCTGGCCTGCATGTTCCCCGTCGCGGGCAGCACCTACTCGTACTCGTATGTCGCCTTCGGCGAGGTCATCGCCTGGATCATCGGCTGGGACCTCATGCTCGAGTACCTCGTCGCGGCGAGCGCCGTGGCCTCGGGCTGGTCGACGACCTTCATCGGCCTGATCGAGGGATGGGGGATCCACCTGCCCAAGGCCTTCCTGACCCCGCCCATCACGACCCAGGGGCACAAGATCGTTCTGTCGGGCGGCATCGTCGACGTCCCGGCCATCTTCATCACGCTGGCCATCACCTGGATCCTCTACATCGGCATCCGCGAGAGCGCCAAGATCAACAACATC
>CAZIQR010000060.1:0-10846 GCA_964541055.1 uncultured Eubacteriales bacterium
GAAATTCAGGGCATTGAAAAATCATTGAGATTTGCTATATTAGCTTTTCTGTCCGCGTTCCGAAGGCCGGAGAGACTGATAGAGCTGTAAAAGTCCTTTACACGCCCGATCCGATCCCCCCGAGAGCCAAGAAGCGTGAAGCTTGGCACAGGAATTGCTCTAGAGGAAAGCGGAAGGAATGAAACAGGAGGACAAATGAAAACTTCCAGAACGATCGCGGCCGCTCTCGCGGTCCTCTTTATCGCCAGCGTTCTCGCTCTCTCCGTTCAGGCGGCGCCCGGGCCCCAGAAGGGCAAGACGGACGCCAAGCCCCAGGCCAAATCGCTGATGCCCAAAGAAGTGGCGGCGGTGATCCAGGAAGGCCTGGCCACCCGCCAGGGACGCCAGGATATCCCCTTCTCCATCTTCAAGACCCTCGTCCTGCCGGCCCAACAGAACAACCTCTACCCCGTCTTCTTCTTCAAAGCGAAGAACGGTGACATGGGCTACGCCCCGTCGACGACCGCAACCGGCCAGATGGAATCGACCCTCAAGTTCTTCTTCGAATTCCTTCAGCCCGACGCCGCCGGCGCCCTGAAACCGAAATCCGGCGGCAGCAACCAGGTCGTTCTGACCACGGATGGCGCCGGATATAGCGCGGACAAGGAGGACTGGTACTCCTTCGGCTGGGCGCTCGCGCCCGGCAAGTACACGGTCGCCCTGGTCCTGACAACGGCGGACCTGAAGAAGATCAGCGTCGCCTATGCCGACGTCACGCTGCCCGGCCCCGAGGCCTACGAGACCTCGCTCTATCCGACCGATCCGATCATCGTGACGGGCATGGACACGACGGAGCAGGATCAAAAGCCGAACATCCATCGGAGCTACTTCTCGTGGGGCGGGGCGAAATTCGTGCCCAACGCCATGAGCGAGATCAAGGTGGGTGACAGCCTCGAGATCTTCTTCTTTGTCATCGGCGCCGCCCAGAAGGACCCGACCGCCGCGCGGCCGGTTCTCGACCTGGAAGTCAACTATCAGGTCGATGACGAGGCCGGCAAGGCGGCCATCAAGTGGGCCCCTCAGAGCTACGAACAGTACTTCATCAGCCAGCCGCTGCCGCTCTTTCAGACGCTCCAGAAACAGGACGAGAAGGGCGCCGTGCTGAGCACCGAGAAGAAGCCGCTGCCCGCCGGCAAGTACACGCTGGTGGCCACCGTCGCAGACAAGGTGTCGGGAAAGAAGGGCGAAGCGAAGATGTCCTTCACCGTCATCTGATCCCTTCCGACCGGAGAATGAACAAGGACCGCCCCGCGCGGGGCGGTCCTTTTTTTTCGCTTACTTTTTCAGGTAATCGAGGAGCTGCCGGGCGATCCCGGCCTTCTCGTGGTTCGGGGCGAGCTCCAGGAACTTCTCCAGGGCGGCCTTGGCCTCCGGCACCTTGTTCTGGCCGATGAGGATCGTGGCCATCTGATAATAGGCGTCGGCGTAATCCGGCTTGAGTTCGACGGCCTTCTCGAACCGGGGCAGGGCGGCCTCGGATTCGCCGACGTTGACCAGACAGACCCCCAGGTTGTACGGGGCGTCGGGGTCGTCGGGGCTGAGGCCGACGGCCTTTTCGTAGAACGTCTTGGCCTCGGCGAATTGGCCGGCCTTGGCCAAGGCCTCCCCCGTTTCCTTGTTGGCGCTGTAGCTCGCGGGATTGAGCTCGACGGCCTTGCGGAAGGCGGCCAGGGCGTCTTCGGGCCGGCCGGCCTTCTTCTGGGCCAGGCCGCGGTTGAAGTGATAGGCCCAGTTCGAAGCGTCAAGCCCGATGGCCTCGGCATAAGAAGCGGCGGCCTCGGCGAATTTCTGCTCGGCATAGAGCTTGTTGCCGGAGAGGAAGGCCCGGTCGGCCGCGGAGTAGCTCTTGGCCGCCTCGGCCGCGGCGCTCTTGAGCGTGATCTTGACGGTCTCGTCGGCGGAAACGCCGACGTGGATCTCGCTCGAGGCCGGGACAAAGCCGGCCTTCTTGACCGTCAGGATGAAATAGCCGGGCTGCATGCCGATCTGGACAAAATGCCCTTGCGCGTCGGTCTTGACCTCGTAGCGGAGGCTCGACGTCTTCTGCGAGACGATCGAGACCTCGGCCTTGTCGACCGGGTTGCCCGCGGGGTCGAGGACCGTGCCGGAGAGCTTGCCCTGGAACTGAGGCCAGGCGGCAACGGCGAGGACCAGAACGAGGGCGGCGCAAAGTCGGGCGGCGTTGCGGTTCATCAGGGCTCCTATCGTTGGGCGATGCGTTTCTTGGCGTCCTCCTCCAGGACCCGGATCGCGGGCTGGTCCGGAGAGAGGGACAGCGACTTCTGCAGAAGGGGCAGGGCCTTTTCGGGATGGCCGAGGGCCAGGTGGCATTGGGCGGCGAGGTTCAGGACGGGGATCTCGGTCGCTTCGGCCATGAGCGTCTCGAGCGTGGCCAAGGCCCCGGCCCAGTCTTTGAGGGCGGCCTGGTCCAGGGCCATGACCTTGGCGGCTTCGCGGTCCCCGTTGCGGCCACGGACGATCTCGGCGTGCACAAGAGATTCTTTGTAAAGGCCCAGGCCGTAGAGCGACTTGGCGAGGAGCAGGCGGGCGGCGAGGTCGTCGCGCATCCGGAGGGCCCGCTCGAAGAGGCCGCGCGCCTGGGCGTAATCGCCCTTGAGGAAGACCTCCGAGCCGAGGATCTTGAGGTGCTCGGGTCCCGGATAGGGGCCGTGGAGCCGGGCGTAAACCCAGGGGAGGACGGGATAGGGCTGGGCCAGGACGACGAAATTCTCCGAGGACGTGAGCCGGCGCCGGCCGTCGGGGGCGACGAGCGCGACCTCGGCCCGGTAATAGCCGGGCTTGACGTCCTTGAGAGGCGCCGTTCCGGAAACGAGGAGCGTCGCGGCGTCGCCCGGATCGGGGACGGCCTCGGTCAGCGGAAAGGTCCCGACGCTCTGGTTGTTGTCGAGCGAGACGAGATCGGCGATGAACGACGGCGCTCCGCCCGGGACGAGCCCGGCGACATGCCGGGCCTGGACGAAGAGGCCGAGCGTCGCGCTCGCCGGGAATTCGTTGCGGGCGCCGGCGACATACTGCTGGCCGCCGAAGACGAACGCCTTGAGGTTCCATTTCTGGGCCTCGGGAACGGCCGCGCGGAGATAATAGAGCAGCGGGACGGTCAGGCCGGGCTGGGCCGAGGCTTCGGCCGGAGGGATCTCGACGCGGGTCTCGAACGAGGAGAAATCACGGGCCGTCTTGTTCTTCAGCAGGAAGAGGGCCCGGTACTCGCCGGGCGCGAGCGCGAGCAGGTCCTGGAACGCGAACCGCTGGCGCTCGTGGGCCTGGTACTGGTCCGGGGTCATCCTGAGCGGGATCTCCTCGGTCCGCTCGAAGACCGTCGTGCCCCGGCCGTCCTCGAGCCTCAGGACGAATTCGAAGCTGGCCGTGATCGTGCCCGCGTCGTTGCGGAAGTTCATCTTGTCGGGCTCGATCGACCAGTGGATGAAGGGTTGGCCGGCCTCGCGGAAGACGCGGAGAGCGAAGGCGCTGGGGATATAGCTGTCGGAATACTCGGTCTCGACGTAATCCTTGAAGCTCAAATAGGAACGGGCGTAAGTGTCCGAGAACTTCTTTTCCGGCATGTTGCGGACCGCGGCGATGATCGTGTCCGAGGCGAAGGACCCCGACCCGAGCGGCGTGTCGCTCGGCAGATAGCTCAGCGAGGCCCGGGCGAGCTCCGAGCTGACGGCCCGGATGGCTTCGAAGGCGGTCTTCCGCGTCAGGGCGACGCCGTTGCCGACGGTCGGGACGGCCAGCTTCTCGGGTCCCTCGACGGACGGCGAATAAAGGCGGAAGTCGCCGATGCCGTCGGGCTCATAGAAGATGAGGTAGAAATACGACGGCAGCCCGTATTCCGGCTCCCCTTGATAGAACCAGAGCTCCAGGGGCCAGACCTGGGATTGGGTCGTGTATTGCGTCCGCTCGCGCGGCTTGCCGAGAAGGACATAGAAAAAGCCCCGGTCGGTCTGGCTGCCGCGCTTCGGCGAGTAATGGCCGAAGTTCTCGTCGGCATAGCGGATCCGCGCCTCGTACTCTTTCTGGAACTCGTTCTCGTTCGTGTCCGGCAGGGGGTCGCGGCTCCGCCAGAAGAAACGGACGAACTTGGCCCGGTCGGCGTTGGTCTGGAGCTGGGCGTAAACGGACCGCTCGGCCTTGGTGATGATCGGGGCGACGTCCTCGAGCCACCGTTCGAGCTCCGGCGTCGGCTTTTCGGCCGCGGCCAGGGCGCTCCCGGCGAGGGACAAGGCGAGGATCAGGGCGAGACCGGTGCGTTTGTTCAAGAAATCGTCCGTACCTAAGAGAACTACGATAGCATACGGCCGGAGGCATTTCAAATGAGGGCCGGGGCCGGAGGCGCCTCGAAAAAAACGTTGCCTTTATCCAGAAATTTGAATAGAATCCAACTCTCTGGATTCATGAGCTCTCTCATCTGTGCCTATCTCCATTGGAATCACGATCCTATTTTCCTGTCCGGGCTGGCATCAAAATTGCTAAGAGTCAGTCCCGAGCTCGATATCCATATCGGCCCATCGCCACGCCCAACGAAAGGAGGTGAGATCCGGGGATCTTTCGATCATTAGGCCCTTGGCAATACCCTTCTGGCTTCGAAAAGGAGGTTTCATGAAGAACAAACTGATCATCGCTTTGGCTCTCGTCCTCCTTCTCGCACCCGTCGCCTTCTCCCAATCCCGGGAAACAGGCGCCATCCGCGGCGTCGTGACCGACGAGCAGGGCGCTCCCCTGCCCGGCGTCAACGTGACGCTCTCGGGCGGCAACCTGATGGGCGTCCGGTCCATGGTCACGGACGCCGCCGGTATCTACCGGTTCCCCGCCCTGCCGCCTGGCGAATACCAGGTCAAGGCCGAGCTCCAGGGATTCAGCGCGGTCCTGCGCGAGAACATCCGGCTGACGACGACGTCCACGCTGACCGTGGACTTCCAGCTCAAGCCGGCCACCGTGACCGAAGAGGTCACGGTCATCGCCCAGTCCCCCACGGTCGACGTCAAGTCCACCGAAACGGCCTCGGTGACCCTGTCGAACGAGATCCTGCGCAACATCCCCTACAGCCAGTTCACGTCCGACATCGTCAACATGGCCCCCGGCGTCAATAACGACAGCGCCTACGGCGCCTCGTCCGGCACCGGCATCGCGTATAACATGGACGGCGTCGGCGTCGGCGACCCCGACGCGGGCACGGCCTGGGTCTTCCTCGATCACAACATCGTCGAGGAAGCCAAGATCATGGGCGTCGGCCTGCCGGCCGAGTACGGCAACTTCACCGGCGTCATCTTCAACCTGGTCACGAAGTCCGGCGGCAACGCCTTCTCCGGCCACATGGAGTTCAACCGCCAGCTGTCCGGCACAAGGTTCTGGCAGGCCCATAACAACGGCGCCTACACCGATGATTTTCCGGACCTGACGGCCCCGAGCTCGAACCTCTTCGACATCAACGCTCATTTCGGCGGCCCGATCGTCAAGGACAAGCTTTGGTTCTACGCGGGCGGCCAGTATTACCGGACCAAGGACCGCCCGACCGGCTTCCCCGAGGACGTCGACTTCAAGCAGCCGCGCGCCTTCGTCAAGTTGACGACCCAGCTCACGCCGTCCCTGAATATCAACGCGTCCTTCGAGTTCGACGGCTACTACGGGAAGAACCGGGCCGCCGGTTCGAACGTCGATCCGATCGCCACCGTCAGCGAGAAAGCCCCCGACTACGTCGGCAACTTCAGCCTGACCCAGATCTTCAGCCCCAAGACGTTCATGGACGTGAAGGGAGCCTTCTTCTCCGGCTATTATTACCTCGATCCGACGGCCGGCCTCGACGCCTACATGCACTTCGACTACGCCGACAACCAGCGGCGGGGCAGCTCGGGCTACTTCTATTATGCCGACCGAGCCCGCTACCAGGCCAACGCCAGCCTGACGCATTACGTCGAGGACTTCATCGCCGGCTCCCACGACTTCAAGTTCGGGGCCGAGATGGAGCGGTCCTACGTCCGCAGCCGTTACGGCTATCCCGGCCACGGCGGCCCCCTCGGCGACAACGTCGTGTATTACGATTACACGGACTATTACTACGCCGGCGTCTCGAATTACCTGGCCTACCAGTACGCGGGCTATGATAACAACACCCGCTACACCCGGCTCGAGGGCTTCGTCCAGGATTCCTGGCAGATCACGAAGCGGCTCAACGTCAACCTCGGCCTCCGCCTGAGCCAGTATTGGGGCCAGGTCAAGTACGTCAGCGGCAACGCCTACTCCGCCGCCCGGATCGCCCCGCGCCTCGGCTTCACCTTCGACCTCCTCGGCGACAAGACGACCATCCTCAAGGGCCACTACGGCCAGTTCTCCGAGGCCATGAGCGCCAGCTACTGCGACAAGATGAACCCGGCGGCGCATGCCCGGAGCGACAAGATCAGCTACTACTGGGGCTACGGGGCCGAGGAATGGGTCGAGTTCGAGCACGTCGTCCCCGCCGACTTCTATACGATGGACCCCAACATCAAGCACCCCTACATGGAGCAGTTCACGCTGGGGGTCGAGCGGGAGCTGTTCAAGGACGCCTCGCTCTCGGTGACCTATATCAACCGCAAATGGAAGAACCAGATCGGGCCGGTCGACCGCGCCGCGAATTACGATACGGTCGAGGTCGACGTCCCCGATCACGGGACCTACACGGTCTATGAGCGCACGGAAGACACCGTCAACTCCTTTGATTACCTGATCACGAACTACAAGAAGGGGGATAACTGGATCCTGCTCGATCCCTACCGGAAATACAGCGGAATCGAGGTCCTCTTCAACAAGCGCTTCTCCAACCGTTGGCAGGTCATGGCCTCCTACGTTTACTCTCAGACGACGGGGACGATCGACAACGGCACGGCCGACGACATCAACTACGGCGGCGGCACGAACGATCCGAACTTCTATATCAACGCCACCGGCCACGCGACCTACGACCCGACGCACATGATCAAGATCCAGGCGTCGTACCTCATCCCGGTCGTGGACATCAGCGTCAACGCCTATTTTCACGGCATCACCGGTAACGGCTGGACCTCGCGCTATCGGACGGCCCGGCTCAATCAGGGCCGGGTGACGTTCTTCATCGAAGACCGCGGGACCAACCACTATCCCATGGACAAGCAGCTCGACATCCGCCTGGAGAAGATCTTCACCCTCGCCAAGAAGTACAAGCTCGGCGTCCTCTTCGACGTGTTCAACGTCTTCAATTCCAACACCATCACCTACTGGGGCACGCGCGTCGACTATGACTGGTACCTCGACGGCAGTTATCCGTCGACGGACGGTCATGAGCTCTACGGCATCGTCAATCCGCGCCAGGCCCGCATCGGCGTGAGGCTCATCTTCTAGGCACCCCGCTCCTGCACGCGCTCGAGCCCCGGAAGGCCGCCCTTCCGGGGCTCTTTTTTTGCCTCGGGACCGCGGACCCGGTCCGTTGACACCGGGCCGGGGCGGGAGTATGTTCGTTTTTCATGAAGAGGATCTCCGGGCTCGCCCTCGGTCTGGCGTTGGGGCTGGCGGGGGCCGCGGGCACGTTCGCCGCTCCGGCACCCGGCCCGGCCCGCCTCAATGTCCTGCTCGTCACGATCGACACCCTTCGGGCGGACCGGCTGGGCGCCTACGGCTCAAAGAGGCTCGTAACCCCCAACCTGGATGCGTTCGCCGCCCGGAGCGCGGTCTTCACCCGGGCCTTCGCCCACACGACCACGACGCTGCCTTCGCACACCAACATCCTCCTGGGCGTGACGCCGTCCTTTCACGGTGTCCACGACAATCTCAACTTCGTCGTCCGCCCGGAGCTCGTGACCCTGGCCGAGCACCTCGGCGGCCGGGGCTATGCGACCGGCGCGTTCATCGGCGGGTTCCCCCTGGTCTCGCACTTCGGCCTCGACCAGGGGTTCTCGACCTACGACGACTCGTTCGGCGCGCCCAGAGCCGGCGCCCGCCCGGCGGATCTCCAGGCCGGGGAGCGGCCGGCGGCCGAGGTCTGGGCGAGCGCGAAAGAATGGCTGAAGGGCCGGGCCTCGCCCTGGTTCCTGTGGGTCCATTTTTACGATCCGCACGAGCCCTACGACCCGCCGGAGCCGTACAAGACCCGGTTCGCCAAGGAGCCTTACGACGGCGAAGTGGCCTATGCCGACGCCGTCTTCGGCGACGTTCTCAAGGAGATCAAGGACCGGGGCCTGGAGGGAACGACGCTCATCGTCTGCGTCGCCGACCACGGGGAATCGTTGGGCGAGCATAACGAGACGACCCACGGCTTCGAGGCCTACAATGCGACCCTCCGGATCCCGCTCCTCATCCGCGTCCCGGGCCTGGCCCCGCGGACGGTCGGCCAGAACGTCTCCCATATCGATCTCTTCCCGACGATCTGCGAGGCGCTCGGCCTCGACCGTCCGGACCGGCTCCAGGGCCGGTCCCTGCTCCCGCTCCTGCGCGGCCAGAAGATGACCGACCGCCCGATCTATTTCGAATCCCTGGCGCCCTATTACAACATGGGGTGGGCTCCCCTGCGCGGGATGATCGACGGAGTCACCAAGTTCATCGACTCTCCTGAACCCGAGGTCTATGATCTCGGGCGGGACTTCGGGGAGACGGCCAATCGGGCCGGGCAGGCCGATGTCGCGGGCCTGAGGAAGGCCCTGGAGGCGATCACCCGCAGCCAGTCCTCCCCGGAGAGCGCTAAGGCCGAACAGGCCTCGGACCGGGCCACGCTCGAAAAGTTGAGGAGCCTCGGTTACGTCGCCAGCCTTCCCGGCCGGCGAAAGGTGGATTTCGGGCCGGAGGATTCCGTGGCGGCGCTCCTGCCCTATCACAACCGGGCCGCGGCGGCCCTGGCGCTCGCCAAGGCCGGCAAGGCCGCCGAGGCGATCGCCGAGCTGCGGGAGATCCTCTCGGCCCGGAAGACGGTCAGCGCGGCCTATATGAACCTGGCCTCGATCGACCGGGACCAGGGCCGGACCGACGAGGCCCTCGCCGTCCTCCGGAGCGGGCTCGAGGCCATGCCCGAGAACTACGACCTCTATTTCGAGCTCCTCAACGGGCTTTTTGAGGCCGGCGAGTTCGGCGAGGTCCTCCGGGCCTTCGAGCCGGGGGCCTTTCCGCAGACGGGCTTCGACCCGGTGATCTGGAACAGCGTCGGCATGGCGCAATGGAAGACGGGAAAGACCGCCGAGGCCCTCGCCAGCCTCGGACGGGCCCTGGAGATCGATCCACGGTTCGCCCTGACCTATCACAACCGGGGAACGGTTTATCTCGACGCCTTCCAGCGGACGCGCCGTCCGGATGCGCGCGGGCTCGCCGTGGCCGATCTCCGAAAGGCGGTCGAGCTCGATCCCTCCTACAGCGCCGCGTTCTACGCGCTGGGAGTGGCCTACCTCCGCGGGAACGAGCTCGGCCCGGCCGTCGAGAGCCTCGACCGGGCCCTGGCCCTGGATCCCGCTCTCGACGAAGCCCACTTCTTCCTCGGCTCCGCCCATCTCCGGCTGGGCCATCGGCCGCTGGCCTACGAGCACCTCATGAAATACCGGGCCACGCCGACCTTCGACCGTCTCTCTCCCGAGGCCAAGAAGGGCGTCGAGGACCTCCTCGCCGCCTGCAAGCCGGGCCGATAGCCCGTCTCAAGGCTTCGTGCTAAGATAGTGGGTCGATGACCAAGAAGCGCCTGCTCCTCCCGGCCGGGGCGGCCCTCGCCGCCGTCGCCGCCCTCGCGTTCTTCCTCCTCCGCGGCGGGAAGCCGAACTTCGCCCGTCTGAGGGACGGCCGCGATTTCAGCGTCATCCTGATCACGGTCGACACCCTGCGGGCCGACAAGGTCGGCTGCTACGGCAACGCCGCGGTCCGGACCCCGACCATGGACGGCTTCGCCGCCCGCGGGATCCGCTTCGAGAACTGCATCTCTCAAACGCCGCTGACCCTGCCGTCCCACACGACGATCATGACCGGCACGCTGCCGCCCTTCCACGGCGTCCGTGACAACGGCGGCTTCGTCGTCCCCTCCGAGGTCCAGACCCTGGCCGAGACCTTCAAGGCCCGCGGCTATGACACGGCGGCGTTCGTCGCCGCGTACGTCCTCGATTCCAAGTGGGGCCTCGATCAGGGCTTCGACACCTACTTCGACCGTTTCGACCTGAGCCGGTTCGAGCGGGTCTCGCTCGGCGAGGTCCAGAGGCCGGCGAACGAGGTCCTGGACGAGGCCCTGCCCTGGCTCGAGGCCCACAAGGCCGGCCCGTTCTTCGCCTGGATCCACCTCTACGACCCGCACACGCCTTATGAGCCGCCGGAACCGTTCAAGAGCGAGTATCCCCGGAATCCCTACCTCGGCGAGATCGCCTGGACCGACAGCCAGCTGGCGCGGCTGACCGCGTTCGTCGACGGCGCCGGGCTCGGCGACCATCTCTTTCTCGTCCTCGCCGCCGACCACGGCGAAAGCCTGGGGCAGCACCTGGAAAGCACCCACGGCTTCTTCATCTACCAGCCCGACCTCCACGTGCCGCTCATCGTCGTCACGCCGTTCAAGGCCTTGCAGGGAGCGGTCTCCAAGGAAACGGTCGGATTGGTCGACGTCATGCCCACGGTCTGCGAGATGGCCGGCCTGCCCGTGCCCGCGGCGGTCCAGGGGCAGAGCCTCGTCCCGTCGTTCTTCTCGCCCGGCGCCGGGGGCGGCGGACGCCTCGCTTATTCGGAGACCTATTATCCCCGCTTCCATTACGGCTGGTCCGACCTCAGGAGCGTCCAGGACGGGCGGTTCAAGCTCATCCTGGCGCCCGTGCCCGAGCTCTAC
>CAZIQR010000060.1:10946-14631 GCA_964541055.1 uncultured Eubacteriales bacterium
TATTTCGAGAAGTGCCTGGAAGACAATCCCCGCTCGGCCTCGGCCCACAACGCGCTGGGGGCCATCTACCTCAACCGCGACTCGAGCGGCGACCGGGACCTGGCCGAGAAGGAGCTGGCCGCGGCGGCCGCCATCAATCCGACCCTCCTCAGCCTGCGATACAACACGGCCCAGCTGCGGGAGAAGCAGGGCCGGCTGGCCGAGGCGGCCGCTCTTTACGAGCAGGAGATCCGCGACTCCCCCAAAAGCTATAAAGCTCTCTACAACCTCTCGACCGTATACCGCGAGATGGGGCGCGAGGATGACGAGATGGCGGCCCTGAGGCGGACGATCGCGGCCGAACCCGAGTTCCCCCTGGCCTATTTCCACGTTGCCCGCATCCTGCTCCGGCGCGGCACGGACTACGACGAGGCCGTCGCCCTGGCGAAAAAAGGGATCGAGCTGCGGCCGGCCCCGGCGGAGCTGCCGCTCGGGTACTTTCTCCTGGCCGACCTCTACAACCGGCTGGGGATGAACGCCCTCTCGGACGAGAACGCCCGGAAAGGGCAGGCCGCGGCGGAGGCCGCGAAGGCCCGCGCCTCCCGGCGCTGATCTATATTTCGAACTTGCGTTCGAGGGTAGCCTTGCTGCCGTCCGTCGTGTTGGTGACGAGGACCCGCAGCTTATAAGAGCCGGCCTGGAGCCTGGCCGCGGCGGAGGCCGTGAAATCCGTGGCCAGGAGGTCCTTCAGCCGGCTTTCGGGAACCTCGATGGGATAGGATTGGGCGAAGGACCAGGCTTCCGCTCCGTCCTTGCCGACGACCGTCATCTTCACCTCGAGCGCGGCCGTGTAGCTGGGACCGGCGGATTTGAGCCAGATGTTCCGGTAAGGGACCGAGAGCGAGAAGCTCGCGGCGCCGTCCTTGGCCACCTCGAGATTGACGGCCAGGCCGGCGATGCTGCCGGCGGCGTGGGCCTCGCCCGGCTTGGCCATCCGCTCCTGGGGCAGGTTCCACTCCCGCTGGGCCTGGTTGATGATCGCGATCTGGCCGGCGCTGTCCGGCGAGATCTTGTAGTCGTCGTTCCAGTATTCATCGATGAAGACGATGGTGTACATCCCGTACCACCAGATCTCCGTCGGCAGGCCGTAGAACGTGACGCCTCGCGGGTAGGTGACGCGGGTGTCGGGCGGTCCCAGGGTGATGTAGACGCGCCCCCGGTCCTGGAGCCAGCCGGGGGCCCCGCCGCCCGAGAAGAGGCGGTTGGACCGCTCGATGCGGTTGTAGTACTCCATCTGATACTCGTTCTCGGGGGTCGCCGGGGTCGGATCGCGCCGCTTCCAGAAGTCCCCGATGAACGCTTCGCGGGCGTCCGCCGGAAGCGACAGGAAGGCCTTCCGCTCCTCCGGCGTGATCGTGTACCGGGCCTTGGAGATGAAATCCCGGCTCTTGGGGTCGAGCTGCTTCAGGCCGCGCGTCGAAGCGCACGCGGCCAGGAGGAGGAGGGCGCCCAGCGCGGGGACCAGCCACCTGAAGCGCGTCATCATCACGCCTCCTTGTCGGACCTATTCGGACTTGATCTTGTCTTGGATCTCCGCGAGCTTTTTCTTGATCTCCGCCTGGTTGGCGTTGAGCTCGAGCGATTTCTTCCAGACCGAGATCGCCCCGGCGAGGTCGCCCGTCTTGACGTAACAGTCGCCGATGGCATTGAGGACGAGGAGGTTTGTCCCGAACGAGGTCAGGTAGTCCTTGTAGAAGCCGATGGCCTCGCCGTAGCGCCCGAGGGCCTGGGCGCTCTCCCCGAGGTACTGGGCGAACTCGAAGTTCTTCTGGTCCCGGTAGAACGGGGTGGCCACGTCGGTGACACCCTGGTAGTCCTTCAGCTCGAAGCGGACGCGGCAGACGTCCAGGGCGAACGGAGCCGAGTCGGGGGCGCGGCGGAACGCGTCTTCGACCAGCGGTTTGGCCTTGGCCAGGCTGCCGGCCTGGAAATATTCCATGCCGAGGATATTGGCGTAGGCCGGGTCCGTGGCCGCGGGCATGGGCGGATACATCACCCAGGCCCGGGAGAGGGCCGGATTGAGGCTGATGTAGAACGGGGTCCGGGCCGACAGGACGACGGTCTTCGCGCCATCGAGGAGGTCGACGTTGGCATAGTAATAATCGGGCGGGAGGTTGGCCAGCGGGAACTCCTGCAGGACGCGGAACGGATTGGCGGCCCCGGCCAGGGGCTTGGACACGGCGGTCACGGCCTGGTCGTTGCGGATGAGCGTGATCGAGAGGCTCCCCTTCGACTTCAGCTCGTCGGTGAGCCCGCCGAGCTCGCAGAACACGGTCAGGGTGTCCTGGACCGTGAAGTCGTTGCGGGGCGAGGCCACGAGCTGGGTCGAACCCACCGTGAAGGGCTTGACCTGCCCGGCGAAGGCCGGGTTATTGATGACGCGGTAGGCCAGGATGGGCGCGCTCAGGGTCAGGGTCCGGGCGGGCGGGACCTTGACGGCCGCCTCGACCGAGCTGAACTCCTTGGAGACCGTGTTCTTCCAGAGCAGGCTGACCTTGTAGTCGCCCTCGATGATCGGGAGGACCTCCTGGTAGGAGACGTGCCGGTTGTTGACCTTGGCGAACTGCTCCTCGGTGAGCGAGACCGGGAGGCGGCGGTCGAACTGGTAGATCGTTTTCCCCTCGGCGTTGGAGACGATGCCGTTGATCTCGAAGGTGGTCCGGTAGACGCCCTCGAAGTGCTCGATGCTTAGCCGGGCCGGCTCGAGCTGGAGGTGGACGAAGGCCCGGCCGGCCGAGTCCCGCGTGACCTGGACGAGGGCGTCATTCTCGATGTAGTTGGCGGTGTATTCGACCTCGACCGAATCCTTGTATTTGAGGAGCTTCTCGGCGTAGCCGTCCTTGACGGCCTCATAGCCCATCTTGGGGATCTTCTGGCTGATCAGGATGTCTGAGGCGACGGTCGGGTTCATGCCCTCCACGTACTCGCCGGGGATGAGCGACATCGACACTTCGGCGACCGTCGGGTCGACCGTCTGCCGCAGCTCGCCCCAGGCCTGGAGATAGTTGGTCATGTCGCCGTTGTAGAACGGCATGAGCTTCTGAGGGCCGTCGCGGATGGGCGAATAGAGGACGTAGTCGCCGGCGTTGTCCTTCTTGAAGAAGACGACGTTGAACGAGTTCGGCAGACCGGCGCCCTCGACGCCGGAGTAGAACCAGATCTGGAGCGGGTAGAGGTTCGTCTCGCTCTCATACCGGGCGATGTCCCGCGGCTCGCCCAGGGTGATGTAGATGCGGCCCATGTCGGACCGCCAGCCGCCGGCCTTCAAGCCGCGGCCGAAGTGGCTGTTGGCGTATTCGATGCGGCGGGTGTGCTCGTCCTTGAATTTGTTCTCGGGCGTCGACGGGTCCTCGTCCCGGGCCTTCCAGAAAGCGGTGATGAACATCTCCCGCTCGCGGTCGTTGGTGAGCTGGAGGAAGACGTCCTTTTCCTTGGGGGAGATGATGTAGACGACGTCCTCCTGGAGCCAGGCCCGGTACTTCTCGGGCAGGTCCTTGACGGAGGCCTTTTGCGCCGCCGCGGGCAGCGCGGCCATGGCCAGCGCCCCGGCCAGAAGGATGAGGAGTTTCGATCTCATGCAGGGTCCTTTCAGATTCCGCGGCGCGGTTATCCAGCATACGCCCCCCGCACCCCTTTTTCAAGACGC
>CAZIQR010000061.1:0-2768 GCA_964541055.1 uncultured Eubacteriales bacterium
CGGTTGACGAGATCGAGGGGGAAGAGTTGTCCGGCGTGGGTGTGCCCCGAGAGCTGGAGCGAGACCCCCGCTTGCTCCGCTTCCTCGAGGTGGGCGGGCTGATGGTCCAGGACGATGATCGGCAGGCTGCCGTCGAGCCCGGCCCGGGCCAGGATGTCGGGGATGGCCAGCCGCCGTTCCCCCTGCTTGAGCGAGCTCGGGTCGCGCCGGCCGGCGAGGATGAAGGCGCCGCCGACGAGGACGGCCTCGTCCTGAAGCACGGTGAGGCCGCAGTTGCGGTAGCAGGCCAGGGTCCGGTCAAGCCCGGCATAGGTCTCATGGTTGCCCGGGCAGGCGAACAGTCCCAAGGGGGGGCTGAGCGTTTTCATGACGGCGCTGAGCTCGGCCTCCCGTCGTTCGGTGACGCTCTCGTCGACGATGTCGCCGGGCATGAGAACGATGTCGGGGCCCAGGTCGCTGATCTTCCGGACGATCTTCTCGAGCCTGGATGGCCCGATGAGGGATCCGAGGTGAAGATCGGAGACGAGGACGGCCGTCAGACGGTCCGTCGTCCCGGCCCGCCGCGGCAGATGGACCTCGAGATCGACCAGGCGAGGCCGGGCGGCGTTCCAGGCCCCTCCGATGATAGCCAGGGCCGTGGCGGCGGCGATGGCGATGAACAGGACGGGCCCCGTCCGGCCCGGGTGGGCGGTCACCGCCCGGGGCAGGAACGGCATGAAGGCGTTCGCCAGGCGGACGATGTCGACGAGGACGGCCCCTAGGAAGCCGTACAACATGATGACCATATGGAAGGCCCTGACGTCGCTAGACCAGAGAGCCGGGCCGTTCTCGGCCTGGCCCCGCAGGATCCGGCCGGCCGGAAAAGATAGGGCCAAGACCACGTAGAGGACGAGAAAGATCGTCCGTGCCAGCGGCACCGAGGCCAGCGCCTGGGCTCCCCGCCGGGCCACATAGAAATTGACCAGCCCGTAGATCGTCAAGGCGATCGCGATGAAAACGAGCATGCGCAGGCCTTTCAATTCGACGGGACCTTGTTGACGCTGACGATCTCTTCGTAAGTTCTCCGGGGAGGCTCGCGGGCCGGCCTCTTCTCCGCGTAGCCGAGCGGCATCAGGGCCACGATCTTGAAGCGCCGCGGGACCTTGAGGGCCCGGCGGACCCGGCCGCGGCTGAACCAGCCCATCCAGCAGGTCGCCAGTCCCAATTCTTCGGCCTGCAGGACGACATGCTCGCCGGCGATCCCCATGTCTACGAAATAATAGGGCACGCGCTGAAAGCGGCCCCCGAGATGGTGGGCGACGAGCGTCTTTCGCGCCAGAAGGACCAGCAGGACCGGGGCCTTGGCCGCGAAGCGGGAGGTCCGGTAGATGCCTGAGAAGGCATGGGACGCGACAAGGTCCTTGAGCGCCGGATCGTCGACGACGATGAAGCGCCAGGGCTGGCTGTTGTGCGCCGAAGGCGCGATCCGCGCCGCCTCGAGACAGGCCCGGATCTTCTCCGGCTCGACCGGCGTTCCGAGGTAGCGGCGGATGCTCCGCCGTCCGGCCAGGATCCTCTGGAACGGGGTCGGCCCTGAAGGGCCCGGGATCATCCTTTCGTCCGTCATGGTGTGGGCCCCTTCGCCGAAGTTACCTGATCAGGATGAGTTCGGTCTGCCGCTTGTCCAGGAAGACCGGACCGGACCGGAGGATGGCGGCGTCCTGTTCAAGGGCGAATTGGACGTCCTGGCCTCCCCATTCGGGCACGGTGGCCATGACGTTGAGCTCGATTGAATAGACGGTGTCCGGAAAGAGCGGATAATCACCGGCTCCGGGGACGCCGCCCTGCTTGTCCCATAGCCCGATCGTCGGGCCCGCGGCGTGGCCGTGAATGCCCAGGGGATGGGTGTAGATGCTCGGTCTCAAGCCCTCGTCCTTGGCCCGCTTCAGGGCCGCGGCCAGGATCTCGTTCCCGGTCCGCCCCTCTTTCATCTCGCCGACGAGGATGTCCTGGAGCCGGTTCCCCAGCGCGAGTCCCGCCTTCAAGCCCTGGGGCGCGTCGGATTCGCCGGGCTTCAAAACGTAAGCGAGCTGCTGGGTGTCGGTATCGAGCTTCAGATAATTGATGCCGAAGTCGCAATGCAAAAGGTCGCCGGGATGGATGACGGGGCTGTCCTTGAAGGGGCTCGATTTGGGCCGCTGGAGATTGACGCCGGGATCGAACCAGGTGGTCTGCCCCAGCGAGCGGATCTTCTCCCACATCCAGCGCTCGACGTCGGAGGTCGTCGTGATCCCGGGGGTGATGACCGCGGGCGAAAAAGCCTCGGCGATGATGGCGTGAGCGATCGCGGCGATGTGGTGGTAGACCTCGATCTCCTCGGGCAGCCGGCGCTCTAGCCAGCCCACGGCCAGCCGGTCGGCCCGGACCAGGCGCTTGGCATACTCGGGTCCGAGGGACTGGACCAGGCGCGCCTTTTTGGAGGCCGAGAGCCCGTCACCGAAGGCGAAGACGTCCGACTCGTCGATGCCGATGCGCTTCGGGTCGCGGTCCTTGACGGCCTTGGCCAGGGCCTGCCACTGATCCTCCTGGTCGGCCTTCCAGATCGTCGGGAAGAGCGAGCCGATGCCGTAGCGGTTGACCGAGAACCGCTCGATCCCCTTGTCCCCGCCCCGGTCGAACATGGCCAGCATCGTCAGCCGGCGGGCCGAGAGCGAGGCGAAGGGCACGAGCGAGAGGTAGACCGGGTCTTCGTTGTATTCCTCGCAGATGACGAGCCACAGGTCGATCTT
>CAZIQR010000061.1:2868-14336 GCA_964541055.1 uncultured Eubacteriales bacterium
AGATGACGAGCCACAGGTCGATCTTCTCGCGCCGCATGAGCTCGGGGAGGAGGCGGTCATAGCGGGCCGCGAGCCAGCTGTCATAGACCGCGGCCTGCTCTTTGAGGCTAAGAATGGCCGGGATATCGGCGCCCCGGAGGGCCGGGCCGATGAAGCTCAGCAGGAAAAGCCCGATCAGGGTCAGTCTGCGGATCCGAACCGACATTGTGCGCTCCTTTCCGTTCCCCCCGTCGCCGGCGGCCTCGCGGCCCCCTTATTATAACAAAATCCCCCGGGAGGCAACCCTCGACGGCGTCCCGGCGCCGGCCCCATTGCCCGGCGCCGGGCCCGGTGATATAGTCATGAGTGAAACAATCCCGGAGGGGATGCGTATTATGGCTTAAATGCCCAGGAGGCCCATACCATGAAAAAGACCACGATCATCGTTCTGGCCGCCCTGCTCACCGCCGGGCTCGCGACCTGCGCTTCGGCGGCGACGCCCAAATCCGGCGCGGCGGCCGGCGCGGCCCTGATCAAGATGCTTCCGAAGGCGGCGACGGGAGTCGTCGGCATCGACGTCCGACAGCTCATGACCAGCGAAGGGGTGACCAAGGCCCTTCAGGATCCGAAGAACAAAGAAAAACTCGACGAGTTCGTCAAGATGTCCGGCATTGACCCGACCAAGGACATCTATTATGCCGGGGGCGCGATCATCGGCGCCCCGACCGGGTCAGCGCAAGGGGCCGCCCTCATCACCCTCAAGTACGACAAGGCCAAGCTCCAGGCCCTGATCAAGCAGAAGGCCCCCGGGGCTAAGGAAGAGCTGTATAAAGGCCTGACCGTTTATTCGAATATCGACGGCGACAACAAGCAGACGACCCGGGCCGCCTTCCTCGATGCCACTCACATCGTCATCGGCACCGAGGCCGGCGTGAAGGGCGTCATCGACGCCTCGAAGACCAAGGCGGATTCGCTCGTCAAGAGCGCCGACATGGCGGCCCTTCTCAAGAGGGCCGACCAGTCGGGCATGGTCTGGGGCGCCATTGCCGTGCCGCAGGACCTCCTGCAGAAGGCCATGGCCTCCAATCCTCAATTCAAGATGCTCGAAGGCGTCACCGGCCTCATCCTGAGCTTCAACGAGAAGCTCGACGGCATCGGCATCGACCTCAAGACGATCGGCGGGACCAAGGAGCAGAACACCAGCTTGGCTCAGACCGTCAATGGCTTCCGGGCCCTGGGGGCCATGGCCGGCGATAAGGAGCCCCTCGTCGGCCAGCTCCTGAACGGCGTCGCCATCACGTCGGGCACGGATTACACGGAAGTCGCGATCAACATTCCCCGCGACGTTCTGGATAAGCTCGGCGAGATGGCCAAGTCCAAGGCGGGACAATTCATGATGAAGCCCAAGAAAGACGCCGCCCCCGAAGTGAAGAAATAGGCCCTATTCTTCGTACAGATATTCTTTGATCCGGAAGAGCCAGGCCGCCAGAGCCAGAAAGGCGGCCGTGATGAGAACCAGCGCTAGGATCGCTAGCCCGGGTTTGGTCGGCTCGAGCCGGAAAAGCAGCAGCGCGACGCCCCGGCCTCCGCTCGCGAGGCCGCTCGGCGCGGGGTGGAACGGCAGCAGCGACTTGAGGTAGTGAACGACGGAGAACCTCTGCGTCGAGCCGGGGAAATACTGGATGACGTTCTCCCAGCCGAAACCGAAGATGAGCCCGACGATGATGGCCCTCTTGAGGAAGACCCCGAGGAAGGTGAAGAAGGCCGTGTAGGCTAGGATGCCGAGGGCCAGGACGCCGAGGTAGCGCAGGAACGTCACGTAGATGGCGCCCTCGCCGAGCCGGCCGGCGTTGATGATGAAATAGGACACGCCCAGGCTGATCCCCACCATCGCGAACATCAGGGCCGCGTAAGCCGCGGTTTTCCCCAGGACGATCGCTCCCTTGGGGATGGGCCGGGTGATGAGATAGGACAGGGTCCGGTTCTCGATCTCCTCCGCGCTCACGGACGTGCCGTAGAAGAGGGAGAGGATGACGATGTAGAACTGCAGGAAAAAGACCATCAGGATCTCGGTCGAGACGTCGGCCATCAGCCCGGTGCGGCCGTGGAGGACGGCGCGGGCGACGACGCCGAGGGCGACCGGGATGAGGCCGAGAAAGGCGAAAACCCGGGTCTTGCCGGTCTTCCGGCCGAGGTTCGCGAAGAGGCCGAAGACCTGGCGCGCGGCGGCGACGGCGGTCATCTCACTTCCCCACCAAGTATTCGAACACGGCCTGAAGGTTGTCGTCGGGCGAAGAGATCTCGTCGACGGCCAAGCCGGCCTGGAGCACGACGCCGGTCAGGCGCCCGAAAAAGGCGTCGCGGTCGTGCGTTTCGACGACGAGCGTCCGGCCGTCGGCCTCGAAGGTCATCTTCTCGATCGAGGGGTCGCCGACGAAGCGGGCAGCCAGGCCCCGCGGGTCGCTCGACCGCACCGAGATCTGGTGCGGGTGCGACTCGATGAGCTTGCGGATTGCGGAGATGTCCCCCTGGGCCAGGATCTTGCCCTGGTGGATGAGGACGATCCGCGTCGTCAGGGCCTCGATCTCCGGCAGGACATGGCTTGAGACGAGAACGGTCCGGCCCTGGCTCTTGAAGTCCTTGATGAGCCGGATCAGCTTCCGCTTGCCGAGGGGATCGAGGCCGCTCAGCGGCTCGTCGAGGATGACGATCTCCGGGTCATGGGCCACGGCCTGGGCGAACTTGACCCTCTGGCGCATGCCCCGGCTGTAGCCGCGGATGAGCCGGTCCTGGTCGGCCGTGAGCTCGACGAGGTCCAGGGCCCGCGCCGTCCGCTCCCGGATCTCGGCCTTCGAGTAGCCGTAGAACCGCAGGAGCCCCGAGACGAACTCGCGCCCGGTCATGTCCTCGTAGAAGACGTCGTGCTCCGGGCAGAAGCCGATGGCCGGGAAAAGCCCGGGGTTGTTCCAGACCCGACGGCCGCGCACGGTCACGGCGCCGATGTTCGGCTTCAGCTGGCCGGTGATGAGCTTCATGAAGGTCGACTTGCCGGCCCCGTTCGGGCCGAGCAGCCCGGTGATCCCCTCTTCGATCTCGAGCGTCACGTCGTTGAGGCCAAGGACGTTGCCGTACCATTTCGACAGGCCGGCGGCGGCGATGACGGCGCTCACTTGATCACCTCGACGCCGCGGATCTTCCTGTTGAGGACGACGACCGAGAGGAGGCAGATCCCGGCCAGGACAGCGAACGACCAGACGGCGGGGACGGTCATGGGCAGCTTCGAGCCGAAGAGGAAAGCCCCGACTTGCTCGAGATCGGCGGGGATCGAGAAGAGCCCCATGTACGGGGTCTTGAAGATCTCCTTCAGGATGCCGGCCAGGGCGGCCGAGAAGATATAGGTCGTGAAGATGATGATCGAAACGTAGCGCGTGCTCCGGCTCGTGGCCGAGAGCAGCATGAAATAGAAGGCGAGGAAAACGGTCAGCACGGCCGACCAGCCGAGGATCGAAAGCGGCAGCCACGGATACTGCGCGATGAACTTGAGGTTGCCGGCGAAGATGAGCTTGAAGAGGACGAGGACGAGATACGGCAGAGCGGTCAGGATGAGGACGAAGAAGGCGACGATAGCCATCTTGCCGGCCAGGTAGTCTGTCTTGCCGAGCGGCCGCGCAAAGTAGAGCTGCAGAGAGTTGTGCCGCAGGTCGTCGGCGATGAGGCCGGCCGCGGCGAACACCAGGACGAGGATCAGGCTGAAGAGCGTCGACCCGTTGGTCAGGAATCCCTTGAAATAGTTGGGATCGATCGAGAGCAGGGCCTTGTTCGAGCGGACCAGGGCCTTGAAGTCCTCAAGCCGCTCGGAGATATAGAGCCCGGCGAGGGCGATGAAGGGGGGCAAGAAGGCCATGGCGAAGAAGAAGCGGAAGGCCTTTTTCTTGAACGCCAGCTGGATGCCGGTCCGGGTGATGGGCCACCAGCGGAAGCGCCGTTCGAGGAGCTTTCCGTCCCAGTGGGAATAGCCCTTTTCCCGGACGGTGGCCATCAGTCCACTCCCACGACGCCGGCGAAGAGGTCCTCGAGGGAGGTTTGGCTCTTGACGAACGACCGGACCTGCACGCCCGCCCGATCCGCGGCCCGGAAGATGTCCATGCGGTCGCCCGCCTCCGGCATATAGACCTTGTAGAGCCCGTCCTCCATCTCGTCGACCCGGCTGCCGCCGCTTTCGAGGTCCCTGCGGAGGGCGGCGCCGTCGCCCTTGATGCGCAGCTCGTAGAGGCTGTAATGGATGGCCCGCAGGTCGTCCATGCGGCCTTCGGCGGCGATCTTCCCCTGCTTCAGGATGACGACCGTCTCGCACAGCGATTCGATGTCGTCGAGGATATGGGACGAGAGGAGCACCTGGATCGATTTGTGGGTCGAGATGTCGCGGATGAGCTCGAGGACCTCCGTCCGGCCGGTCGGATCGAGGTTCGAGGTCGGCTCGTCGAGGAAGAGGATCTTCGGATCGTGGACCAGGGCCTGGGCCAGCTTGAGCCGCTGCTTCATGCCCGCCGAATAGGTGTCGAGGAGCCGGTAGCGCGACTCGCCCAAGCCGACATAGAACAGGACCTCGTGGGCGCGCTTCATCGCCTCCTGGCGGGGCATGCCCGAAAGCTCGCCGAAATAGGAGGTGAAGGTCACGGCGTCCATCCCGGAAACGAAGCAATCGCTCTCCGGCATGTAGCCGACGGCGCGGCGGATCATGGCCTGGTCGCGGCGGATGTCGTAGTCGAGGACCTTGCCTTCGCCGCGCTCGGGGACGAGGAAGCCGAGGAGGACGCGCAGGAGCGTGCTTTTACCGGCCCCGTTCGGGCCGAGCAGGCCCACGGCCCCCTCGCCAAGCGTGACGGTCACGCCATCGAGCGCGACGATCTTGCCGTAGCGGAAATGAAGGTCCTTGACCTCGATGCTCATAGGAAGCGCCAGTGTAATCGTAATGGGATACGGGACGCAAGCGGAAATTGTTCCCTTCACCCGCAGATCGGCGGTTCGGTTTTCAGGAGAAATCCGGCGTTTTCGCGAATAGTACGGGTTTGATATAATGCGGACAGTCCGCACGAAAGGAGCCGTCGATGACCGCCAAGACAACCCGCGTTCTCTTGATCGCCGCTTTGGGGGCTTTTTTATCCGGGCCGTCTTTCGCTCCGGCCGGTCCGAGCGCCGCGACAAAGCCGATCGCCTTCGACGACTTCATCCGCATCCAGCGGGTGACCGATCCGCAGCTCTCTCCGGACGGGGCACGGATCGCCTTCGTCGTCACGGTCATGGACAAGGCCGCCAACCGCGGGCTGAGCGACATCTGGATCGTGCCGGCCAAGGGCGGCGAACCGCGGCGCCTGACCTCGAGCCCGGCCTCGGACACGACGCCGCGCTGGTCGCCGGACGGCCGGAGGATCGCCTTCATCTCGACCCGCTCCGGCAGCCCCCAGGTCTGGACGATCGACCCGAACGGCGGCGAGGCCGTTCCGCTGACCCACCTCTCGACCGGGGCGGCGGGCGTCGTCTGGTCGCCGACGGGAGACCGGCTGGCCTTCGTCTCGTCCGTGTTCCCAGATCTTCCTGACGACGCCGCCAACGCGAAGCGGCTGGAGGAGCGTGAGGCGAGCAAGGTCAAGGGCCGGATCTACGACCACCTGCTCCACCGGCAGTGGAACATCTGGTGGGACGGGACGCGCAGCCACGTCTTCGTCGTGCCCGCCGAGGGGGGAACGCCCGTGGACGTGACGCCGGGGGATTATGACACCCCGCCCATCGACCTCGGCGGCCCCCAGGACTATGTCTTCTCCCCGGACGGCGCGGAGATCGCTTTCGTCCGCAACACCGATCCCGAGCTGCGGCTGGGTCTCGGCACGAACAACGATATCTTCCTGGTGCCGGCCCGCGGCGGCGAGGCGAAGAAGCTGACGACGAACAAGGCCAACGACAACTCGCCCCGCTATTCGCCCGACGGGCGCTTCATCGCCTACCTCGCCATGGCCCGGCCGGGCTTCGAGGCCGACAAGAAGAGCGTCATGCTCTACGACCGCAAGGCCGGGACGACCGTCAACCTGACCCAGGACCTGGACTACTCGGCGGGCGAGCTTTTCTGGGCGCCCGGCGGAGCGGCCATCTATTTCGAGGCCGAGGACCGGGGCCGCACGGCCGTCTTCAGAGTGACGCCGGCGACGAAGAAGATCGAGCGCGTCCTCGAGGGCCACACCGTCGCCTCGGTCTCCGCCTCCGCCGACGGGGGCGCCCTCTATTTCCTGAAGCAGGCCATGAACGCGCCGAACGACATCTGGTCCCTCAACCCCAAGACCAAGGCCCTGGCGCCGATCACGAGGATCAACGCCGCCCTTCTCGCCGGCCTCGACATGAACCCGGCCGAGGAGTTCGTCTACGACGGCGCCGCCGGCGACAAGGTCCACGGCTTCCTTCTCAAGCCGCCGGCCTTTGACCCCGCCAAGACCTATCCCCTCCTCCTGCTCATCCACGGCGGACCACAGGGCGTCTTCGGCGACGATTTTCACTACCGCTGGAACGCGGAGATGTTCGCTGCCGCCGGCTATGTCGCGGCCATGGTCAATTTCCACGGCAGCACCGGCTACGGACAGGCCTTCACCGATTCGATCACCGGGGATTGGGGCGGCAAGCCCTACGAGGACATCGTCAAGGCCGTCGCCTACCTCCGGGCGACGTACCCCTTCATCGACAAGGACAAGCTCGGCGCGGCCGGCGCGTCCTATGGCGGCTACATGATCGACTGGCTCGAAGGCCACACCGACCTCTTCGACTGCCTGGTCTCTCACGACGGCGTCTTCGACCTCCGCTCCGAATGGGGCTCGACGGACGAGCTGTGGTTCCCGGAATGGGAGTACCACGGCACGCCGTGGACGAGCGAGCAATACGCGAAGTGGTCCCCGTCGATGTCCACGGCGAACTTCAAGACGCCGATGCTCGTCATCCACAGCGCCAACGACTACCGCGTCCCCCTCGAGCAGGGCCTCCAGCTCTTCACCACGCTCCAGCGCAAGGGCGTGCCGTCGAAGCTGCTGTTCTTCCCCGACGAGGACCATTTCATCAGCAAGCCGCAGAACGCCGCCCTCTGGTGGAAAACGATCGACGAGTGGCTCGCGACCTACTTGAAATAGGTCGAACGCGCCCTAGAGGGGTAGGCGGAGCATGGCGTCGGGGTCGACGCGGGCATCGAAGATCTTGAAGCCCCAGTGGAGGTGAGGGCCGGTCGAGCGGCCGGTCGAGCCGCAGAGCCCGATCTTCTGGCCCTTCTTTACCGTCTCCCCCCGCTTCACGAGGAGGGCCGACATGTGCATGTAGGTGCTGAAGACGCCGAGGCCGTGGTCGATGATGACCGTCTTGCCGCTCATGTAGAGGTCGCTCGCCATGACGACCCGGCCGGCGTTCGAGGCCCGGATCGGCTCGCCGAACGGCACGCGAAGGTCGAGGCCCATGTGCACCGACTGGACGGTCCCGTTATTGAGGCGCTGCTGGCCGAAGTTCGCCCAAGACGGCGCATCGTGAGGCACTACGAACGGCCCGTCGCCGAGCCAAGCCGGCGTGACGGCGCTCATGGCCAGGGCCACGAGCTCGGCCTCCCGCTTGATCCGCGCCAGGAGGGACGCCGGCGGGGTGACGTATTCGGGCTTGAATTGGAGCTTCGTGGAGGGAAACGCGCGCGCGGCGATGACGAGGTCCTTGCGGACGGTCTCGAGAGCGCCGCCCGACCTCAGCACCTTGACCGTGAGGGGGTACGTCCCCGGCTTGGTCTGGACGTCGATCCCGAGGAAGGCAAAAACGGCCCGGCCCCCCGGCGCCGGCTCGAGCCCCGCGGTCGTGCCAAGGAGAGCCACCTTGGCCGACTTCACGGAGCCGTCGGACTCGAGAAAGACGAGAAGCGGCTCGCCCGGCTGCAGGGCCCGGTAGGCGAGCCGCACGACCGGCCCGGGGGCCGGCATGACAGGCGGGGACGCCGGCGCGGCAGCGAAGAGGACGCCGAGGGCCAGGACGAGCCCGGCGGCCGGGGCGGCGGTCCGTCCGCGCCCCGGCACGGAGAAGCTCATGCCACGGCCCCGTGGGCGTTCTTGCGCAGGACCTTGCCCGCGAGCGTCCCGGTGTGCGTGCCGTGGTCGACGACGACCCGGCCGTTGACGATGACTTTGCGGATGCCTTCCGGATAAACGGCCGGCTCCTTGAAGGTCGCCTTGTCGATGACCCGCTGCGGATCGAACACGCAGATGTCGGCCGCCCAGCCGACCTTGAGCTCGCCGCGGCGGATGAAGCCCATGTGGGCCGCCGGCATGGCCGTCATCTTCCGGATCATCTCCTCGAGCGGCAGGATCTTCTCCTCGCGGATGTACTTGCCCAGGATGCGGGGGAACGTGCCGTAATACCGCGGGTGGGGCCGCCCTTTGCTCAGCAGGCCATACGGAGCGACCGCCTCGCTGTCGCCGCCGACCCCGATATAAGGTTGGGACAGGATCCGCTTCAGGATGTCCTCGTTCCCGTAGAAATCCACCATGTCGACCCGCCCGTTCTCTTCGATGAGCAGGTCGCGAATGACCTCGTAGGGCGGTTTTCCGGCCCGGGACGAAGCCTCGAGGATGTTCATTCCCTCGAGGGGCCGGTTCTTGTCCGTCGCCACTTGAGTGATCAGGACCTTGTCCCACGAGCCGAGGAGCTTCTCCTTGTCCGCCAACGCCGCCCGAAGCCGGGCGTCTAACGCGGGGGACCCCAGCCGGTCGATAAAATCCTTGTTTGTCCCCTCTCTTGCCCACAGGGGGAAGAGAAGCGCCAGCGTCGTGGCCCCCGCGATGTAGGGGTAACGGTCGCAGCGCAGGTCGATCCCGGATCTCCGGGCCTCCTCGAGCTTGGCCATCAGGGCATCGATCTTGGACCAGTACGCCGCGTGGCAGATCTTGAGATGGGAGATCTGCAGGCGGATCCCGGCCTCCCGGGCGATGCGCAGGGCTTCGTCGACAGCCTCGAGCACGGTCACGTCCTCGTTGCGCATGTGGGTCGCGTAGACGCCGCCCGTGGCGGCCGCGACACGGCTGAGCTCGATGAGCTCTTCCGTCGGGGCGAAGCTCCCAGGCGTATATTCCAGCCCTGACGAGAGGCCCAGGGCCCCGCCGGCCATGGCCTCGGCCACGAGGGCCTTCATCCTCTCGAGCTCGGCGGCCGACGCGGGCCGGACGTCGAATCCCATGGCCGCGGCCCTGACGGTCCCGTGACCGACGAACGTCGAGAAGTTCAGGGCCGTGCCGGCCCGTTCGATGTGGGCCAGGAAGCCCTTGATGTCGCGCCAATCGAGCTCATAGCCGCGGTCCTGGGCCGATTGGCCCGCCCGTTCCTCGTTGGTCGCTTCCGTTACCGGGAAGGGCGAGCCGCCGCACTGGCCGCAGACGAGCGTGGTTACGCCCTGCCGGACCGCGCTCTCGGCCTTGGGATTCACGAGGATGTTCGTGTCGGTGTGATCGTGGACGTCGATGAATCCCGGCGAAACGGCCAGGCCCTCCGCCTCGATCACGGCCGCGGCCCGTGAGCGGGCGATCCGGCCGAGGGCCCGGATGGTCCCGCCCGAGATGCCGACATCGCCCCGGAAGGGAGGCCCGCCCGAGCCGTCATAGACCGTCCCGCCGGCGATGAGCACGTCGAGATCGTGGCCCTTGGAGCAGCCCTGGAGGAGCAGGCCGGCGCCCCCGGCGGAGGCGACGGCGACGGTCTGGAGGGCGCTCCGGACGAAAGCCCGTCGGTTGATGCTTTTCATATCGACCGCATCATAGTCAAAAAACCGCCCCGAGTAAATCCGCCCTGCCGACATTTGCCTTCATCCGGGCTTTCTGCTAAATTAGCCCCTTTCCGGGCGCCCGGCGCCCGCAGATTCCCGAAAGGAACGACCCATGGCCGACGAAAAGCAGGAAACGACCCCCAAACGGAAAAAAATGAACGCCCTGACCCTGGCCGAGATCGAGGCCGGGCTCGCCGAGTGCAAGGAGAAACAGGGCGGCTTGGTCTCCAAATACGCCCGCCAGCTCTTGGCCCGCAAGAAGGCCCTCTCCGCCTGACGCCCGGCCCTCCTTCGCCGCCCCTTTTCCCGGCACTTCAAGGACGTGTTGGCATTTCGCCGGATTTCTGCTAAAATGGCCGGGAAAAAATACTAGGAGACATAACAAGCGTGATTAGCAAGGAACAGAAGACGAAGATCGTCAAGGACAATCAGGCCCATCCCGCCGATTCGGGCTCGCCTGAGATCCAGGTCGCCTTGCTGACGGAGCGGATCAACCTGCTCGTTCAGCACTTCGGCGACCACAAGAAGGACTTTCATTCCCGGGCCGGCCTCATGAAGCTGGTCGGGCAGAGAAAGCGGCTCCTCGAGTACATCAAGAAAGACGATGTCGGCCGCTACGGAAAGCTCATCCAGAAGCTCGGCCTGCGCAAGTAGGCCGCGCCTCCAAAGGAACCTCCCATGTCCCACACTATCAGTCTAGAGATCAACAAGCGCTCCCTGTCGATCGAGATCGGCAAGATCGCCAAGCAGGCCGACGGCTCGGCCCTGGTGCGGTACGGCGATACGATGATGCTGGTCACGGCGACCTCCCGCAAGGAGCTCAAGGAAGGCAAGGACTTCCTGCCCCTCATCGTCGATTATCGCGAGAACACGTACGCCGCGGGCAAGATCCCGGGCGGCTTCTTCAAGCGCGAGGGCCGGCCCTCGGAGCGCGAGATCCTGATGGCCCGGCTCATCGACCGGCCCATCCGGCCGCTCTTCCCGGAGGGCTACTTCTACGACACCCAGATCGTCGGCCTGCTCCTTTCGGCCGACCTCGAGAGCGAGCCCGACACCCTCGGCGTCATCGGGGCCTCGGCGGCCCTCTATTTCTCCGACATCCCCTACACGGTCCCGCTCGGGGCCGTCAAGGTCGGCATCGTCGACGGCGCCTACGTCGTCAACCCCACCGACAAGGAGCTCGATCGGAGCCCGCTCAACCTGACCGTCGTCAGCAACGAGCACGGCATCATCATGATCGAAGCGGGGGCGCAGGAGATCGAAGAGGAGAAGATCCTCGAAGGCCTGGCCATGGCCCACGCCGAGAATCAGCGGATCATCCGGGCCCAGAAGGACCTCTTCGCGGCGCTCGGCATCAAGAAGCGCGAGTTCAAAGCTCCCGTGATCGACGCCGAAAAGCTGGCCCAGTTCGAGGCCGAGAACGGCCCGGCCATCCTCGAGGCCATGCAGGTCAAGGGCAAGAAGGCCAGCGAGGCCGCGATGATCGCGGTCCGCGACGCCGCCGTGGCCCGCATCGCCGAGGACAAGCCCGAGGAGAAGCTCCAGGCCAAGACGTTCTTCTATAAGCTCGAGGAGAAGCTCTTCCGCGAGCTCGTCCTGAAGAAGAAGCTCCGCACCGACGGCCGCGGCTTCGACGACATCCGGCCGATCACGGCCGAGGTCGGCCTCC
>CAZIQR010000062.1:0-14232 GCA_964541055.1 uncultured Eubacteriales bacterium
GGGGTTACATCTGAAGAGCCAGCTATTAGGTAGGTAGGTAGGTAGGTAGGTAGGCCGCGAAGAAAACGAGCGCCATTGGGGGCCTCAGATTCCCAGTTAAATTAACGATAGGTCCGAGGTCATGAGAAGTCAAGCAATTTCGAGTAAGACGAAATGACGTAGTGCCTGTCAGGTCTTGCCCGGGACGAGCTCTAAGCCGGCTTCTTTGAAGTGGGCGTCGAAGGCAAAAGTCGAGCGAAGACCAGCGCGGCGCATGACCTCGAAGCTGACGCAATCGACGAGACTTAGCGACCTCTTGGCCGCAAGCATCTGAGCGCCGACCGCGGCCTCATGAACGTCGGGTGTTACCCAGACGACATCGAGGATGGGGACGATGTCATTTTCGAAAACACGCAGGGCCTCGAGCCCCAATCTCCTGAGGACGAGGGCCGAGGTCTCGACGAGAACATAATTGTGGGTCACGAGTTCAGTGTCGCCTCCGATAAGTCCTTCCCACATGGCCTTGGCGGGGGAGTGGTTCACGTCGGCGGCATCGAGGAAGCAGAGGAGGGCGCTGGTGTCGACAAAGACCTTCATCGCTGCTGATCCGGTCTTGGGCCCTTTTCGGAGTCGTTGCCCGCGTAGGCCTCGTCGAGATACTTGTCATGTTCCGTCGATAGGTCGGCGACACCGGACCGGAACCGTCCGGCGGCGGCGAGGGCTCGCCTGCGCCGCTCCGCCTTGTCCGTGATCTCACGGAGCGGCCCGGCCGGAAGGGCATATCGGGCTGGCTCCTCAAGGACCCTGCCAGGTGCCAATTCTTCCCCGGCCGGAAGCCTGCCCGGAACGGCCTCCAATCTGAGAAGCGCCTCGCGGACAAGCTGGCTTCTCGGCTTCCCCGTCTTGGCCCTCAGGGCTTCGAGCGCCCTGAATACCCGGCTCGGGACGCTGACCGTGAATTTGATCGTTTTGGCCATCTGGCGATCCTTCCCAACGATATGAAATGGTCATACTCAGTATGAATGATGCCGAATCGGTTGTCAAGGCCTCCTCCCTTGCAGCCGTCCGATCGCCCGGAAACCGTCGGCGTGCTTCAAGCCCGGGTCTGACCCTGGCCTCCTTCTCCTGAGGATTCCGATCTCGCTGACGAGAACGCCGACTATCAGCATCAGGGCGATTATGCTAAAGTGAAGCCGCCATGAGTGACGCTGTCTGGGTCGTGCAGCCGCCGCGGGCCGAAGCCGAGGCCCTCGCCCAGGCTCTCGACATCCCGCCGGCCATCGCCCGGGTCCTCGTCAACCGCAAGATCACGACCGAGGAGCAGGCCCGCGAGTTCCTCTTCGGCGACCTGACCAAGCTCCACGACCCCTACCTGATGAAGGACATGGAGAAGGCCGTGGCGCGCATCGGCCAGGCCCTCGAGCGCCGCGAGAAGATCCTCATCTTCGGCGACTACGACGTTGACGGCGTCCTCTCGACGGTCATGCTGAAGAAGGCGCTGACGACGCTCGGCGCCGACGTCGAGTACTTCATCCCCGAGCGCCTGACCGACGGCTACGGCATCAAGGACGAGCACGTCCGCATCCCGGTCGAGCGGGGGGCGCGCCTGGTCATCAGCGTCGACTGCGGCATCAAGTCGGTCGAGTTCACGGCCCGGGCCCGCGAGCAGGGCGTCGACGTCATCATCACCGACCATCATCGCCCCGGCGATTCCCTCCCGGACGCCGTGGCCGTCCTCAACCCGGTCGTCCCCGGCTCGGGCTACCCCGACACGAGCCTGGCCGGCGTCGGGGTCGTCTTCAAGCTCATCCAGGCCTTGCTCGCCAAAGCCGGCAAGGACACGGGCCTCAAGCACTACATGAAGCTCGTCGCGATCGGCACCGTGGCCGACGTCGCCGAGCTCAAGGGCGAGAACCGCCTCTTCGTCAAACAGGGGCTCAAGGGCCTGCGCGACGTGGCCAACCCCGGCCTGCGCAGCTTGATCGAGGTCTGCGGCCTCGGCCGCCGCAAGATCTCGGAGGGCGACCTCGGCTTCCGCATCGGGCCGCGCATCAACGCCGCCGGCCGCATGGGCATGACCGATCTCGCCGTCCGGCTCTTCTTCTCCGAGGACCCGGCCGAGACGCTCGAGCTCGTCCAGAAGCTCGACGACCTCAACGCCCGGCGCCAGAAGACCGAGGAGAAGATCTTCAACGAGGCCCGCGACCGGGTCGAGGAGCGCAAGCTCGACGAGAAATACAAGTGCCTCGTCCTCGGCAGCCCCGACTGGCACCGGGGCGTCATCGGCATCGTCGCCTCCAAGCTCAAGGACCGGTTCAACCGCCCCGTGATCCTCTTCCACTACGAGAACGGCAAGGCGCACGGCTCGGGCCGCAGCATCTCCGACGTGCCGCTCATCGACCTCCTCGAGGACTGCAAGTCGCACTTTCTGAGCTACGGCGGGCACCGGCTGGCCGTCGGCTGCACCCTCGCGACGGACGGGATCCCCGCCTTCAAGGCCGACCTGAACCGGCTCGCGGACGAGCGCATCCCCGTCGAGAGCCTCAAGCGGAAGATCAAGATCGACGCCCCGCTCGCCTTCCCGGCGATCGACGAGCGGCTCCTATCGACGCTGGCCCTGCTCGTGCCCTTCGGCGTCGGCAACCCCAAGCCCCTCTTCATGGCCGACAACGTCGAGATCATCAGCGAGCCGCGGGTCCTGCAGGGCAAGCACCTGAAGTTCCTGGCCCGCAACGACGGCAAGGTCTTCGAGGCCCTCTGCTGGGACAAGGCCGACTGGCGCCACGTCGCCCGCCGCGGGAGCCGGGTCAGCATTGCCTTCTCTCTCATGACCTCGGAATACATGGGCGAGCAGCGGACGAACTTGTCGGTCGAAGACCTGAAGGTCTGACCATGAGCGCGCAACGAGCTTCGGCGCCGGTGAGGCTTGCCCGCTTGGCCGCGGGCGTCCTGATGATCGCCCTGGCCGGGGCCCTCGTCGCGCGTCTCGCCGGCCGGCGCGCCGCTCCGCCCCAAGCCCCGGCCGCTTCTCCGCCCGAGGGACGCGTCGTCGACGTCAAGGAGCGGGTACGTCAGCAGGAGTTCCAGGACGGGCGCCCTGTCGTCGACATCCGCGGCGCGAGCCTCAGCCGCGGCGCCGACGGCCTCGACCGCCTGTCCGGCGCGATCGAGGTCGTGAACCTGGGCCCGGACGGCCAAACGCAATCGCGCCTCTCCGCCGACGAGATCGCCTACAGCCCCGGCTCGCTCCTCTTTGCGGTCAGCGGGCACGTCCGGGTCGAGGCCGAGGGGGTGACGCTCGAAGGGGACTCGTTCTCCTACGACAAGAACAGGGGGCTCTTCGCGACGACCTCCGGCGGCCGCTTCGTTTCCGATCGGATGCGGGGCGAGGCGCGGGAGATGTCCTGGCGGGAGAGCGCCGGCGAGGTCCGTTTGGGCAAGGGGTTCCGTCTCGAGATCGACGCTCCCGACCGGAAGGACCGGTCGACCGCCGTCTCCGGCGAGACCCTCGTCTTTGACCGCCAGGGGCGGCGCGGACTGGTCGAAGGCCAGGCCGTGATCGAGGGCGCGGGCTTCAAGGGAACGTCCCGGACGGCCGCCTTTGTCATATCGTCGGACGAGTCGTCGCTCGAGTCCGTCGGCCTGGAGGGCGCTCCCAAGATCGTGCTGGCCGGCAAGGCCGGTTCGGGGGAGGGGAGCGCCGAGATCCGGGCGGACCGCGTCGCGCTGTCCTTCAGCCGCTCGCCCTCGGGCCTAGCCGTTCATGCCTCGGACCGCGCCGGCCTGACGATCAAGACGGCCGGAGGTCGAACCCTATCCCTCCTCGCGCCGGACCTCCTTCTGAGCGTCTTCCCCGACGACGGGAAGTCCACATGGACCGCGTCAGGCGGCATCAAGATCGAGATCGCCGGGTCCGGCGCCATCAGCCGAACGCTCGAGGGCGAAGAGGCCGCTTATGATGACGCCAAAACCCTTTTTGTGAGCGGCGGGCCCGGCCGTCCGGCCGTCGCCGATTCCTCCGAAGCCCGGATCGAGGCCCCCAAGATCGCGGTTGCGTCGGAGACAGGGGACATCCTGGCCACGGGCGGCGTCTCTGGCGTTCTTAAGAGGGGAGAGGGCCGTCGGAAGGTCGGTTTCTTTTCCCCTTCCGAGGACATCCTCATTTCGGGCGACCGGTTCGAGACCCGCGACAAGGGATCGCGGTCGCTCTTTGCCGGGAACGTCGAGGTCCGCCAGGGGACAAATTCTCTCCGGGCCGGAGAGCTCGAGCTCGCGGGTGACGCCGGCCTGATGACAGGCGCCCAAGGGATCGAGGCCGCGTTGACGGAAGAGCCGGCGCAAGGGATGCCCGGTCGGACGATCGAGCTCGCCGGCGGGGAGATGGCTTATCGTCCCGACTCGCGGACCCTGACCTTGACGACGAAGGCTTCCGTCCGCCTGCTCGAGGCCGCCCTCGAGGCCGGGACCGTCTCGGTGGTCATCAGCCGCGACAGCCGGGCCGTCGAATCGCTCTCCGCCGTGACCGACGTGACGGTCACACACGGCGCCTACGTCGGCCGCTCCAAGGCCGCCGCTTATGAGGCGGCGACCGGCCGGCTCGTCCTGACCGGGAGCCCCGTCCTGACGGACGATAAGGGCGGTTCCGCCAGAGGGGCCAAATTGACTTTCGACCTGCCCGATGATAAGATTTTCATCGAAAATGAGGGTCCGGGACGAGCGACGACCGTCATCAGATCGTGAGCCATGAAGGGTTCCCTCAGAGCGGTTGACCTCGAGAAGAGCTACGGGCGCAAGAAGGTCGTCGACAAGGTCTCGGTCAGGGTCGAGGAGGGGGAGATCGTCGGCCTGCTAGGGCCGAACGGCGCCGGCAAAACGACCACCTTCTCGATGATCCTGGGACTCGTCCCCCAAGACGGGGGCCGGGTATTCCTCCGTGACGAAGACATCACCGAGCAGCCGATGTACTTGCGGGCCAGGCGGGGTTTGGTCCTGCTCCCTCAGGAGCCCTCGGCCTTCCGGAAGCTGACCGTGGCCGAGAACCTCCTGGCCGTCCTCGAGACCCGGCCTTCGCCGGCCGGATCGCGGGCGGCCCGGGTCGGCGAGGCGCTCGAGGAGTTCGGTTTGTCGAAGCTGGCCGGGGCGAGGGCCCTGACCCTGTCGGGCGGCGAGCGCCGTCGCCTCGAGATCGCCCGGGCGATGGTCATGGAGCCGGATTTCGTGCTCCTCGACGAGCCGTTCACGGGCATCGACCCGCTCTCGGTCCGGGACCTCCAGAGGATCATCCGGGGGCTCCGGGCGAAGGGCCTCGGGGTGCTCGTCACCGACCACGCGGTCCGGGAGGCCTTGGAGATCACGGACCGAGCGTATATCCTGGGAGGCGGGCGCATCCTCAAGGAGGGGACGCCGGCCGAGATCGTGGCCTCGGAGGAGGTCCGCAAGAGCTATTTGGGAGAGGAGTTTCGTCTTTAGTAATGGACGGACGGCGGAGAAGGGCTGAACGATGACCCTCAAGCAGAGACTCGACCAGCGGCAGGTGCAGAAGCTCATCCTGGCCCCCGCCCTGCAGCAGGCCATCAAGCTCCTGCCCCTAACGAACCTCGAGCTCATCGAGGTCATCGACGAGGAGCTCGCCCAGAACCCGATGATCGAGATCGAGGACGAGGCCCGCGAAAGCGCGGCCAAGGATCCGGAGACCAAGGACGCCGAAGAGGCCGGCGTCAAGAACCGCGACAGCGTGCTCGACGGCTTGAGCCTCGAATCAACCGAGCCCAAGCTCGCCGGCGACAATCCCGACATCAATTTCCTGGCCGGGTTCCAGGATTACCTCGACGAAGGCTTCCGGCCCCACTTCACCGAGAGCCGCGAGGCGGTCTCGCTCGAGAACACGATCTCCCGGACGCCGTCGCTCTGGGACCACCTGAACTGGCAGGCCTCGCTGGCCTTCTTCGGGGCCGAGGACCGGGACATCGCCCAGTTCATCATCGGCAACCTCGACGAGGACGGCTACCTGAGCTCGACCATCGAGGAGATCGCCCGCCTGTCGCAGACGGCGCCCGAGAAGGTGGAGGCCGTCCGGGCCAAGATCAAGACCTTCGACCCCGTCGGCTGCGGCAGCCTCGACCTCCGCGAGGCGCTCCTCGCCCAGATGGACCACCTCCAGATCCAGGACGAGATGGCCCGCAAGATCGTGGCCGAGCACCTGCCCCTCCTCGAGCGCTCGGACTTCGCCCAGCTGGCCAAGGTCCTGGGCGCCACCCTGGCCGACATCCGCGAGCGCATCGACCTCATCAAGGGGCTCGACCCCGCCCCGGGCCGCAAGTACAGCGAGGAGAAGACGAGCTACGTCGTCCCCGACATCATCGTCGCCAAGGAAGGGGACGAGTGGACGATCGCCCTCAACGACGAAGGCCTGCCGCGCCTGCGCATCAGCGCCTACTACCGCCAGCTCCTGGGCAAGGCGGCCGCGGGCGACGCCGAGGCCGCCCGCTTCCTCAAGGACCGGCTGAAGAAGGCCCTCTGGTTCATGCACAGCCTCGACCAGCGCAACCAGACGATCTACAAGGTCGCCAAGTTCATCGTCGACCGCCAGAAGGAGTTCTTCGAAAAGGGCATCGACTTCATCAAGCCCCTGACGCTCATGGAGATCGCCCAGGACGTCGGCGTCCACGAATCGACGGTCGGGCGGGTCGTGGCCAACAAGTTCATGATGACTCCGCGGGGCGTCTTCTCCCTGAAGTACTTCTTCCACAAGTCGCTCCAGGGCAACTACGGCGAGGACGTCTCGTCGCTCAAGGTCAAGGACAAGATCCGCAAGCTCGTCGAGGGCGAGGACAGGGACAATCCCCTGAGCGACATCGAGATCGGCGAGATCCTGGCCCGAGAGGGCTTGCGCATCGCCCGGCGGACGGTGGCCAAGTATCGCAACCAGCTCAAGATCGAGCCCTCCCATATCCGCAAACGAAAGTCCATCATGGAGGACAGACCATGAACGTCCGCTACACGACGAGGCAGGCGGACCTCACCCCCGAGGTCAAGGCCTTCTGCGAGAAGCGGTTGGCCCGCTTGAAGAGCGTCCTCGACGATATCCTCGATGTCAACGTCATCCTCGGCACCCAGAAGGGCCGGAGCAGGGCCGAGATCCACGTCCAGGCCAAGGGCCGCGGCTTCGTGGTCGTCGAAGAGACGCTGGACATGATCGAGTCCCTGAACCAGGCCTTCGACACGCTCGAGACCCGCATCCGCAAGGACCGGACCAAGTTCCGCGAGAAGAAGCGCCGTGGCGGGCGGGAGCGGAAGGTCCTGGCCCCCGCGGCCCCGGCCGCGCCGGAGCCGGAGAACCGGGTCATCCGGGCGAACTTCTTCGCCACGACGCCCATGAGCCTCGAGGAGGCCATCACCCAGCTCGATGCCAAGGACAAGGAGGTCTTCCTCTTCCGGCGCGAAGGCTCCAAGAGCTGGGCGGCCGTCTACCGGCGCAAGGACGGCCAGTATGGGCTCGTCGAGCCCTGAGGACCGGACGCCGCGGATGGTCAGGATCCACACCCTTCTCGACGAAAGCCGGGTCCTGCCGCGCCTCGCGGCCCGGGACCGGGCCGGGGTCCTGCGCGAGATCTCGGAACGTCTCGAGGCCTGCACCCCCGGGCTCGACGGGACGCTCCTCGAACGGCTCCTGAAGCGGGAGGAGCTCGGGACGACGGCCGTCGGCAAGGGCGTCGCCGTCCCCCACTGCCGGGCCAAGGGCATCAAGGCGCCGGCCCTGGCCCTGGGCCTTTCGGCCGACGGGGTGACCTTCCAGGCGGTCGACGGCAAGCCGTCGTGCGTCTTTTTTGTCCTCGTCTCCCCGGAGGACAATCCGGGATCGGGACTTCACGTGCTCGCGGCCATCGCCGGGCTCGTGCGGCGGTCGCGGTCCCTGACCTCGAAGCTCCTCAAAGCGACGGACGCGGCGGCGGTGATCGAGGCCCTGCGGGCCGAGGAGGAGAAGACCCGTGCCTGACGCGCCCGCGCTCCGGCCGGACGAGGCCGCGGAACAGACGACGATCTCGGCCGGCTTCCTCAGGATCTTCGGACTCGGCACCCTCATCCTCGGCGACAGCGGCATCGGCAAGAGCGAGAGCGCCCTCGAGCTCATCGCCCGCGGCCACCAGTTCATCGCCGACGACGTCGTCCAGATCCGTCTCACGCAGCGGGGCGGGCTCGTCGGCACGGCCCCCGCCCTGAGCCGCAACTTCATGGAGATCCGCGGCCTCGGCATCATCAACATCCGGGCCATCTTCGGCCCGAAGTCGATCAGCCGGCAGGCCAACGTCGACCTGGTCGTCCGGCTGAAGAAATGGCGCCGCGGCTACGAGGTCGACCGCCTCGGCCTCAAGTCGGGCGACGACATGACCATCCTCGGGCGCAAGATCCCGCAGCTGGCCATCCCCGTCGCCCCCGGCCGCAACATCGCGACCCTGATCGAGGTCGCCTGCAAGGTCCATATCCTCCGCAAGAAAGGCTACAGCGCGCCGGACGAGATCATCCGCCGGCTCGACCGCGTTCTCACGTAATCCCACAGGCCTGGAGGTCCCATGACCCGCGCCGTCAAGGACAACAACCGCTTCCTCATCGTGACCGGCCTGTCGGGCTCCGGCAAGACCGTCGTCAGCCGGGCCCTCGAGGACTTCGGGTACTATTGCATGGACAACCTGCCGGCCAAGCTCATCGTCAACTTCGTCGATCTGTGGCTGCGGAAGAAGGTCGAGATCGACCGGACGGCCCTCGTCGTCGACATCCGCGAGCCGCGCTTCCTCGCCGATTTCCCGGCCGTCTTCCGGGACATCCGGGCCAAGGTCCCGGTCAAGCTCGTCTTCCTCGAGGCCAGCGACGAGGCCCTGGCCAAGCGCTTCAACGAGACGCGCCGGCCCCACCCCCTGGCCCCGCGCCGGCCCATCCTCGAGGGAGTCCGCCGCGAGCGGAAGCGGCTGCGGCCGATCCGGGCCCTGGCCGACGAGGTCGTCGACACGTCCGGGCTCAACATCTACCAGCTCAAAGAGGCCATCGCCGAGCGCATCCTGCGCCGCAAGAAGCCCCGGACCGAGGTCGTCGTGACCAGCTTCGGCTACAAACACGGCCTGCCCCTCGAAGCCGACCTCGTCTTCGATACCCGTCTCCTGCCGAACCCCTTTTATGTCGACCGGCTCCGCAACCGGACCGGGAAGGCGCCGAGCGTCCGCAAGTTCGTCCTCGAGTCGCCGGGGACGAAGGCCTTCCTCGGCCATCTTTTCCGCTACGTCGATTTCGTCCTGCCCCGGTTCGCCCGGGAGGGCAAGACGACGGTGGCCGTCGCCATCGGCTGCACCGGCGGCAAGCACCGCTCGGTCGTCATCGCCGAGGCGCTCCGGGACCACCTCCGGGGCGGCCCGGCCGCGGTCAAGATTTATCACCGGGACCTTTATAAATAGCCCGCTTTGTCATACAATACCGCACCGAGAGAGCGAACGATCCATGATCGGAGGCATCATCGTCTGCCACGGCCGCATGGCCGAGGAGCTGCTGAACGCCCTGACCATCATCCTCGGAGAGGCCCCGAACATCGAGGCCATCTCGATCGGCTGGTATGACGACGTCGAGGACTCGAAGAAGAAGATCAACCAAAGCCTCAAGCGCGTCGACCAGAAGAACGGCATCATCATCTTCACCGACATGTTCGGCGGCACGCCGTCCAACCTGAGCTTCAGCTTCTTCAAGGAAAATCACGTCGAGATCATCACCGGCGTCAACCTGCCGATGCTGATCAAGTTCGTCTCGCTCCAGCGGGCCAACAACCTCAAGGATGTCGCCAAGAAGGTCGTCGACCAGGGCAAGAAGAATATCCACCTCGTCAGCGCCCTGCTCAAGTCCCAGGCCAAATAGCCCGCCCATGCTCGACAAGGCCGTGACCATCCGCAACAAGCTGGGCCTGCACGCCCGGGCCGCGGTCAAGTTCGTCAACCTGGCCAACCGCTTCGTCTCTTCGGTCAAGATCGTCAAGGACGGCGACGAGATCGACGGCAAGAGCATCCTCGGCATCCTGACCCTCGCGGCGACCCAGGGCACGACCATTCGCCTCGTCGTCGGCGGCAAGGACGAGGACGCGGCCATGGCGGCCCTCACCGAGCTCATCGCCAACCGCTTCGACGAAAAGGAATAGCGATGGAGATGACCCGCCTGCGCGGCATCGGGGTTTCCCCGGGCATCGCCATGGGCGAGGTCCTCCTGCCCAAACGGGTCGTCTTCACCTCGCGCAAGGAGATCATCGCCGACGACCAGGTGCCGGCCGAGATCGAGCGCCTCCGCCAGGCCCTGGCCCGGACCCGCGACGATCTCGTCCGGGTCAAGGAGAGCGTCCGGGAGAAGGTCGGCCCCGACGGCTCTCTCATCTTCGAGGCCCACCTCCTCATCCTCGAGGATCCGTCCCTCGTCGGCGGGCTCGAGGCCGTCATCCGCGAGGAAAAGGCCCGGGCCGAGTGGGCCCTGTCCAAGGCCAACGCCCGCTACGAGCAGCTCTTCGAGTCCCTGACCGACGATTATTTCCGGCAGCGCAAGTCCGACGTCTCCGACGTCCTGAAGAGGGTCTACCGGAACCTCGCGACCGGGCAGGACAAGGAAAAGGCCCCGGAAAAGCCGCACATCCTCGTCGCCCACGAGCTGCTGCCGTCCGAGGCCGCGCTGCGGCTCAGCAAGGCGCTGACCCTGGGCGTGGCCCTCGACATGGGCGGCCAGACCTCGCATACGGCCATCTTGGCCCGGTCCCTCGGCATCCCGGCCGTCCTCGGCCTGCGGGACATCACCCGGCAGGTCCAAGAGGGCGAGTTCGTCATCGTCGACGGCACGGACGGCGAGGTCATCATCGATCCGCCGCCGGCCGTCCGCCGCGAGTTCCAGGCCAAGAAAGAGAAGTACGAGACCTACAGCCGCGAGCTGCAGAAGACGGCCAAGCTCAAATCCGAGACGCTCGACCGCGTCCGCTTCATCCCCCAGGCCAACATCGAGCTGCCCGAGGAGGTCGCGCTGGCCCTGTCCATGGGCGCCGAGGGCGTCGGCCTCTTCCGCTCGGAGTTCATCTACCTGCGGCGGGAGTCGCTGCCGACCGAGGAGGACCATTTCGAGATCTACGAGCGGCTGGCCCGAAGCGCCCACCCGTTGCCGGTCACGATCCGGACCCTCGACATCGGCGGCGAGAAGAGCCTGCCCCAGCTCAACATCGAGAAGGAGCCGAACCCGGCGCTCGGGCTGAGGGCCGTCCGCTTCTCCCTGCGGAACCGCGACCTCTTCCGCATCCAGCTCCGGGCCATCCTGCGGGCCAGCACCGGCAAAAACGTGCGGCTCCTGGTGCCCATGGTCACCGAGATCGACGAGATCCTCGAGGTCAAGGAGATCTTCGAGGACGTCAAGCGCGAGCTGCGGCGCAAGGGCACGGCCTTCGACGAGGAGATCCCGCTCGGGATCATGATCGAGGTGCCCGCGGCCGCGGCCCTGGCCGACATCATGCTCAAAGAGGTCGATTACGTCAGCATCGGCACGAACGACCTCATCCAGTACTCTCTCGCGGTCGACCGGGCCAACGAATTCGTGACCTACCTCTACAAGCCCTTCCACCCGGCCGTCATCCGCCTCATCCGCTCCGTGATCCAGGCGGCCAAGAAGGCGGAGAAGGACGTCGTCGTCTGCGGCGAGATGGCCGCCGACACGCCCTCGGCCATCGTCCTGCTCGGCTTCGGCCTTCGGACCTTCAGCATGAACCCCATCTTCATCCCGCGCATCAAGAAAGCCCTCCGCTCGGTCGAGAGCAAGACGGCCGAGAAGATCGCCGAGGAGACGCTGAAGCTGCGGAGCGCGCGGGAGATCGAGGAATACGTCACCGAGGAGATCCTCCTCCGCCACCCCCGGGTGTTCCTGACCGGCCAGCCCTTTGAAGCCGCCCCCAAGAAATAAGACGGGGTCAGACCTACACCTTTTTAACTCCCCATGCTGGTGCTCTACCTGGACGGCCGAAGAGTTAAAAACGTGTAGGTCTGACCCCGTCTTCTCTTATTTGCGGTGGTAATCGTCATGGAGGCGGACGATGTCGGCTTCCGAGGAGTGGCCGATCCAGATCTCCATGAAGCGGGCCGGCGCTTCGCCCGTGTTGCGGACGCGGTGCGCCGCCTTGCGCGGGATGATGATCTCCTCGTTCGGCTTCGCCACCCAGACCCGCTCGCCGACCGTGACCTCCAGCCCCGCGTCGAGGACGACCCAGAACTCGGCCCGGCCGTCATGGTACTGGAGGGACAGCCGGCCGCCTGGCGCGACGGTGATGATCTTGATGCTGCCCGCGTCCTTGTGCGGGAAGCGGCGGAACTTGCCCCAGGGGCGGACGTCCTCGATGATCCGGCTCTCGAAGCCGTCCTCAGGAGGGTTCTTGGCGCTCAACGTTTAAAAGGGGATGTCGTCGTCCGGCCCGCCGCCGCCGCTGCCGGATTCCTCGCCGGCGGGGAACTCGTCCTCAACGGGGCCGGTGCCCGTGCCGGTGCCGCCGCGTCCCCCCGCGCCGCCGCGTCCGTAGACGGCGTCAAGGTCGGTCGTGTCGGTCCGCGTCGCCGAGCTCTCTTCGCGCCGTCCGAGCAGGACGATCTTGTCCGCCACGATCTCGGTGATGTTCCTCTTGTTGCCGTCCCGGTCCTGGAATTCCCGGGTCCGGATGCTGCCCTCGACGAGGATCTGCTTGCCCTTGTCGAGGTACTTGTCGGCGAACTCGACGAGCCGCGGGAACCAAACGACGATCTTGTGCCACTCGGTCTTGTCGGTCGAGGTCTGCGTCGACGGGTTGTAGAGGCGCTCGTTCGTGGCCAGAGAGAAGCGGGCGGACGAACGGCCGCTCTGGGCGTGGCTGCGGAGCTCGGGCTTCTGCCCGAGGCGGCCGACCAGGATGACCTTGTTCAGGCTGTTGATGTCTCTCATTTCTCTGTCAGCTCCCGGATCTTGTCCTGCGCGATGCGGGCCTCTTCCTCGAGCGGATATTTGGCCACGAGGAGCCTGAGCGTGGCCAGGGCCTCGGCCTTGCGGCCAAGCTCGATGAAACTGAGCCCTTTCTTGAGGTAGGCCGCGGCCGCCTTGTCGCCCTGGGGGTAGGTCAGGACGAGCTCGTCGAAGGCGTCGATGGCCTCCTCGAACTTCCTCTGGCTGTAGCGGCACTCGCCGATCCAATACAGGGCGTTGTCGGCGAGCGGGCTCTCCGGGAACTGCTGGCGGTAGAGCTTGAAGCTGTCGACGGCCAGGTCGTAGTTGCCCTTGAGGTAGTCGTTATAGGCCACGGAATAGGCTTCCTGCGGCGACATCGTCGGCGCCGGCACAGGGGTCTTGACGGCCGGAGCCGCGGCGGCCCCGGCCTCCTCCGCTTTCGCCGGAGGCGCCTGCGCGGGCGGCTTCGCGGTTTCGGCCGCGGGCGGCGGCGCGATCTGCGGCGCGAGGCCGGCCGTGACCCTCTGGACGTCGAGCGTCAGCTGGTCGAGCTTTCGGAGAATGTCCTGATACTGGGCGGGAACGGCGCGCAGGCCTTCCTGGACCCCCGATTGGCCGGAGATCGCCTGGCGGACGAGATCGCTCAGGGTTTTGAGCTGGTCCTGGATGGCCCGGATGTCCTCGGCGTTCCGGTCGACCCGGGCCCGGATCTCCTGGACCTGCTGCTTGAGGGCCTGGACGTCGTCGTAGACGAGCTCGATGGCCTTCTTGCTCTTGTCCTGACCCCAGACGGCCAGGGTCAGGACGGCGAGCGAGAAGGCCACGAAGCGGATTCGACGCAAGTCTTACTTTCCGGTGATCAGGAATTGGGCGCGCCGGTTCGTCTGCCAGGCGCTCTCGTCATGCCCCGGGTTGAGGGGCTGGCTCTTGCCGTAGGAAATGATCTTCATCCGGTCCGCGGGGATGCCGGAGGACAGGAGGTAGTCCTGAACGGCCTTGGCCCGCTTTTCGCCGAGGGCAAGGTTGTATTCTTCCGTGCCGCGCTCGTCGCAGTGGCCTTCGATGAGGACCTGGGCCGTCCGGAACCTCTTCAGCCAGGCGGCGTCCGTATCCAGCGTGGCCTTGGCGTCGTTGCGGATGGAGGCGCTGTCGTAATCGAAGTACACAATGGCGAGGGGCTTTTCCCGATTGATCTGATCGAGCGACTTCTGGAGGAACATCTCCTCTTCGCTCAGCTGGGGCTCTTGGACCTTGGGCTGATCGACCTTCTCAACGGGGGGCTGTTCCTGGGTC
>CAZIQR010000063.1:0-14220 GCA_964541055.1 uncultured Eubacteriales bacterium
TCTCGCTTTATCGTCGATCTGCGCAAAGGAGAGGAGCACTTCGACGAAAGCGTCCTCGACCGGCGGTCCGAGGACGTCCCGATCGGCCTCCGGCGGCGGACGACCGACACCGAGGAGCCGCGGGTCCAGGACATCGTCACCGACTTCCGCTGGCTCCAGCTCGTCGACCTCGAGAAGGTCGACCTCGGGAGCGGCCGGGTCGACGAGGCCAAGGTCCACGACGCCCTGATCCTCTGCATCGACGACAACCCCGAGGTGCTCAAGCTGATGAAGATGCTCCTGGCCGACGAGTTCGACCTCGAGCTCATGACCGCAGCCGAACAGGGCCTCAAGTTCATGAGGGACCGGAACCCGGACCTCGTCCTCTGCGACGTCATGATGCCCGGCATGGACGGCCACGCCTTCTCGCGGGCCGTCAAAGGGGACGAATCCCTCAAGCACATCCCGATCATTCTGGTGACCGCGCGGAGCGGCGCCGAAATGCTGAACGAAGGCATCCAGGCCGGGGCCGACGATTATATCTCCAAGCCGTTCGATTCAACGGAGCTCAAGGCCCGCATCCGGGCCCTGCTGCGGCTGCGTGAGGTGGAATCGGAGCTGGCCTTGGTCAACCGCAACCTCAAGATGAGGACCTCCGACCTCGTCGAGCAGCAGCGGTCGCTGTTCCTCTCGACCGTCAAGTCGCTCGCCTCGGCCATCGACGCCAAGGACGAGTACACGCGCCACCACTCGACCCGGGTCACGGAATTCTCGCTCAAGATCGCGGCCAAGATGGGCTTCAGCGAAAAGGAGCTCGGCGAGCTCGAGCTGGCCGCGGTCCTCCACGACGTCGGCAAGATCGCCGTGCCCGAGAGCATCCTCAACAAGCCCGGCCGGCTGACGAACGAGGAGTTCAAGCTCATCCAGGAGCACCCCGTCCGCGGCGAGGCCATCCTCAGCCCGGTCATCGAGCTCAAGCAGATCGGCCGGATCGTCCGGGCCCACCACGAGCGTTACGACGGGGCCGGCTATCCGGACAAGCTCAAGGGGCACGAGATCCCGCTCGGCGCCCGCATCATGGCCATCGCCGACACCTACGACTCCATCACCTCGGAGCGCCCCTACCGCAAGGCCGCCTCGCACCGGTATGCGATCAAGGAGATCATCGCCAATTCGGGGACCCAGTTCGACCCCGAGGCGGTCGAGAATTTCCTGGAGATCGCCGGGACGTTCACGCCCGAAAAAGAGAAGGACACGGGCAACGGGAATTGAGCCGGGCCCGCCGGGCCTCCGGCGTCCCCGATAGCTCGGGAGGATGGACATGCAGGTCGGCTACTATGCCTTGAGCCTGTTCGCCGGCGCGGTCATCGCCGGCGCCGTCGCGGCCATCACCTGGAAGCGGGCCGTCACCTCGGCCGGGCGCGTCTTGACCGGGCTCATGGGCGCCGTGTTCGTCTGGTCCCTCACGGCCGCCGTCGAGGCGGCCGTCGCCCGCGGATCGGCCAAGATCCTGCTGTCGAAGATCGAATACCTGGGGATCGCCACGGTCCCCGTCCTGATGTTCCTCTTCGCCCTGCGGTTCCTGCAATCCGGGCGGAAGCTGAAGGCCCTCCTGGCCGTGATGCTGTGGCTCATCCCGGCCGCGACGATCCTCCTGGCCTTCACCAACGAGCGCCATCATCTCATCTGGTCGAGCATCACGCCGGCCGCGAACGCCCGCGACCATCTCCTGATCTATGGCCACGGCGCGTTCTTCTGGGTCCACGCGGGCTACTCCTACGCGCTTCTCTTCGCCACGACCGTGTTCCTGCTCCTGGCCTTCTTCCGCTTCAAGGGCGTTTACCGCGGCCAGGCCCTGGCCCTGCTCTTCGCCTTCGTCGTGCCCTGGACCGGCAACGCCCTCTATCTCGCCGGCCTGGCACGCTCGGACAGCGGTTACGACTTCACGCCGGTCGGGTTCGCCATCTCGGGGTTCTTCCTGCTCTGGGCCATGTTCCAGCTGGGTCTCGTCGACCTCGTCCCCGTGGCCCGGGAGCGCGTCATCGAGAGCCTGGGCGAATCGCTCCTCATCCTCGATGAATCGGGACGCCTGTCCGCGGTCAACCCCGCCGCCCGCGAGCTCATCGCCGAGGCCGGCGGCCCGGCCGTGACCGTCCGCGAATCCAAGCTCCTGGGCCGTCCGGCCGCGGACCTGTTCCCCGGCTGGCCCGAGCTGGCCGGACTTCTGAGCGTCCCCTCGGCCCTGGAACGCGAGTTCGCGCCCGCCCGTACGGACCCGCCCCGCCAGTTCGATCTCCACCTGACCCCGCTCGTCGGCTCGGCCATGGTCATCACCGGCTGGGTGGCCGTCCTCTATGACATCACCCGGATCAAGAAGGCCGAGACCGAGGCCATCGAGGCCCGCAACGTTGCCGAAACCCTGCGCGAGTCCGGCCTCGTCCTGAGCTCGGAGTTCGATTTCCAGAAGATCTCCGCCGTCATCCTCGACCTGCTGCACCGCGTCATCCTCTACGACGTCGGCGCCTTCCTGACCATCGAGGGCCCGGAGCTGAAGCTCGGGGCGATCAAGCAGCCCATGGACACGGTCAATCTGCTCGGCGACACCTTCCCCCTGTCCGGCTCCCGGCTCTGCCACACCGCCGTCCAGCGGCGGCGGCCGCTGATCAGCGAGGTCAGCGGCCCGGAGGACATCCTCCTGCCGCTCCTGCCCAACGGGAACGTCCATTCCTTTCTGGGCGTCCCCGTCGTTTGCCGCGACCGGGTGACGGGCCTCCTCGCCCTCTACAACTCGGGCCACAAGGCCTTCGCCGAACGCGACGCCCAGGTGGCCGAGCTCTTCGCCGGCCAGGTGGCCATCGCCCTCGACAACTCCCGCCGCGTCAAGGTCATGGAGATGCAGGCCGTGACCGACGAGCTCACGGGCCTGTACAACCGCCGGGCCTTCGCCGATATGGGCGACAAGGAAGTCGAGCGCGCACGCCGCTACCAGCGGCCCCTGTCGCTGATCCTCTTCGACATCGACCACTTCAAGAACGTCAACGACTCCTACGGGCATCCCGTCGGCGACCACGTTCTCCAGGTCCTGACCCGGCTCGTGACCCGGACCACCCGTTCGACCGACATCGTCTGCCGCTTCGGCGGCGAGGAGTTCATCGTCCTCATGCCCGAAGCCGGCCTCGACGAGGGCCGGGCCATGGCCGAGCGTCTCCGCCAGGAGATCTCGCGGCTGACGGTCATCACGGCCGGCGGCACGCTCTCCCTGACCGTCAGCCTGGGAGTGGCCGAGCTGCAGGCCGGAGATGAGAACATCGAGAGCCTTATCTCCAGCGCCGACCGGGCCATGTACCGGGCCAAGGCGGCGGGCCGCAACCAAGTCAGCGGCTAGCCGACCGTCTCGATTCGTGAATAAACCAGGCTACGCGCGGCCGCTTATGTCTGTGTTATAATGCCCCTCTTTGGGAGGAGTCTCATGGTCCACATCCAACCCTTCCGGGGCGTTCGGCCCCGCAAGGACCTCGCTCATCTCGTCGCGGCGCCCCCCTACGACGTCCTGACCACGGAAGAAGCGCGCGAGCTCGCCGCCGGCGATCCCTACTCGTTCCTGCACATCGGCAAGCCGGAGATCGACCTGCCCCCGGGCACGGACCTCTACGCCGACGCCGTCTACGCCAAAGGCAGGGAGAATTTCGAGCGCTTCCTGCGGGAGGGGGTCATCGCCCCGGACAAGACCCGCAACTTCTACATTTACAAGCAGATCTGGGGCGACCACGTCCAGACCGGGCTCGTCGCCGCAGCCTCCTGCCAGGACTATCTCGACGACATCATCAAGAAGCACGAGCTGACGCGCGTCGACAAGGAGAACGACCGCATGCGTCACATCGAGACGCTCGGCGCGCAGACCGGCCCGGTCTTCCTCACCTACCGGCGGACGGACGCCATCGACGCCCTGGTCGCCGAGGCCATGGCCAAGGGCCCCGAGGTCGACATCACGACGTACGACCAGGTCCGCCACATCGTCTTCGCCGTCGACGACCCGGTGCTGGTGGCGAAGATCCAGGCCGCCTTCGGCGAGCTCGCCAACCTCTACGTCGCCGACGGCCATCACCGCTCCGCCGCCGCGACCCGCATCAAGGTCAAGCGGGACCGCGAGCGCCCGGGCCGGACCGGCCGCGAAGAGGACAACTTCTTCCTGGCCGTCATCTTCCCGGACACGCAGATGAAGATCCTGCCCTACAACCGCGTCGTGCGCGATCTCAACGGCCTCGGGCCGGCGGCCTTTCGGGCCAGGCTCGCGGAGACGTTCGCGGTCACGCCCGGCGGTCCCAAGGCTCCGGCGCGCGGCCGCGAATACGCGATGTACCTCGAGGGCCGCTGGCACGGCCTCGCCGCCAAGCCGGGGACATTCGACCCGGCCGATCCGATCGGCTCGCTCGACGTCTCGATCCTCCAGAGGAACCTGCTCGCGCCCCTCCTCGGCATCGCCGACCCGCGCACGGACAAGCGCATCGATTTCGTCGGCGGCATCCGGGGAACGGCGGAGCTCGAGAGGAGGGTCGACTCCGGCGCCTTCCGCGTGGCCTTCTCGCTCTTTCCGACCACCATCGAACAGCTCTTCTCCGTCGCCGACGCCGGCAAGACCATGCCCCCGAAATCGACCTGGTTCGAGCCCAAGCTCAAGGACGGACTCGTCGTCCACATGATCGACGAATGAGTACGGCCCTCTCCCCGGCGCTCGTCTCGCGCATCCGCGAGGAGGCCGGGGCCTATTTCAAGAGCGCCCGGGGCAGTCACGACTGGGACCACACCGAGCGCGTCCTCAAGCTCAGCCTGCGCATCGGCCGCAAGGAAAAGGCCGACCTCGGCATCCTCGAGCTCGCGGCCCTGCTCCACGACATCGGCCGCGAGGCCGAGGACCGGTCGCACGGCCGGATCTGCCACGGCCGGAGCGGCGCGGAGCGGGCCCGCGGCATCCTGGCGCGCCACGGCTGCGATCCGGCGACGATCAAGGCCGTCGCCCACTGCATCCGGACCCATCGCTTCCGCCGGGGCGGAGAGCCGAAGACGCTCGAGGCCCGGGTCCTGTTCGACGCCGACAAGCTCGACTCGATCGGCGCCGTCGGCGTCGGCCGGGCCTTCCAGTTCGCCGGCGAGGTCGGGGCCCGGCTCCACGACCAGGCGATCGACGTCCGCAGGACGAAGCCCTACACCCGCGAGGACACGGCCTACCGCGAATACCTGGTCAAGCTCAGCCGCGTCCGCGACCGGATGACGACGCGGGAGGGCCGGCGCCTGGCCGCGGGGCGCCACCGTTTCATGGCCGCTTTCTTCGCCCGGCTGAACAGGGAGACGGACGGGGGCCTCTAGCGATGGCCTGGCACCAGGTCTATAACCCTCTCGCGAGCGCCGTTCTCTCGACCCTGGCCGCCGCCCTGCCGATCGTCCTGCTGCTCGGCGGGCTGGCCGTTCTCAAGCTCCGGGCCCACGTCGCCGCCCTGCTCGGCCTCGGCGCGGCCCTGGCCGCGGCCGTGGCCGCCTTCGGCATGCCGCCCGGCCTGGCGGGGCGCACGGCCCTGCTCGGCGCCGCCTACGGCCTCTTCCCCATCGGCTGGATCATCCTCAACGTCATCTTCCTCTATGACCTGACGTGCGAAAAGGGCCACTTCAAGATCATGCAGGACAGCCTGACCGGCATCACCCGCGACCGCCGTCTTCAGCTCCTGCTCATCGCCTTCTCGTTCGGCGCCTTCTTCGAGGGCGCGGCCGGGTTCGGCACGCCCGTGGCCGTGACCGCGGCCATCCTGATCGGCCTGGGGTTCGCGCCGCTCGCCGCGTCGGGCCTGTCGCTCCTCGCCAACACGGCCCCGGTCGCCTTCGGCGCCCTGGGCACGCCGATCGTCGCCCTGGCCGGCGTGACCGGCCTCGACGTCCGGGACCTCAGCGCCATGGTCGGCCGCCAGCTGCCGCTCTTCTCGCTCATCATCCCCTTCTGGCTCGTCTGGGCCTTCTGCGGCTTCAAGAAGACGCGGGAGGTCTGGCCGGCGCTGGCCGTGGCCGGCGTGTCGTTCGCCGTGCCGCAGTTCCTGATCTCGAATTTCCACGGCCCGTGGCTGGCCGGGGTCGGCGCGGCGGTCGTCTCCATGGCCGCGCTCGTCCTGTTCCTGCTCAAATGGAAGCCGCGGACCGTCCGCGAGGACGAGGGCATCTCCGAACCGTCCGCCGCTTCGCTCGAGGCCCCCCGGCGCCATTCGACCGGCGAGCTCGTCCGGGCCTGGCTGCCCTGGGCCGTGCTGAGCCTGTTCGTCTTCATTTGGGGCATCCCCCAGGTCAAGGCCTTTTTCGACGGCCTGTCCGCCGTCCGCGTTCCGGTCCCCGGCCTCGACAAGCTCGTCTTCCGCATGCCGCCGGTCGTGCCGGCGGAAACGGCCGAGCCCGCCGTTTTCTCGTTCAATTGGCTCTCGTTCACGGGGACGGGGATCTTCGCGGCGGCGGTCGTGTCGGGCCTGCTGATGGGTTTCTCGCCGCGCCGGCTTCTCGCGGCCTACGGACGGACCCTCAAGCGGGTGCGGTTCTCGCTCCTGACCGTGGCCGCCATGCTCTCCCTGGGCTACGTCACCCGCTACTCGGGCCTCGACGCGACGCTCGGGTTGGCCTTCGCCCGCACCGGCGTCCTCTATCCCTTCTTCGGGACGATGCTCGGCTGGCTGGGGGTCGCGCTGACCGGGTCCGACACCTCTTCGAACGTCCTCTTCGGGAGCCTGCAGAAGATCTCGGCGGGCCAGCTCGGCCTGAGCCCGACCCTCATGGCCTCGGCCAACAGCGCCGGCGGGGTCATGGGCAAGATGATCGACGCCCAGTCGATCGTCGTGGCCTCGACGGCCACCCGCTGGTACGGCCACGAAGGCACGATCCTGCGCTTCGTCTTCGTCCACAGCCTGGCGCTCGCGGCCCTGATGGGCCTCGTCGTCCTCCTCCAGGCCTACGTCTTCCCCTTCACCAAGCTCGTCGTCCGCTAAGACAATCGAGGGCGCGCTTCGCTTGCGTACGCGTCCTCGTTCCTTTGGAATCTTTTTAGCCGAGGGGCAGGGCGATGACGCAACGGCGTGGGGGCCCCCCGCCTGCGCGCAGGCGCTGATGCCGAAGAGCCCTTTAGAGCGCCGAGCACAGCCGGGGGTGACGCCGAGGGAGGAAGAGCCCTTCCCCGAGGCTACCCGACGATTTTCTTCACGCCCTTGTACTTCTCTTCGACGCGCTCGCAGGGCAGGTACTCGTTCTCCATGGCCCGGTAGTCCTTGAGCCCGACGAAATCGGTGTACTCCTCGAAGGACGAGACCCACTGCGTCTGGCCGGGCAGGGTGCCTGTCGGCGAGGCCTTGAGCGCGGCGAAGAAGTTCGTCAGGGCCTTGTGGGCGACCATGATCGAGGCGACCGGGATCGAGACCCGGCCGACGCCCATCTTCGCGAGCTCGGGGATGGGCACGAGCTCGGTCTTCATGCCGCTGATGGCGTCCATGAGGTTGACCGAGAGCGGTCCCTTGATCGACTTGACGGCCTTTCCGATGTCGGCCCGGCTCTTGATGCCGTCGATGAAGGCCAGGTCGGCCCCGGCCTCGAGGTAGATGTTGCAGCGGCGGATGGCTTCGTCGATCCCCATCCCGGCGAAGACGTCCGTCCGGGCGTTGATGATGAAATCCTCGTCGAGGCGGCCGCGCACCGCGGCGCAAGCCCGGATCTTGCCGGCCATCTCCTCGGCGGAGATGGTCTCCTTGCCGGCCATGTGGCCGCAGCGCTTGGGGAAGATCTGGTCCTCGAGGTTCATGCCGGCGACGCCCATGGCGATCAGCCGCTCGGTGATCCAGGCGGCGTTGACGGCGTTGCCGCCGCCGGTGTCGACGTCGGCCATGACCGGGATGGACACGGCCTGAGCGATGTTCCAGGTCATGTCGAGGACGTCCTTCATGCGGACGAGGCCGACGTCAGGCTTGGCGAGATAGGACCCGGCCAGCCCGTAGCCCGAGACCTGGATGGCCTCGAAGCCGGCCTTCTCGATGACCTTGGCCGAGAGGGCGTCGTGGCAGCCGGGGACGGCGACGGCCCGGCGCTCCATGATGGCTTTGCGGAGAACTTCAGACTTTTTCATCGGTTTGGACTCCTTAAGGATTGAAAACAGCTTCCTATTTTACATGATCCGGGGAAGGAGTAAAATCCCCCCCCGGGATCCGGCCCGAATGCCGGCTCGCCCGTTCGAGATCGACCGTCCAGGGAGGACGCCATGGGCAGGATCGAGGGCGTTTCCATCGAGACATTCCGGGGCGATTACGAGGGCCTGGAGCGCATGGCCCACGCTTCCTGGCGGGACGAGTACGGGATGGCGTCGTTCCCCAACTTCTACCGCCCGGCCTTTCTCCATTACCTCTTCGACCGCATCCCCGGGGACAGGCGCGACCACCTGCTCGGGGCCTACAAGGACGGCGAGATCGTCGCCTTCCTGGCCAACCTGCCGGAAAAATTCAATTACCGGGGACGGATCTGCGACGCGGTCTACAGCTGCCTGCTCGTCGTCCGCAAGGAATACCTGCGCCAGGGACTCGCGGTCGACCTCATCAAGACGGCCGTCGAGATCAATAGAAAAAGGTACCGTCTTGACTTCTCTCTGCTGACGCTCGAAACGGGGCACCGCTCGACGAAGATGATGAACAAGCTCAGAGCCGAAGGCCACCGCATCGAGCAGGTCCGTAAGTCCGGCGTCGTGGCCCGCGTCCTCGACCTCGAGCGCGTCGACGCGTCCGAGGGTCTCAAGGGCTACGAAAAGGCGGCCATCCGGCTCATCGGCGCCCACCGGCCGCCCAAGGCCGCGCCCGGGGTCTCGTTGAGGGACTACCACCCCTCCGACCTCGACGCCTGCCACGCCCTCCTCGAGCGCTACAAGGACACGGTGGAGCTGGCTCTCGCGTGGGACAAGGCCGATCTCGCGCTCGAGCTGGACTGCCCCGATGTCGCCAAGACCTTCGTGTGGCAACGTGACGGCCGCATCGAGGCCATGATCAACTTCATCAGCCATGACCAGCTGGGAAAAACGGTGGAGCGCTACGCCTGGATCAACCACGTCGCCTTCCCCGATCTCGCTTCGGCCGAGCGGGCCGCATTCCTCCGGGCCTATCTTCGGCGCATCCGCGAGGACGGCTACGTGGCCACGGTCGATTTCAACAAGCGCGGCTGGCCGGTCGGGCCGTTCTACCGGGCCCGCTTCATCCCCTATCCGCGCGCGGTCAACCTGGTCGCCTGGACCTTCAATCCCGAGATCTCGCTGGCGGGGATCCCCGTCGTCTATGAGATCCAGGTCTAGGGACCGGAGCTGAAGGAGATCGCCATGAAATACGCTCCCGTTTTCACCGCGGCTCTGCTGATCGCCCTCGCGGCGGCCGGTCCCGGCCGGGGCCAGACCCGGACCGCCCCCCTTCCCAAGACCGGGCTCACCCCTGAAGCCAAGAAGGCCATTCAGACCGTCGGCGATGACATGACCCAGCTCGTCGATGCCCATGGCCGCTATGTCAGGGCCTCGCGTGACGCGGAGGCCCTGACGGCCAAGCTGCTGGCGGGCGTGCGTGAGGTCACGAAGCTGGCAGCCGATGCCGGCAAGACCGGACCGGCCCGAGAAAATAAGCTTTTCGAGGCGATTCGGAAGATGGAGGAGATGTCGCAATCGTTCAACCTCCAGTATCTCCAGCTCCAGCAGCAGATGCAGGACGAGGACCGCCGCTTCACGCTTGTCGGCAACATCATGAAGAACAAGCACGATACGGCCAAGAACGCCATCAACAACATCCGCTGAGCGGGGACGTTTGACAGGTCCTTATCTAACTGATAAAAATGGGGGCTGAGGTCCGTCATGGCATCCGCGGCTGAAAGCTGGGTCGAAGAGCAGGAGCGTCTGGCCAAGCCGGGCCGCGTCTATTGGTGCGACGGCTCCGACGGCGAGGCCTGGCGCCTGCTCGAGATCGGCATGAGCGAGGAGCGCCTGAACGGCCCCGTTTTCCTGCCCCTCAATCATAAGACCTGGCCGACGGCCTACCTCCACCGCTCCAATCCGACCGACGTCGCCCGCGTCGAGCACCTGACCTACGTCATCCATCCGACCAGGGACGCCGCGGGCCCGAACAACAACTGGATGGAGCCGGCCAAGGCCAAGACACTGATGGCCAAGCTCTCGGACGGCTGCATGACGGGCCGGACGATGTACGTCATCCCCTACATGATGGGCCATCCCGACTCGCCCTACGCCAAGGCCTGCATGATGGTCACGGACTCGTCCTATGTGGCCGTGAGCATGCGCATCATGACCCGCATCGGGACGGAGATCTTCGAGAAGCTGCGCAACCGGGAGGATTTCGTCAAAGGCTTCCACTCGATCGGCACGCTCGATCCCAACCGCCGTTACATCATGCATTTCCAGGAGGAGGGCCTGGTCTGGAGCGTCGGCTCGGGCTACGGCGGCAACGCTCTGCTCGGCAAGAAGTGCGTTTCGCTCCGGATCGGCTCCTACCTCGGCTACAAGCAGGGCTGGCTCGCCGAGCACATGGTCATCATGGGCATCGAGGACCTCCACGGCCACAAGACCTACATCACGGCCGCCCTGCCCAGCGCCTGCGGCAAGACCAATCTGGCCATGATGGAGTCGGCCCTGCCGGGCTACCGCGTTTGGACGCTCGGCGACGACATCGCCTGGCTCAACATCGGCCCCGACGGCCGCCTCTGGGCCATCAACCCCGAGGCCGGCTACTTCGGCGTCGCGCCGGGGACGTCCATGAAGACGAACCCGAACATGATGAAGACGGTCATGCGCGGCGCCTACAATCCGACTCTGTTCACGAACGTTGCCCTCGATACCGACACCAACGAGCCCTGGTGGGAGGGCCTCGACGGGCCGGTGCCGGAACACCTTCTCGACTGGCAGGGCCGTCCCTGGAACCCCTCCCTGGGGACCAAGGCCGCCCACCCGAACTCGCGCTTCACGGCCCAGATCATCAACTCGCCCATGCTGGACAAGGAGTCCGCGAACCCGCGGGGCGTGCCGATCTCGGCCATGATCTTCGGCGGCCGGCGGACCCGGCTCATCCCCCTCGTCATCGAGAGCTTCAACTGGGCCCACGGCGTCTTCATGGGCGCCCGCATGGGCTCCGAGACGACGGCCGCGGCGACCGGGCAGGTCGGCGTGGTGCGGCGCGACCCCATGGCCATGCTCCCCTTCTGCGGCTACAACATGGCCGACTACTGGCGCCATTACCTCAACATGGGCAACCGCATGTCCCGGCCGCCGAGGATCTTCTCGGTCAACTGGTTCAGGGTCGACGAGCGCGGCAAGTTCATCTGGCCCGGGTTCGGCGACAACATGCGCGTCCTCAAGTGGATCATCGACCGGGTCACCGGCGCGGTCCCGGCCCGCGAGACGCCGGCCGGGCTCGTGCCCCGGCTCCAGGACCTCGACCTGACCGGCCTCGACCTCCCGAAGGACAGGCTCGAAAAGCTCTTCGAGGTCAAGATCAAGGAATGGAAGCCCGAGGTCGACCAGGTCCGGGACTATCTCAAGCCCTACAAGGGGCGGCTGCCGGCCGAGATCCGCGAGCAGTACGAGAAGCTCGAGCGCCAGGTCCGCTGAACCGGGCCGCGGCTAAACAACCAACGCCTTTTCGGAGTATTCTCTCTATCAAGGGTTGAGGCATGTCCAACGGATCGTGGCCCGCTTCGAAAGGCCCGTGCGCGAAGATCGTACTTGCCGTATTCGGCGGCCTCCTTCTGATCGCCCTCCTGTCCGTCCCCGTGACGACGACGGAATCCTCGTTTCGTCAGGACAAAGGCTCGCTGCTCATCTTCCGGTCGACCTACCCCAAGAACTCGACGATGTTCCTCCCCTCTTATCTGGCGGCGAAAGCCAACGCCAAGGAAGGGACGCTCCGGTTGCGGTCCGCCCAGTGGCTCGGGACCATGGCCATCATCCTCGTTCTGGGCCTCTTCGATCATCTCGTCCTCTGCCGGATCTGGCAGCGGTCCCGCCGCAGCCGGATCCGGCCCGACGGCGAGGACGGCGAAGGTCCGTCGACGGGCTCGCGCCCGTCTGGCATTTCCCTCTTTCCTTGATCTAGAATAAGCCCAAGGGAGAACGGCGATGAGACGTGCGGCCGGCCTTCTGTTTCTTGTCTTAGCTGCGGCCGCGTTCCCGCACCCGCAGGAAACACCCGTTCCGGCCCGCGAGGTCCGCGTCCTCGTCCTGGCCGATGAAGAGGTCCGGGCGATGCCCGACTGGCAGCCGCGGACGACGGCGGCCATGGCCTTCGTTTCGGGAGAATTCGAGCGCCTCTTCCACATCCGCCTGGCGATCCGGCGCTTCGGTTCCTGGCGGTCCGGCGACGCCCTTCGGTCGCTCGATCAACTCCTCGAAAAGGTCGACGCGGAGGCGGACCGCGGCGATTGCGACGTGGTCCTGGCGCTGACGGCCCAGCGGAACCTCCAGGACCGCTTCGTCGGCCTCTCCCTCTACAAGGAAGGGACCCTCCTCGTGCGCGTCGACGACGGCCCGCCGGATCTCGAGCGGGTGCTCGAGCACGAGTGGGGGCACCTGTTCGGCGCCGTCCACATCGCCGACCGGGGATCGGTCATGGACAGCCTGCTCCAGGGCGGCGAGTTCGGGGCCCTCAACAGCCGGATCATCCTTCTCCACCGCGACCGCCCTTTCAACGGCATCGATTTTCCCCTGCCGCTAGAGAAGCTGGCCGACGCGGCGGAGATCTACTCCCTGATCTGTGTTTACAACGCCCGGGCCAAGGCGGTTGACCGGGGCCGCGCGCTCCCGCCCGAGGCCCCCGGGGTCTCCACCAGCCACCGGCTCCTCGACGTTCTCGACGAGGCCGGGCGCAGGGACATGTCCCCCCTCGACGACGCCTACGTCATGCTGGCCGAGGTCGAGCTCGAGCGCAAAGAGCTCGGCCCGGCCCTCGAGGCCTGCCGCGACGCGCTGCGGCTCAACCCCGACAACGTCGAAACGCGGAACCTCCTGGGCATCATCGCGAGGCGCCAGGGCCGTGTCGACGAGGCCATCGAGACCTATGAGGCCATCCTCAAGGAGAAGCCGCGCTCGGCCCGCTTCCTCTACAACATGGGGATCGCCCGGGCCAAGAAGGGAGAGACCGAAGCGGCCATGGGCCTCTACCGCCGGGCCGTCGAGATCCGGCCGTCCTTCGCCGAGGCCTGGAACAACATCGGCGAGCTGGAGCTCCGCGCCGGACGCCGCGAGGAGGCCGAGCAGGCGTTCCTCAAAGCGGCCTCGCTCAACCGGGCCTTCGCCCTCGCCCATTCGAACCTGGCCGAGGTCTGCGTCCGGAAGAAGGCTTTCGACCGGGCCCTCGCCGAGGTCGGCCTGGCCCTCGAGCTGAGGCCGGACCTGCCCGGACCGCACAACGTCCACGGCAACCTCCTCCATCAGCAGGGGCGGACGGAAGAGGCCGTCCGCGAATACGAGGCCGTCCTGGCCATCGATCCGGAGTACGAGAAGGCCTACTACAATCTCGGCATCTGTCTCTTCGAAGGGGGGCGCATCGAGGAGGCCGCCGCCAGGTTCATGAAAGCCATCGAGCTCGTGCCCCGTTTCGCCGAAGCCCACGCCAGCCTCGGCTATGCGCTGATCATGCTCAAGAGGATCGACGACGGCATGGCCGAGATCCGCCAGGCCCAGGAGCTCGGCCTGGTCTCGGCCAAGACCCATCTGAACCTGAGCTACGCCCACCTGCTGAGGGACGAGGCCGGGGCGGCGGCGATCGAGGCGGAGCGGGCCATCGAGCTCGATCCGTCCCTGGCCATGGCCTACAACAACCTGGGCATCGCCCACGCCAGGAAGAAGGCCTACAAGGAAGCGGAACGGGCCTTCCGCAAGGCCCTGGAGATCGATCGCTCCTACAAGGACGCCTACGCCGGCCTGGGCAGCGTCCTGACGGTCCTCGGCCGGAAGGCGGACGCGCTCCAGGTCCTGCTCAAGGCGGCCTCCCTCGATCCCAAGGACGGGACCCTGCAGGGCAACATCGCCGTCCTCGAGTATCAGCTCGGCTCGTACGACGCGGCTTGGGAGCACGCCCGGAAGGCGCTCGACCTGGGCGCCAGGCTCGATCCTTCGTTCCTCGAAGCGCTCGAGAAAGCGCGGAAGCGCGGCCCGGTCTAAACCGCGCCTTCGTGAGATAGGGGCGTTTCGACCGGCCC
>CAZIQR010000064.1:0-14078 GCA_964541055.1 uncultured Eubacteriales bacterium
CTCCCGCCGCGCCGAAACCGGCCGGCCTCATAGGTCAGGCCGGTTTCGGCGCGGCGGGAGGATGGGCCGGCTTGGCCGGCCTCGGAGGAGCGGGGGCCGGCGGAGCGGCGGGCTTCGGGGCCGGTGCGGTCGGCTCGTGCTTGGCCGCCGGGGCCGCAGCGGGCTTCGCCGCTACGGACGGCTTGGCCGCGGGGGCGGCCTCAGGAGCATGCGTTTCGGGTGCGGCGGGCTTGGCCGCGGGGGCCTTGGCCGGGGCCGCGGGAGGCGCGGGCTTTCCCGGCGCCGGCTTGGCCGGCTTCAGCGGCGGGGCCGGCTTGACGATGACCGTCGGCTTGGCCGGGGCGGCCGGAGCAGGCTTATGCAGGCCAGGCTTGGCGGGGGCGGGGGCCTCTTCGCCGGGCTTGACGGCCCTCTTCAGCGGCGGGGCCTTGCGAACGGCAATGATCGGCGCCTGCTCGGGCTTGCCGGGTTTCTTCAGGGTCGGTTTCTTGACGGGTTCACTCATGGGCATCTTCTTGTTTGATCGAGATTTTCCAGCCGACCAGGCGTGAGGCCAGCTTGACGTTGATCCCCTTCTTGCCGATGGCCAGCGACAGCTGATCCTGGGGGACCAGGGCCAGGATGGCCTTCTCGGCCCGGCTGACGACCTGAAGGCGGTCGACCTTGGCCGGGCTGAGAGAGGACTTGGCATAGGTCACAAGGTCCGCCGACCAGGGGATGATGTCGACCTTCTCGCCGCCGAGCTCTTTCGAGATGGCCATGATGCGGTTGCCCTTGACGCCGATGCAGGCGCCGACGGGGTCGATGTCGCGCTCGTGGCTGACCACGGCGACTTTGGCCCGCTCGCCGGGCTGGCGGACGATATCCTTGATCTCGATCGTCCCATTGGCGATCTCGGGGATCTCCGTCTCGAGGAGCCGGGCCAGGAACCGGGGAGAGGACCGCGAGACGATGATCTGCGGGCCCTGATAGCCCCTGAGGACCTGGGCGATGACGGCCTTGACGAGGTCGCCGCGGCGGACGTCGTCGTTCGGAAGCTTCTCGCGGAGGGGCAGGGCGACATCGGTGCCGTTGACCTCGAGGACGATGACCCCTTCCTCGATGCGGCGGACGACGCCGGTGACGATCTCGCCGATCCGGGGGGTGAACTCGTTGATGATCTTTTCCTGCTCGGCGTCGCGGACTTTCTGGAAGATGACCTGCTTGGCCGCCTGGGCCGCGATCCGCCCCAGGGTGTCGGCCGGAAGATCGACTTCGACCGCTTCGCCCTCCTTGACGTCCGGCCTGATGGCCCGGGCCTCGGCGAGCGAGATCTCCTCGGCCGGGTTCTTGGGCTTTTCGGCGGCCTTCTTGACCGCGAAGACGCGGAGCTCGCCCCGTTCGGGCTTGAACAGGACCTGGACGTTCTCTTTCTGGGAGAAGAACTTAGACGATGCGACCCGGAGGGATTCCTCGATCGCCTGGATGATCACGCGGGGCTCGACGCTTCGCTCTTTGCTGAGCTGAAGGATCGTATTCCAGACGTTGACTTTCATCCCGTGTTCTCAATTCCCGTTTCAGAGGGCTCAAAGACGATTGATTATATCGGAACTTCCCCCAAAGTGCAACGCGGCTCGTCAGGCGGTCTCGCCCTCATGGGAAAAGTTTGAAAACGCCGTGACGTGCTCCGGCCTCGGCGTCAAAACAACTCGCTCGGCTTGCGCTAAGCCTCGCTCAAACACGTTTTGCCGGTTTCCGGGGAAACTGCCCTCGTCCAGACCGCGCCCCGGCTAAACTTTTCCAAATCGGGCTCGACCGCCTGAACTCGCCGTACTTTGGGGAGAGTTCCGATAGATGAGACGGGGATTAGCGGATGAAAACGAGATTTCCCTAAATGGCGCGGCCGTGAAGGGAATACGGGCCGGAGCCGGAGATCCGCACCGTGACGAAGCGGCCGGTCGGATCGGAGGGGGCGTCGAAGTTGACCACCAGATTTCCCGCCGTCCGGCCCGAGAACCGTCCGGCCCCCTTGGGGCTGGGCCCCGTGCCGAGAACGCGGAGCTCCTGGCCGACGAACGTCCGGAAGAGGGCTGTCTGGCAGGACCTCTGAAGGGACTGAAGGGCGATGAGGCGCCGCCTCTTGACCTCGAAGGGGACATCGTCGGGGACGGAGGCGGCCGCCGTCAGAGGACGGGGGGAATAGCGGAACGAAAAGATCCCGGCGAAACCGACCTCCCGAAGGAGGCTGCACGTGGCCTCGAAGTCCTCGCCGGTCTCCCCGGGGAAACCGACGATGATGTCCGTCATCAGAAGGAGGCCGGGCTGGCTTCGTCTCAGGCGCCCGACCAAGGCCAGGTAATCGTCTCGGTCATAACCCCGGTTCATGCGCTCCAGGATACGGGATGAGCCCGACTGAAGCGGGAGGTGAAGCGCCGGGCAGATCTTGGGGCTCGAGGCCATGGCCCGGATGATATCGTCGCCGAAGTTCTTGGGATGCGAGGTGATGAACCGGACCCATTCGACGCCGGGCACGGCGGCCACGGTTTCGAGGAGGCCGGCCAGACCTGTCCCGGTCTCCGGATCCCTGTAGGAATTGACGTTCTGGCCGAGGAGCTGGACCTCCAACGCCCCGGCCGCGGCCGCGGCCTCGACCTCGGCGAGGACCTTCGGAAGGGGCCGGAACTTCTCCCGGCCCCGCGAGAACGGGACGATGCAGTAGGCGCAGAAATTGTCGCAGCCTTCCATGACGGGAACAAAGGCGCTCCAGGACGTTTCCCGCGAGGTCGAACCGGCCCCGATCTCCCGCCATTCACGGCCGAACTCCGTCCGGATGACGGGCGCTTCGGCCGCCCGTCCGACGATCTCCGGCAGGTCGAGATAGCTGTCCGGCCCGGCGACGAAATCGATGAACGGCAGGCGCTCGACGAGCTCGCCACGGCGGACCTGCGCGACGCAGCCCGCAACGCCCAGGAGAAAAGGCCTTTTCCTTTTGAGCCGGGCGAGCCGGCCCAGGTAGGAATAGAGCTTCTCCTCGGATTTCTGACGGACGGCGCAGGTGTTGACGATGACGATGTCGGCGTCCTCGGGCCCCTCGGCCCGGGCCGCGCCGGCCCGGGCGAGCACACCGGCGACGTGCTCCGAATCGTTCTCGTTCATCTGGCAGCCGAAAGTCCGGACAAAGACCTTCAGGCCGTTCAGGGAGGCGCTCATGGGACCGTATTATACATGATCGGCCGCGGCCGGGCCGCCGTCAGAGGAGCTCTTCGAGGAGGAGGGCGGCGTCGCGGACGAATTCCTCGCACTTCGTCTGGTGGAGGCGGAGCTCGTCGATCTTTTTCTGGCCTTCCGGCGTTCCGAGATCGCAGCCGAGCAGGTCCCGGCATTTGACCTCGCCGTGCTTGGCCGTGAAACGGGCCAGGAGCTCCCGGACGAGGGCGTAGGTCTTGTCGCGGGCGGCGGCGTCCTCGGCCCGCGTCCGGCCGTGCCGGAGTCCGATGACGAGGATGGCCCCGGTGAGCGCGCCGCACCAGTCGGCCTGCCGGGCGATGCCGCCGCCGAAACCCTGCGACAGGCGCAGGGCTGTTTCGGCGTCGAGGCCGAGATCGGGAGCGAAGGCCGCGGCCACGGCCTGGGAGCAGCTGAAGCCGCCGCGGAAAAGCTCCCGAGCGCGGTCGGTCCGGGTCATCGGCCTTGTCCTTTCGCCGGCGCGCCGTCGAGCATTTCCCGCGCTGTTTCCCGCGAGGCCTCGGTCAGCCGGCTGCCGGCGATGAGCCGGGCGATCTCTTCGATCCGCTCCTCGCGGTCGAGCCTGCGGACGCCGGTGAAGGTCCTCTCCTTCTCGACACGCTTGGAGACGTTGAAGTGGTGGGCCGCTGTGGCCGCGATCTGCGGCAGATGAGTGATGCAAAGGACTTGGTGGCGCGCCGCGAGCTGGCCGAGCTTGCGGGCGATGAACTCGGCCGTCTTGCCGCCGATGCCGGCGTCGATCTCATCGAAGATGAGGGTCTTCTGGCTTTCGCGGTCCCGCCCCGCCGACTTGAGGGCCAGCATCATCCGGGACAGCTCGCCGCCGGAGGCGATGCGCCGGAGCGGCCGGAGCTCCTCGCCGGGGTTGGGGGAGAGCAGGAACTCGACCTCTTCGGCGCCCTGGTCGCGGATGCTCGACGGGTCGCCCGGGTCCGGAGCGCGACCGGTGAGGCGGACCTCGAACCGGGCTTTCGCCATGCCGAGCAGGGCGATCTCCTTCTCGATCGCCCGGCCGAGCTTGTCCGCTGCCTTTTTCCGGCCGGCGCTGAGGCGCCCGGCGGCCCGGACATAGGCCTCGAACTTCGCGGCGATGACCGACCCGAGCTCCTCGAGGCGCTCGCGGCCGGAGTCGAGGCCGGCCTTCTCGCGCCGCAGGCTTTCCGCGGCGGCCAGGACGGAATCGATTGTCCCGCCGTATTTCCGCTTCAGCTTCTCGAGGATGCTGAGCCGCTCTTCGACCTCCTCGGCGTTCTCCGGCGCGGCGGCCCGCTTGTCGCGGAAGCGGATGAGGAGGTCCGAGGCGTCCTGAAGGAGGATCGAGGCGTCTTCGAGGCCGCCCCTGAACTCGCCGAAAGACGTCTCGTAGGCGGCCAGATCGGCCAGCACCGACTTCAGCCGGGCCAGACGAGGCACGAGCGAGTCCCCGCCGAGATAGGCCAGGTCCAGGGCCTTGTCGACGAGCCCGGCGATCTTCTCGGCGTTCCGCAGGATCTCCCGTTCGCGCAGGAGCTCCTCGTCTTCGCCGGCCTTCGGGCCGGCCGCCTCGATCTCCTTGAGCTGATAGGCGATGAAATCGAGCCGCTGTTCGCGTTCCCGCTCGCGGCCTTCGAGGTCGCGTTTCTCCTGGAGGAGCCGGCGCAATTCCTGCGCCGCCCGGGCCGTGTCCTCGACGGGCCCCGCGTCGTCGAGCGTTTCGTCGAGGTAGGCGAGGTGGTTCTCGAGATGGAGCAGGAAGACATGGTCGTTCTGGCCGTAGATATCGACGAGCTGCGGGCCGAGCTCGCGCAGCCGCCGGACCGGGGCCAGGACCCCGTTGACGAAGGCCTTGCCCGCGCCCTGGTCCGTGACGGAGCGCTGGACGAGGAGCTCGCCGTTCTCGGCGTCCGGCAGGCCTTCGAGGTCGACGCTTTGCGAGGTCACGTCGAAGACGGCCTCGACGAAAGCTTCGGACTTGCCTGTGCGGACGAGATCGGGCGAGCCCTTGTCGCCGAGGATGAGGCGGATGGCGTCGATGATGATGGATTTGCCGGCGCCGGTCTCGCCGGTCAGGATCGAGAAGCCCGGCTCGAGGCCGATCTCGAGGTCCTCGATGGTGGCCAGGTTCCGGACCCGGAGGAGCTTGAGCATGGGCGGCGGCGCTATTTGAGGATGTACGGCGTCAGGGCCCGGGCCATGTTGATGCGGCCGTAGCCGGCGTGATCGTCGCGCCCGGGATAGGTCGTCTTGTTGATGTCGTCGGCCGTATAGCGGATGAGCTTCATCAGGTCGTCGGGGCCAAGGTCGGGCTTGGCGCTCTTGAGAAGGGCCGCCATGCCGGCGACGTGCGGCGAGGCCATGGAGGTCCCCGTGCCGAAGAGGTAGGGCAGGTAGCCGTCGCCGACATACCACTGGGGGGCCGCGGCGAGGACCCACATGCCGGGCGCGGCCACGTCCACCTCCGGCCCGTAGCTCGAGAAGCTGGTGATGGCGTCGTTGTAGTCGCTGGCCGCCACGGCGAGGACCTCACCGTCGTAGGCGGCGGGATAGAGGACGCCGAGGGTGCCGTCATTGCCGGCCGCGGCGGCGATCACGACGCCCTTGTCATGGGCATACTGGCAGGCCTGCTTGAGGAGCGGGTCGTCGACGCTGCCGCCCAGGCTGATGTTGATGACGGCCGCGCCGTGGTCGGCGGCGTAGATGATGCCGTCGATGATCCAGCTGTAGTAGCCATCGCCGTTGCCGTCGGTGACCTTGACCGGCAGGATGCGACAGTTCCAAGCGACGCCGGCCGTCCCGACGGTGTTGTTCGTGCCCGCCGCGGCGATGCCGGCGACGTGCGTGCCGTGCCAGACGTCGTCGTCGGCGTCGTTGTCGTCGTTGGCGAAATCGTATCCGTCGAGGACCTTGCCGGCGAGATCGGGATGGGTCTTGTCGACGCCGGTGTCGAGGATGGCGATGATCGTCCCGGCGTCGCCCTTGGTCGCGGTCCAGGCGTCGACGGCCTTGATGTCCGCGCCGGCGGTCATCTGGGGTCGGATATCGGGGCTGACGTTGAGGATGCCGCCCCTATTGGACAGGGCATATTGATAGTTCAGGAAATAGGGGTCGTTGGGGACGTCGGCCAGGCGCGCGGGGTAATCGGGACGGGCCAGCTCGACGTCGGGATTGCGCCGCAGAAGGGCCAGAGTTTCAGGCACGGTCGCCCCGGCCGGGATGCGAACGGCATAGGCCCCGATCCCGGGGATACGGTGGACCGAGGGGAACTCGTACATCTTGAGGACGGCGTCGGCGGTGGCGTCGCCGACCTCGGGTTTGAAACGGACGAGGACGCGGTCGGCGGCATAGCCGCGAAAACGCGAGCGTGGGCTCAGACCCTGGGCCCGGATCCGCGCGACCGGCTGCCGGAGGGCCGCCCGGGTGATGATGCGCTTCTCCTGCCGCGGCACGTTGGCGCCGCCCGTCCCCGGGCCGGCGACGAGGGCCATGAGAGCGGTCACGAGGAGCGGTGCGGACCGTCGCAACGGCTTCATCATGGACGTCTCCCTTGCCCTAGAACTTGTAAAGGACCCCGAACGAGAACAGGCCGTCCACCCCGCCGGTATAGGGCCGGAAACCGGCTTTGGCCCGGACGGAGACGCGGCCCGTCACGGCGGCGTCGGCCCCGAGCGAAGCGCTGAACGAGACGTTCCCGGGGACCCGCCGGGTCTGTGTGCCTGTGAGGTCCGCGAGGGCCTCGTTCATCTTGAAGCCAGCGTGGAGCCAGCGGCCCCAGAGCTCGACGTAGGGGACGATGCGGCCGAAGACGAGGTAGGAGAGGCGCGGCCCCGCCGCCGCCTCGAACCAGCCGGCCTGGCCCGTGGCCTCGCCGGGAACGGCGAAACCTCCGAGGGTCCAGGTCTTCGACATCCCGAAGGAATAGACGATGCGACCCGTACCGCTCATCTCAAAGTCGGACCAGCGCCGGACTGGGACGAAGGCCTCGGCCCCGAGCGAAAAGCCCGCGAGCGGACGGGCGTCGAGCTCGAGCGCGACCGGCAAGTCGTTGAAGATCAGGTTCTTGCAGTCGGTCAGGACGAACCCGGCGCTGAAGCTGACGATGGCTCCGCCGCGCAGGCCCAGGTCGGCCCGGGCGGAGAACAGGCCGGCCAGGATCTTCGACGGGGCGTCGGCGCCCTTCCAGAAGACGGTCCTCGACACGTTCTCGAAGCCGAACCCTGCGGAGAGGGATTCGACCTTGAACAGGGGAGAGGCGGCTCGGGCCGGGGCGAATCCCAGGGCGGCGCCGAGGATGAGCGCGATGGCGATCGTCCGGATCCGTCCTCTCCGGTCCCGCATGTCGAACCTCCCGGACCCCGCCCGGGGGTCAGCTCTTCTTGACTTTGACGGTCGGCGGGGCGGTCTTCAGCTTCTCGATCTCCGCCAGCCTTTGGCTCGAGGTCTTGGCCATCTTGCGCCCCGAATAGTCGGTGATGACCTTCGTGTAGAACGGGACGGCCTGGTCGTACGCGCGCATCATGAAGTAGGATTCGGCGAGATAGAAGTAGACCTGGTCCATGCCCGCGTAGTTCGGGTACTGGTTCATGATCTCCGTCAGCCGGCTGATCGTGGCCCGGTAGCCGCGCCGGGAGAAATAGCTGATGGCGATCTCGGCGCTGTGGCCGGCCAGCCGTTCCTCGCATTCCTTGATCTTGTCCTGGGCGTCCTTGGCCTGGTCGCTGCCGGGGAAATCGGTCATGACCTTCTTGAACTCGGCCAGGGCCTGGATGGTCTTGGACGGGTCCCGGCCCGGCTTCAGCATTTTCTTGAAGAAGGTCATCGCGACCTGGTACTGGGCGTAGGCCGCCGACGGCGAGTACGGATAGGAACGGATGAACTCGCGGTATTCGGCCGCGGCCAGGATCATGCTGCTCTCGTCGTTCTTCCTGTAATAAGCGTCGGCGATGAGGAGCTTGGCCCGCTGGGCGTAAAAGCTCTTGGGAAACGAGTCGATGACCTGGCGCAGATAGAGCAGCCCTTTCTCCGTGTCCTTCTTGATGGTCGCCTCGCCGAGCTTGTAAAGGGCCTCGTCCGAGGAGGCCAGGTCGGGCGCGATCTGGACCGTCTGCTTGTGGCAGGCCGCGACCAGTCCCAGGAGCAGGGCCAGGGCGGGGATGAGGGCGACAACCGTTCTTTGAGAAGGGGATATCTTCATGAGGATTTCCTCGCGATGTCTTTCAGGGTCCGGATGGCCGCGGCCGGGTCGGGCGAAGCGAAGACGGCCGAGCCCGCGACCACGATCTCCATGCCGGCCGCGACGATCTCCGCGGCGTTGTCGAGCTTGATGCCGCCATCCACTTCGATAGGGACCGACCGGCCTTCGGAGCGGATCCAGTCCCGGAGCCGGCGGATCTTGTCGAGGCAAGCCGGGATGAAGGACTGGCCGCCCCAGCCGGGATTGACGGACATGATCAGGACGTAGTCGATGTCGTCGAGGACCTCTTCCAGGGCGCCGATCGGCGTCGCCGGATTGAGGGCGGCTCCGGCCTTGCGGCCGAGCGACCGGATCTGCGTCAGGTCCTTGTGCAGGTGGGCCGTAGCCTCGACATGGATCGAGATCCAATCGGCGCCGGCCTCGTGGAAGAGCGGCACGAAGGCGCGGGGGTTCTCGACCATGAGGTGGACGTCGATGGGCAGGGCGGTTTCGCGGCGGATGGCCGCGACGAGTTGAGGCCCGAGCGTCAGGTTGGGCACGAAATGCCCGTCCATGATATCGACGTGGATGAGGTCGGCCCCGGCCCGCTCGGCGAGTTGAACGGCCTCGCCCAGCTTGGAGAAGTCGGCCGACAGGATCGACGGAGCGATGAGGACCATCAGCGGCTCACCTCGAGGGAGATCCGGGCCCTGCGGCGGACCGGGAAGCCGGGCTTCGGGTCCTGGCCGACGATGAGGCCGGCCGGCGCCCCGGGGTAGTAGACGTAGCGGATATCGGCGACCTTGAAGCCCCAGGCGTCGAACCGCCCGATCACGGAGTCGGCCCGGAGTCCGACGAGGAGATCGGGCATCATGAAGATCGGATCCAGGCCGCCCTGGCTAAGGAGCAGGCCGACCGAAAAGTCGCGCTCGACCACGGTCCCCGGTGACGGCTGCTGCTCCAGGATCTTGCCGGCCGGGAGCCTGGCGGTGTGGACCTGCGTGATCGGGCCCTTTTTCAGGCCGGCCGCCTGAAGCAGCGTCAAGGCCTCGTCGAGCGTCTTCTCGGCCAGGTCGGGGACCGTCACCGTGCCGCTGCCCGAGCTCGTCCAGACCTCGATGATCCGGGTGACGCGGATCCGGGAGACGGGGGCGGGGGTCTGCCTGACGATGAGCCCTTTTTTAACTTCGTCGCTCGCTTCCCGGCCTTTCTCGGCCAGGGTCAGGTCCTTCTTCTGCAGCTCGGCCCGGGCCTGAGCGACGGCCTTGCCGGTGAGATCGGGGACGGAGACGACCTCGCTCTTGAGCAGGACCTGGGAGAAGATGACGGCGCTGAGGACAAACAGGATAAGGAACGAGAGCGTGGCGACGGCTGCGTTGAAGAGGAATCTTTTCGCCATGGACAGTGGTACCGCTCAGGAATTCGAGGTCTATTAATATCATAGATCATGAACTTAGTAAACGCATGGGGCGTTGCCCCATTTCCGGGCTCGGGCTATAATGGCCCATTCGGAGGCGCACGATGAGCATTACGTATTCGGACTTTCGCAGCGACACGGTCACCCGGCCGACGGAGAAGATGAGGCGGGCCATGGCCGAGGCCGTGGTCGGCGACGACGTCCTCGGCGACGACCCGACGGTGCAGGAGCTCGAGCGGAGGGCGGCGGGGATCATGGGCAAGGAAGCGGCGCTGTTCTGCCCCTCCGGGACCATGGCCAACTCGATCGCCGTCAAGATGTGGACGAACGCCCTCGAGGAGGTCATCGTCGAAGAGAGGTCGCACATCTATAACATGGAATCGACCCACATGACCTTCATCTCCGGCGTGACGCCGCGGCCCGTGCGCTCGGAACGTGGGGCCATGGCCCCCAAGGACGTCGTGGCCGCCATCCGCAAGCCGAACGTCCACACGCCGCAGACGACGCTCATCTGCCTCGAGAACACGCACAACAATTGGGGCGGGGCGGTTATCCCGCTGGAAAATTTTAAGGCCATGCGGCGGATCGCCGACGAGCACGGGCTCAAGGTCCACCTCGACGGGGCCCGCATCTTCAACGCCAGCGTCGCCTCCGGGGTCCCGGTCCGGGCCTTCGCCGACGAGGTCGACTCGATCCAGTTCTGCCTTTCCAAGGGCCTCTCGGCCCCGGTCGGCTCCATGCTTGCCGGGCCGAAGGGGCGAGTCGAGTTCGGGCGGCGGCTGCGCAAGGCCTTCGGCGGCGGGATGCGCCAGGTCGGCGTTCTCGCCGCGCCCGGCCTCATCGCGCTCACGGAAATGGTCGAACGGCTCAAGGACGACCACGTCCGGGCCAAGCGGCTGGCCGAGGGGATCAGCGGCCTCCCGGGGATCAAGATCGATCCGCGCACGGTCGAGACCGACATTATCATCTTCGGCTTCGAGCATCCGCAGCTCTCCTGCGCGGTCCTGCTCGACAAGATGAAAGAGCGAGGCATCCTGGCTCTGGCGGTGAGCGGCGGCATCCGCATGGTCACCCACAAGGACGTCGGTGACGTGGACGTCGACCGGGCCATCAAGGTCTTCAAAGAGATCCTGGCCTGAGTCTATAATGGTCGTATGCCCGGCTTAGCCGTTCGCGAGATCGAAGCCAAGTCCATCCTCAACGCCTCGAAGATCTACGACTACTGCGTCAATCCCTATACGGGCTGCCAGGTCGGCTGCGCCTACTGCTACGCTGCGCTCTTCATGCGGCGCTACAGCGGCCATAGCGAGCCCTGGGGCGAGTTCGTCGACGCCAAGGTCAACGCCCCGGCCCTGCTGGCCAAGCAGATCGTCAAGGCCAAGCGGGGGACGATCTGGTTCGCCTCGGTCTGCGACTGCTATCAGCCGCTCGAGGAGCGTTACGGGCTGACGCGCCGCTCGCTCGAGGTCCTCGTCGGCTGCGATTTCCCGGTCGTCATCCAGACCAAGTCCGCCCGGGTCCGCCGCGACCTCGACGTCATCAAGCGCATCCCGGACGTGGAGGTCGGCTTCAGCATCGCCAGCGACGAGGAGTCCGTCATCCGCACCTTCGAGCGGATATCGTCGCCCGTGGCCGAGCGGATCGAGGTCCTAAAGGAGTTCAAAGCCGCGGGCATCCCGACCTTCGCGTTCGCCGGACCGCTCCTGCCCGGCAACCCCGAACGCCTCGCCGCGCTCCTCGACGGCGCGGTCGGCCACGTCCTGATCGACCGGATGAACTATGTCCCGGCGGTCAAGGCCCTTTACGCGAAGCTCGGATGGCTCGACGCACTGACCGACGCGTTCTTCACGACGCAGGCGTCGCGGCTGGCCAGGGCCCTCCGCTCCCGCGGCATCTCCGTCGAAAAGGTCTTCTAGCCGATCCGTTCGGCCACGATCTGGGCAATGTCCTTGACCGCGATGTCCTCGCGGCCCTTGTCCTTGAGGCCGTCTCGGAGCATGGTCAGGCAGAAGGGACAGGCCGCGGCGGCGAGGCCGGCGCCCGAGGCGATGACTTCGTCGACGCGGAGATGATTGATCCGCTGGCCGAGCGATTCTTCCGTCCACATCAACCCGCCGCCCGCGCCGCAGCAGAAGCTGTCGTCGCCGTGCCGGCCGAGCTCGGCCGGCTTCGCGCCGAGCGCCGCCTGCAGCACCCTCCGGGGTTCTTTGACCAGACCGTTGTGCCGGCCGAGATAACATGGGTCGTGGAACGTGTAGGAGCCGTCGATCGAGGGCTTCAACGAGATCCGGCCTTCGCCGACGAGGCGGCCGATGAGCTCGACGTGCGAGACGACCTCGATGCCCCTGAGATGGGATCTGTCCTCGTCGGTCAGGTCCGGGACGAGATCGAGGAGCTTCGGGTATTCGTGCTTGAGCGTGTTGTAGCCGTGCGGACAGATGGTGACGATCTTCCGGACGCCGTACTGCTTGAAGAGCCCGATATTCTCCTGAGCTAGGCTCTGGAAGAGGTATTCGTTGCCGAGCCGCCGGGCGGAATCGCCGCAGCACTTCTCCTCGGTCCCGAGCGTCCCGAACCTGACGCCGGCCGCCCGGAGGATCTTGACGAACGAGGCGGCGATGGACTTGCCCCCGTCGTCATAGGCGCCGAGGCAGCCGACCCAAAAAAGGTATTCCGCGTCGGGGACGTCCTTGATGGGCCGGACCTCGAGCGGCTCGCCCCACTCGGCCCGCTTGGCGAAGCCGATGCCCCAGGGATTAGCGTTCGTTTCCATGTTGCGGAAGAAGGCGTTGAGCTCCGGGGGGAACTTGCTCTGCATCAGGACCTGGCTGCGGCGGGAACCGACGATCTTGCGGATGTGCTCGATCTCGACCGGGCACTGCTGCTGGCAGGCGCCGCACGTGGTGCAGGTCCAGATCTCGCCCTCGGTGAAGGTGGCCGGGACGAGCTCGGCCAGCTCGTCGCGCTTTTTTGCGGCAAGGGCCTTGTCGCCGGCGAGGAGGGCCCGCTCCATGTTGAAAAGGATCATCTTGGGCGAGAGGGGCTTGCCGCTGGCGAAGGCCGGGCAGGCGTCCTGGCAGCGGCCGCACTCCATGCAGGCGAAGGCGTCCAGGTTGTCCTTCCACGTGAAGTCGGGGAGCTTCTCGATCCCGAAGACCTCGGACTTTTCGAGGTCGAGGGCCGCGAGCTCGCCGCTCGGGGTCGAGCGCCGGAAGAAAACGTTGAACGGCCCGGCGAACATGTGCAGGTATTTCGAATGAGGCACATAGGCGATGAAGGCATAGACGGCCACGACATGGGCCCACCAGGCGATTCTGAAGTGGGAGGCGATCGCCGCCGCGCCTATTCCCGACCGGCCGATGAACCCGGCCAGCCACGGCCCGAGGAAGGACCAGCGGGCCGCTTCGGGATGGTGGGCGACGGAGAAGGCCTCGAAATAGAGATAGGTCGCCGTGGCCAGCGTGATCAGCAGATAGATGATGGCCGAGTCGCCCTTGGTCGTGGCATAGGCCTTGCGCTTGAGGACGAAGCGCCTGAAGGCCAGGAAAAGGACCGCGGCCATGACCGTGAAGGCCGCGACGTCGATGACGAACGAGAAGACGAGCCCGAAGCCGGTCCTGCCGAAGAGATAGAACCCGTCGAAAAAGCCCTCGAGGGTGTGGCTGACCGTCATCGTGTCGAACGAAAGCGCCCCGTAGAAGAGGCCGGCGTGGAGGAGGCCCGTGGCCAGCCGCGCGTCGCGGATGGTGCACCGCTGGAATGCGACCTTGGTCACCGCGTAAACGAATCTCTTCCAGAGATCGCGGAACCGGTCCTCGGGCGCGCCGGCCAGGATGATCCGGACCCTGCGCACGATCGGTACGAGGAAGGCCGCCGCCGTCGCCAGGATCAGAAGCGAGAAGATGATCTTTTCCGGGGTCGTCAGCATGCCGGCTCTCCTTGTCCGTTTTCCGGCCCTTTTTTACCGGTTCGAGGACGGACTGTCAAATCCCGGCTTTGACACCATCGTCCTGGCTATGTCAAAATGATCCATTCTGCGGCGGATCGAGCGTCCGCCCTTGGAGACATTCATGAACGTCCTCGTTCTGCTGTTCCTTGCCGCGGCCCTTTTCGTCCTGGCCGGGCGCTTCTACGCTCGGTTCATCGCCAAGAGCATCGGCGAAGAGGCCGATCATCCGACGCCGGCCGTCACCGTCAACGACGGCCGCGATTACGTCCCGACCAAGCGCTTTGTCGTCTTCGCCCATCACTTCTCGGCCATCGCCGGGGCCGGGCCCATCCTCGGCC
>CAZIQR010000065.1:0-13994 GCA_964541055.1 uncultured Eubacteriales bacterium
CGCGGAAGGTCTTGAGGTGCTGGCTGGCCAGGACGGTCGTCGGGCAGAGGACGGCCACCTGCTTGCCGTCCATGACGGCCCTGAAGGCGGCCCGCATCGCGACCTCGGTCTTGCCGTAGCCGACGTCGCCGCAGAGGAGGCGGTCCATGGAAGCCTCGCGCTCCATGTCCTCGCGGATCTCCCGGATCGAGCGGAGCTGGTCGTCGGTCTCCTCGTACTCGAAGGTCTTCCCGAACTCCTCGTCCCAAAGGCCCGCGGAAGAGAAAGCGTGCCCCTTGACGGCCCGGCGCCGGGCGTAGAGCTCGACAAGCTCCTTGGCCACGGCCTCGACGGCCTTCTTGGCCCGCGTCCGCGTCTTCTCCCAGGAGTTCGTGCCGAGCTTGTCGAGGGGCGGCAGCTCCGGCCCGGCCTTGGAGAACTTCTGGACAAGGTTGAGGTCCTCGACCGGCACGAGGAGCTTGTCGCCGTCACGGTAGTTGAGCTCGATGAACTCCCGGCCCTGGCCCTCGACCTCGACCCGGCGCAGGCCGCGGAAGACGCCGATGCCGTAATCCGTGTGGACGACGTAGTCGCCCGCCTGGAGGTCCTGGAACTGGGAGAAGAAGGGCCGCCGCGAGGCCCGGGAAACGATCACTTTCTCTTCGGTGAAGATGTCGGTCTCCGCGAAGAAGTGGGTCTTTTCCTTGGGATAGCTGAAGCCGCCCGGGAGCGGGCCGACGAGGAGCGAGACCTCGTTGCGCGGCGCGACGGCGAAGGGCGAATCGGCCTCGACGATCGGGATCTCGCTCTCGCGGAGGAGCGCGGCCATGCGCTGCCGCGTGCCCGCGCTGAGGAGATAGATCGAGCAGAGGTCGCTCTCGTCCTGGAGCCGCTTGAGGTATTGGAGGAAGAACGGGATCTTGTTGTCGAAGCGCGGCACGGGTTGGAACGCGAACGAGAAATAGGAACGCCGGGCGGGCGTGCCGAGCTCCTCGAGGCGGACGGCCTGGCCGCGGAGGCGCTTGAGGAGGGCCGGGGGGAAGATGGCGTCGGGGTCGAGGACGAAGGCGCGGTCGGCGAGGAGGTCGGCGCACTGGTCGCGGAGCTCCTTGAGGTGGTTGTCCCACTCGCAGTTCACGGCCTCGGGATCGTCGACGACGAAGACGGGATCGGCCAGGTAATCGGTGACCGGCACGAAGCGGTCGGCGAGGATCAGGGCCAGGGCGGCGAAGCCTGGACCGAAGTCGCCGCGGTCCGCCGCCTCGATCTTGGCCTCGAGGTCGCGGCCGGCGCCCTTGCCCCGCTTCCGGGCCGCCGCCTTCCAGCGGTCGAGGAAATCGGGCGTCGCCGGGAACTCGCGCAGGCCGGGGACGGTCAGCCGCTCGAGCCGCTTCGAGGAGCGCTGGGTCGAGATGTCGAACTCGCGGAGCGAGGCGATCCGCGAGCCGTCGAACTCGATGCGGAAGGGATTGGCCTCCCAGGGCGAGAAGACGTCGACGATGCCGCCGCGCCACGCGTACTCGCCGGGCGAGGCGATGAGGTCCTCATGCGTGTAGCCGAACCGGGCCAGGGTCTCGAGGAGCGCGTCGTGGTCGGCCTCGCCGCCGACCTCGAACGAAAGAAAGAGCCGGGAGAGCTCGTCCGGGGCGGGGACGGGCTTCAGCAGTCCGCCGAGCGAAGTGACGATGACCGCCGGCGGGGAAACGAGCAGCCGGCGCAGAAGCTTCATCCGCGAGGACACGGCGTCGAGCGACGGCGCGACCTCGAAATAGGGGTTCTCGGAGAGCGGCGGCAGGGTGAAAAGCCCGGCCTCGGAGGCAAGGCGGGGCAGGAAGAAGCGGCAGGCCTGCTCGGTCTGGAGGAGGGGCGCCGACTCGGGGCGGATGAAGACGATCGGGCGGCCGGTCGTCTTCGCCAGGCACGAGAGAAGGTAGGGCTTGGCCGGCTCGATGACGCCGTGAACGGAGAGCGGGCGTTCGGGTGTAGCGATGGCCCGGGCAAGATCGGTGAACTCCGCCGTCCGGAGCAGGAAATCGAGACTCACCGGTCTATTTTACCATGAACGGAGGCAGGGGCGTCCCAAGTGAAAACGACCTCTCAATAGTCGTTCTCTGTTCTTCTCGACGCATTGGCCGGGGCGTCCAATTAGGGTAATATGAGGGCCAAGGAGAGCCCGATGAAGAAGATGATCCCGTTCCTGATCCTGGTTCTACCTCCGATCCTGCTCGCGGCCCTCGTCTTCCGCGCGCAGGCCCCCGCGCGGGCCGAGGACACCCTCACGGTCAAGGCCCGCGAGTTCCTGACGGCCATGCAGAAGGGCGATTTCGCCCTCGCCGTCCGCGACTTCGACGAGACCATGCTCAAGGTTTCGGGCCCCGACAAGCTGGAACCGTTGTGGACGAAGCAGCTCCCGGCCCAGGTCGGCGCCTTCAAGCAGCAGGGCCCGGCGCGCCGCGAAGAGATGCAGGGTTACCAGATCGTTCTCATCACGTGTTCGTTCGAAAAGGGCTTGTTCGACGCCCGGGTCGTCTTTGATAAGGACGGCCGGATCGCCGGCTTCGGCGTGGTGCCAACGGCGCCTCCGGCGAAATACGAGCCGCCGGCATACGCCGATCCGTCGAAGTTCACGGAAATCGAAGTGACCGTGGGCTCGGGCGAATGGGCCCTGCCGGGGACGCTGACCATGCCGAAAGGCGCCGGGCCCTTCCCGGGGCTCATCCTCGTGCACGGCTCGGGCCCGAACGACCGCGACGAGACGCTCGGCCCCAACAAGCCGTTCAAGGACCTCGCTTGGGGGCTGGCGACGCGCGGCATCGCCGTCCTGCGGTACGAGAAGCGCAGCAAGGTCTACGGCAAGAAGATCGTGGCCGATCCGAAGCTCGAAGCGGCGATGACGGTCAAGGACGAGACGATCGACGACGCCGTCGGCGCCGCTGCGCTCCTCAAGAAAACGCCGGGGATCGAGCCGAAGCGGGTCTTCATCCTCGGCCACAGCCTGGGCGGCTATCTGATGCCCCGCATCGCCCTCGCGGCCAAGGCGCTCGATCTCGCCGGCTTCGTCTCCATGGCCGGGCTGACGAGGCCCCTCGACGACACGATCCTCCGCCAGATGAGCTATCTCTACGCCCTGGCGGGGAACACGCTCTCGGCCGAGGACAAGAAGAGGCTCGAGGACATCAAGGCCGCGGTCGCTAAGATCAAGGCCCTGACCGACGCCGACAAGGGTTCGACCGTCAAGCTCCTCGGGGCCGTGCCGTCCTATTGGCTCGATGTGCGCGGCTACGACCCGCCCGAGGTCGCCAGGTCGGTCACGAAGCCGATGCTGTTCCTGCAGGGCGAACGCGACTACCAGGTCCAGACGGTCGACCTCGAGAATTGGAAGAAGGCGCTCGCCGGCCGCAAGGACGTCGAGTCCCGCCTCTACCCGAAGCTCAACCACCTCTTTTACGAAGGCGAGGGCGTCCTCGTGCCGCTCGAGTACATGCAAAAGCACGGCAGCGTCGCGCCGTATGTCGTAGACGACATCGCCAATTGGATCGCGAAACACTAGCCGACGACGATCTCGTTCAGGCCTTCGACGGCCCGAGCCATCTCTTCGTCGGACGCGACCCCCGCGAGCCGGCCGAGCCGCTCCACGGCCAGGGTGCGGACCTGGCTGATCTTGACCCATGACGGGTGCGGCAGCCGGGAGGCTTCGAGCTCCAATGTGAGCGGAAAGCCCGCCTTCTGAGGGCGGCTGGTGATGGCCATCACGATCACAGTCCCGGAACGATCGTTGAAGACGTTGTGGCTGACGACCAGGACCGCCCGCCGGCCCTGCTGCTCGCGGCCCCGGACCGGGCCCAGGTCGGCCCAGCGGATCTCGCCTCTCAGTATTCGGGCCATTGCTCGAGTTCCTCCGAAAGGCCCTGCTCGGCCAGTTCTCTCTCGGCCGCCGGGTCCAGCTTGGCGCATTCCGCGGCCAGCCTCGTCCGGCCGCGACGGTCGAGCTCGGCCCGGACGGCGGATTCGATGGCCTGACTGCGACTTCGGAATTCGCCAGCCCCGACGAGCCGGTCGACCTCCTGGAGCGCCTTCTCATCCATGGCGATGGCGATCTTCGCTTTGGGCATGATAGTATTACCATAATTCATACCGATCCGTGTGTCAAGGTCATCGGGTCGATCGCTCACATTAGAAAAGACGGCGTGGGGGGGCTGGTTTTCTCAGTTACGCGTGGGGGATCGCGGTGTGGCGCGAGATCTCGGAGCTCGTCGTCACCAGGTCGTGGACCGAGAGCTCGCGGAGGCTGCCGTGGCCGCTCAGCCGGGCGAAATCCCCGAGCTCCTCCGTCGAGACCCGCAGGAAGTTCGCCAGGCCGCTGGCCGCCTCGTCGATGTCGAGACGGGCCCTGAGGACCGGGTCCTGGGTGGCGATCCCGACCGGGCAGCGGCCGGTGTCGCAGATGCGATATTGCTGGCAGCCGATGGCCATGAGGGCCGCCGTGCCGATGGCCACGGCGTGGGCCCCGAGGGCTAGGGCCTTGGCGAAGTCCGGCGAGACGCGCAGACCGCCGGTCACGATCAGGCTCACGTCGGCGAGGCCGTGTCCGGCCAGATACTTCCGGGCCCGGTCGAGGGCGTAGATCGTCGGCACGGAGGTCGCGTCCTTGATCAGCTTGGCCGCCGCCCCGGTGGCCCCGGCCCGGCCGTCGATGGTGATGAAGTCGGGACCGGCAGACAGGGCGAACTCGAGGTCGGCCTCGATGTGGCCGGCCGCGAACTTGATGCCGATGGGCCGGCCGCCCGAAAGGTCCCGTAATTCGTCGACCTTGCGCTTGAGGTCGGCGCGGCTCCGGATGTCCGGGAAGCGGGACGGGCTTATGATGTCCGTCCCTTCGGGAAAGCCGCGGAGGGCCGCGATCTCGGCGGTCACTTTGCCCGCCGGGAGGTGTCCTCCCATGCCCGGCTTGGCCGATTGGCCGAACTTGATCTCGACCGCGTCCACCCGCCGGAGGTTCTCCGGCGTCACGCTGTAGCGGTTGGGGACGTATTCGAAGATGAATTTATGGGCCTCGGTCAGGGCCTCGGGCAGGATCCCCCCCTCCCCCGAGGACATGGCCGTCCAGGCGGCGGCGCTGCCGCGGGCCAGGGCGATCTGGGCCTCCTTCGACAGGGCCCCGAAGGACATATGGCTGACGATGATCGGCGTTGCGAGGACCAGAGGCTTCGCCGCCCGGGGGCCGATCGTCGTTCGTGTATCGACCGTCTCGTCGCGGTTGAGGGGAAGACGGGCCAGCTGGGCGCCCAAGATCAGGATATCGTCCCAGGACGGCGCGGCCTCCCGCGAGCGCATCGGCTCGATGATCGACTCGCCGGAGAGGGCCATGCGGTGGATATCGGCCATCCGGGTTTCGAGGTCGTCCTCGGTGCGCCGGAAATCGTCGAGGCGCCCGGCTTCAGGCGCGGGATCTGCGGATGCAGGGGCCTCGGACGCCAGGACATCAGGCGCGGGGGCCTCAGGCGCGACGGGCGTCGCCGCCGCCAGCTGAGGGGGCGCCGCCTCGTCCTCCAAACGGAGGAACTCCAACTTGCAGGCTCCGCAGATGGGGCAAACCCAATCGGCGGGGAGGTCGTCGAAAAAGACCCCCTCGACCTTCTCGTTGTAAACGAAATGGCAGATGATGCAGCGGTATTTGGCCACGGCGGTCCTCCCCTGTGCCGTTCATGCTAACATAAGAGGGGGTCAGACCTACACCTTTTTACTTTTTTAAGACGATCCCTCATATCGAAGGGGATCTGACGCGAAAAAAGTAAAAAGGTGTAGGTCTGACCCGGTCTTTAAAGGCGCCACCAGTAGGAGAACTTGATGAAGACGTTGGTGTTGTCGCGGACGAGATGGCCGTAGGCGTCGCGGAGATAGTTGTTGTCGAAGCCCAGGAAGAAGACCGTGCCCGGCCGGAGGACCCAGCTCGCCAGGAAGCTGCCGAAGGCCTGCTTATAAAAGAAGTTGTAGTCGACGATGGCCCGGAACGAGAGGGTCTTGCTGAACTGGTAGGTCACCCGCTCCCGGACGACGTTGTAATCCCACAGCCTCTCCCCGCCGGCCGTGCGCCAGAACGTCTCTTTGCTGAAGTCCGTTCCGAGCTGGATCCGCTTGCTCGGCTTGAACGTCAGCTGGGCCCCGTAAACATTGTGGAAGCCGAGGAAGGCGTCGTTGGGGTCGTAGTTGATGCTGTCGCCGGTCTCGAAGACGAGGTTGAACGGCATCCAACTGAGGAAGGTGAACTGGGACTCGATCGAAAGCTCCTGCTTCTTGAAATCGATATCGGCGAAGCGCTCGAGCCCCGCCTCGTACTGGATGAAGACCTGGTTGAATTCGGTCAGGCGGAGCTGGATGTTGGGGCGGATCCAGGTGTCCTGGGTCGCGCTGTCGGTGTAGCCGATCCGTTTGCCGGCCTGGATCCGGAACTGGACCTGGTTGAGATAAGGCTTGTCGGGATAGATCCGGTAGGAGGCGTAGCTCCCGACGGTGCGATAGTCGGTCCGGTTGACGAATCCCAGCGAGGCCTGGAAGTCGGAATGGAGGGCCATATAGTACCCGCCCAAGCTCCAGTGCCGGGTCGTGTAATACAGGTCCCCATAGAGGGCGGGGGCGAACGGCGTCCGGTCGCCCTCGGCGCTGGCTTTCGAGCCCAACGCCTGGAAGCTGAAGAAGAGGCGGTTCTTGTAGCGGAGCTGTCCGTCGAGGCCGGCCATCCGGCTCCAGTTCCCCGAGCCGAGCTCCTTGTCCGTCAGCGTGAAGCCGATATATGAGCCTTTGCCGACGTCGGCCTTGGTCCGGAAGATGTTGGAGAAGGCCTTCGTGCCGCCGGCCGGGGCGACCCCGCCGTCCGGGATGTCCCAGAGGCTCTCGATCGGGTGCATGTCATAAGCCGAGAGCGCGCCGTAGGAGAACCGGCCGCTCTTGCCGGAGATCTTGGCCCCGAAAATGGGATCCGTGATCTGACGGGTGTAGACGGTCTCGATCTGGGGCGACGTAAAGATCTCCATGCCTTCGAGGAAGAAAGGCCGCTTCTCGTTGTATCTCAGGGCGTAGCGGAGGTTGTAGTCGATCTGGGGCTCGTCGGCCTCGATCTGGCTGAAGTCCGGGTTGACCGTTGCGTCGAGCGTCGTGTTCGAGGCTAGGCCGAGCTTGAAGTTGGCCCCCGGCTCGACCTTGAGCCGGTTGTCCGGGGCCTCGATCCCCGGGCCTCCCCGCTTGAGCGAGGTCACGAAGGGCATGACCTCGACGTTGCGGCTGCGCTCGACATTGCCCCGGATGAGGAAGGGCCGGCCATTCGACAAGAGGCCGGGGATGTCCCGCGAGAATTGGGGATAGAGGATGACCTCGCCGGTGCGCGGCAGGTTGCGCGCCAGGACGATGTTCCAGGTCTTGAGGTCCTGGTTCGGGAAGCGCAGGCTCTTGAACGGGATGGCCGCCTCGACCGTGTAACCCTCGGCATCGGTCTTGCCGTCGGAAAAAAAGACGGTGTCCCAGCTCGAGTCCATGTTGTCGTTGCCGCCTTCCTCGACGCGGATGAAGTCCATTTGGACGCCGGCGGGATTGATGGCGAAGGTGAAGGCCCGCCGCTTTTCGTTGAAGGTGTCGATGAAGAGCATGACCCAGTCGTCCTCGAGGCAGCCGTCGCGCTTGGTGATCGAGCAGCGGATCCTGGAGGCCTGGGAGTCGTAGCACCGGAAGGCGACATAGAGGTTCTTGTCGTCGTGGCCGATGTAGGCCACGGTCCTTTCCGTGGGCGCCCCATTCTCCTTGGGGGCGAGCTGGATAAAATCATCGATCCTGAGGGCTTCCGTCTCCCAGATGGGATTGTCGAGGACGCCGTCGACCTTGGGGGCCCGGGACAGGCGGGGGATCTCGAGCGGCTCTTTGCTGGCGGCCGAGGTGGAGGGCTTGACGCCCGGCGGGTTCTCGGCGGCCAGGAGGGCGGCCGCAGCGATAAACCCGCACGGGAGGAGGGTGGCGATCAGCTTTTTCCCGATCATGATCTTAACCTGTTCTACGGGCGGCCGCGGGGCCTGTTTCATCCCGGCTTCTTTAAAAGTTGACGAGAAGCGGGGCCAAAAGGTTCCTTCGAGAGCCCGCGCTTCTTGAGTGCCGGTCGAGAACTCGCCCGTCGTCTCGATGACACACGCGTCCGGCGTCATGGGCCTTCCGCTTGGGCCAAGCCGTAAAGTCCATTATACCATCCCAGCCTCCGCGCTGGTTGCCAGGCCGCGGACGATGCGCATATAATGGCCGCGTCAATTCCAACCCCCGGAGGCGCGCATGAAGCGACCACTCGCCCTCACGATCGTCCTCGCCGCGGCCCTCCTGGCCGCCGCGGCCCCTCTCGCCTGCCAGGCGCCGGCGGCCGATCCCGACCGCTACCTCGACACCGCCCCGGCCCGGGACGGCAACGTCCGCCTGGTCATCTTCAATCCCGAGATCTTCAACATCCGGGCCTTGGCCACGCTGCGTAAGAACGGCACGATCGACATCCCCAACCTCACCGTCGTCGGCGTCTACCACGAGCGCCAGCCGGGCAACTTCGCCGAGAGCCACAAGTACGTGGAGGAGAACGGCCTCGACTGGTTCAAGTTCCACGTCGTGCGGGCCGAGATCAGCGAGCCCGTCCTGTTCAAGACAAACGCCTGCACGCCGGAGTTCGAGCAGATCCTGAAGAAGGCGGACGGCGTCATTTTCTTCGGCGGGCCCGACATCCCGCCCTCCGTCTTCGGCGAGAAGACGCTCCTCTTGACCGACATCTCCGACCCCTATCGCCATTACCTCGAATCGTCCGCCGTGTTCCATTTCCTCGGCGGGTCGCAGGATCCCAAGTTCAAACCGCTCCTCGAGGGCCGGCCCGGCTTCCCCATCCTCGGCATCTGCCTCGGCTTCCAGACGCTCAACGTCGGCACGGGCGGGACGCTCGTCCAGGATATCTGGACGGAGGTCTACGGTAAGAGCACGGTCGAGGACGTCATCGCCCTCGGGCCGGAACAGTGGCACAATAACCCCTACCGGCTCCTCTTCCCGCTCGACCGCCTCTACGGCTACAACTTCCACTCGCTCCAGCTCGGCGACAACGGCCTCTTCGTCAAGGTCATGGGCTTTAAGTCGTCCGACCACCCGCGCATCCTGAGCTCCCATCATCAGGCCCTCGAGAAGATGGGCCAGAACCTGGTGGCGATCGCCAGCTCGCGGGACGGGAAGATCGTCGAGGCCGTCGCCCACAAGGTCTATCCGCATGTCCTCGGCATCCAGTTCCATCCCGAGCATCCGCTGCTCTTCGACCCCGAACCGCGGCAGCGCCAGAAGCCGGGCGACCCGCCGACAAGCTACCTGGCCATCCTCGAGGGCACGCCGCCGAGCGTCGAATTCAACAAGGGGATCTGGCGCTGGTTCGGGGCTCAGCTCGTCGAAAGCCACGGGAAATAGGGGCCGGTCCTTCCGGATTGACAATTTCCTACTATTTTAGTAGTATTTGGGCGAGATCCGACGAAAGGAGCGCCCCATGAAGCGGTTCATGATCCCGCGGGTGTCGCACTGCAAGGGCGGCTGCCCATCGTCCTCCCGGGCATGAGGATAAACGGCCCATCGCCCGATCGGGGACACAGAGTCTTGTGTCCCCTTTTTTTTTGTTGAATAATGGGCCGTCAAGCCCGACCCAAGGAGGCTCCCATGAGATACGGCATCGGCGCCCTGCTCGTCGTCATCGCCCTCGCCGCGGCCTGCGCCAAGCCGGCCAAGGCGCCGGAGGGGATCCTGTTCAAGGACGACCTGGCCTTCCTCAAGGCCCACACCCAGGTTGTTGTGCTCACCGGCGCCGACGGACAGTCCCTGGTCGCCGTCAACCCCGACCTCCAGGGCCGGGTCATGACCAGCGCGGCGGCCGGCCCCGACGGCCTGAGCTTCGGCTGGATCGGGCGCGAGGCCATCGCCTCGGGCGTCAACAACCCCCACATGAATTCCTTCGGCGGCGAGGACCGCTTCTGGCTCGGCCCCGAGGGCGGGCAGTTCTCGATCTTCTTTAAAAAGGGCGACCCCTTCGACCTCGAGCATTGGTTCACGCCGCCGCCCGTCAACGAGGGCGCGTTCGACGTTGCCTCCGGGGACGCGGGCCGCGTCCGTTTCCGCAAGGTCCTGCGCCTCGTGAACGCCTCGGGGACGGAGTTCGACGTCGAGGTCAACCGCGAGGTCCGGCTCCTGGAGAGCGGCGACGTCGCCGCCCTCGGCGCCCCGGCCCCGGCCGGCGTCAAGATGGTCGCCTACGCCTCCGACAACGCCATCACCAACATCGGCGTCAACGTCTGGAATCAGGCAACCGGCGAGCTCTCGATCTGGATCCTGGGCATGTTCAATCCCTCCCCCGCGACGACGATCGTCATCCCGTTCAAGACCGGCCCGGAATCCGAGCTCGGCCCGATCGTCAACGACGCCTACTTCGGCAAGGTCCCGGCCGGCCGGCTGGCCGTCAAGGCCGACAAGGGCGTCCTGTTCTTCAGCGGCGACGGCCAGTACCGGAGCAAGATCGGCCTCTCGCCCAAGCGGGTCAAGCCCTTCGCCGGAAGCTACGACGCGGCGAACAAGGTCCTGACCCTCGTCCACCTGACGGTGCCGGAAGGGGCCGCCGGCTACGTCAATTCGATGTGGGAGATCCAGAAGGACCCGTTCGCCGGCGACGTCGTCAACAGCTACAACGACGGCCCGGCCTCGCCGGGCGCCAAGCCGCTCGGGCCCTTCTACGAGCTCGAGACCTCGTCGCCGGCCGCGGCCCTCGCCCCCGGCGAGACCCTGGCCCACGTCCACACGACGATGCATTTCCAGGGCCCCGAAAAAGCGCTGGACGCGATCGCCCGGGCGACGCTGGGGGTCGGGATCTCGGAGATCAAGACGGCCCTGTCCAAGGCCAAGTAGCCTCGGGCCGTTCCTTGACATTTGTTCCCAAAGATGTATATTCTTTGTATATACATTTTGACATCCGCATGAAAACTCGCGTCCAAAAATGGGGCCACAGCCTGGCCGTCCGTCTGCCGAAGTCTTTCGCCGACGGCCTCGGGCTCGGCGAGGGCGCGCCCGCCGACATGACGCTCGAGGACGGCGCGATCGTCGTCAGGCCCGACCGGGACCTCGTCTGGGACATCGCCTCCCTGCTCGACGGCGTCACCGACGAGAACATCCACCCCGCCTGGGAAGCGGAAACGTCCGAGGAGGGCGGGAGGCGGGACGGCCGATGAGACGGGTCTTCGACGTTCCCGGGCGCGGCGACCTCATCATGATCTCGATGCCCGCGGACAGGCCCGGGCGCCGAAGCCCTGCCGGCCGCCGCGCCGCCGTGGTCCTGTCGATCGAGGCCTATAACGGCCGGGTCGGCCTGGCGGTCGTCTGCCCGGTGAGCCCGCGTCCGACCGGCTACCCGTTCGAGGTCCCGTTGCCCCCGGGCCTGCCCGTCGCCGGCGTCGTCCTGGCCGACCAGATCGAAAGCGTGGATTGGCGGGCCTGCCGCGCCGAACGGATCGGGGCCGTCCCCTCCCCGGCGCTCGACGAGATCCTGGGAAAGGGCCGGGCCCTTCTCGCCTAGGCCGCGCCCGAGCGGCCCGCCCCGCAAAAAGGCTTGACCTGGGCCGGGCCTGTCCCTACAATACGGCCGCGAGAACGTCGGCAAGCCGGTTATGGGATCTCGAGGCTCCATGGACCAGGGGAAGGTGCTCCAATCGTGGAAGGAGATCGCCACCCACCTCGACCGCAACGCCCGCACCTGCCAGCTCTGGGAACGGGACCTCGGCCTGCCGGTCCATCGCCTGCCCGGCGCCCAAAAGTCCCGGGTCTTCGCCTACGCGGGCGAGCTCGACCGCTGGCTCGAGCAGCGGCTCCACATGGACGCCGGGGCCGGCAACGGCCATGCCGCGAGGCGCGCCCAGGCGCGGCTCCCGACCCTGCCGCCCTGGAACATCGCCCTGATCTCGGGCTTGGCCGTGGTGGCCGTCGCGGCGGTCGGCGCCTCGACCGCGCTCCTCAACAGGCAGGCCAGGATCCGCTGGGCCAACGAGGTGGCCCTGCCGCAGATCGCGCGGCTGCTCCTGACGCCGGAGAAGGAGCGCGCCTTCGAGCTGGCCGAGCGGGCCGGGCGGATCATCCCCGCCAGCCCGGCCTTGGCCCAGCTCCGGCCCCTTGTCTCCGGGACGCTCTCGTTCGAGACCGACCCGGCGGGGGCGGCGGTCGCCATCAAGCCCTATGCGAAGCCCGACGCCCCTTGGCGGGAACTGGGCCCGACCCCGATCCGCGACCTGCGCCTTGCGCTGGGGCCGACACGCTGGCGCGCGCGGCGGACCGGCTTCGCCGACGCCGAGGGAAGCCTCGTCATCTCGCCCGGCGAACCGGCCCGGGTCCGGATCACCTTGGACGAGGCCGGGCGCGTGCCGCCGGGAATGATCCGCGTTCCCGGAGAGACGGTCCGCCTGCCGCAATTTCAGGTCTCGGCGGCGCCGGCCGTTCCGATCGACGATTTCTGGATCGACCGTTATGAGGTCAGCAACAAGGACTACCAGGCCTTCGTCGACGCGGGCGGGTACCGCGACCGCCGCTACTGGGCCGCGGAGTTCGAGCAGGACGGGAAGGTCCTCGCCTGGCCGGACGCCGCGGCCCTGTTCGTCGACCGCACCGGCGGGCCCGGGCCAGCGACCTGGTCTTCCGGCGCCTTTGCCGAGGGCCAAGCCGACAGGCCCGTCACCGGGATCAGCTGGTACGAAGCCGAGGCCTATGCCCGGTTCGCCGGCAAGCGCCTGCCGAGCGCCTATCATTGGGCCCTGGCCGCCGGGATCATCCGCGACAGGGACTATATCATCCCCGCCAGCAACTTCGACGGGCAAGGCCCGGCCCTCCGCGGCGCTTACACGGGACTGGGAGAGTTCGGCACCTACGACATGGCCGGCAACGCCAAGGAGTGGTGCTCGAACGAGGCCGGCGGCCGGCGCGTCAATTACGGCGGCGCCTGGAACGAGGCGCAATATTCGGCCTTTCTCTTCGACGCCTATCCTCCGCTGATGCGCGCCGAGACCTTCGGCTTCCGCTGTATGAAGGAGATCCGCCGCTCCGAGGCGGCGGAGCAGGCCTACGCCCCGCTCCCGGTCCGCCCCGAGCCGGACTATGCCGCGATGACGCCCTGCTCGGACGCGGTGTTCGAGGTCCTGCGGGACCTCTTCGCCTATGCGCCGACCGATCTCGCCGCCCGCATCGAGTCCCGGACCGAGTGGTCGTCCGATACGGTCGTCGAGAAGGTCTCGTTCCTCGAGGCCGGCGGCGAGGAGCGTATTTTCGCCTACCTGTTCCTGCCGCGGCGGACGCCGCCGCCGTATCAGTCGGTCGTCTACGTTCCCGGCTCGTCCGCCATGTCGCTCGATTCGATCTTCGACGACGTCACGGTCAAGAGCCGCGAGGTCGAGCTCTACACGAAAAGCGGCCGGGCCTTCGTCTTCCCGGTGCTCTGGAACACCTTCGAGCGCCGAAAGCCGGGCCAGCCGCCCAGGACCCGTCAGTTCCTGAGCGGACGGATGGTCCGGCTCCACCGGGAGCTCGCCCGGACGCTTGATTACCTCGAGACGCGGCCCGACTTCGATCCCGGCCGGATCGCCTACCAGGGTTTGAGCTGGGGCGCCTACATGGGACCGATCCTGGTCGCTCTCGAGCCGCGCTTCCGGGCGGCGAATTTCATCGGGGGCGGGTTCTATTGGGAAATGTACGCCAAGGACCGCGGATCGCCGGAGTGGAACACGGTCAATTTCGCGCCCCGCGTCAAGATCCCCCTGCTCATGCAGAACGGCCGGTTGGACGCCTTTTACCCGCTCGAGACGAACGTCCGGCCCCTCTTCCGCCTGCTGGGCACGGCCGAGAGGGACAAGCGCCTCGCCGTTTATCCATCGGGCCACTCGGTCTGGCTCTTCGACGAGAGCCGCAAGGACATCTTCGAATTCCTGGATAAATACCTCGGCCCGGCC
>CAZIQR010000066.1:0-13918 GCA_964541055.1 uncultured Eubacteriales bacterium
AGAGGCACATCGTCGAAAAGGCGTTCAAGCCGCTCATCGACCTCCTCTACAAGGACTGATCCTTCGGGTCGCGAGAGAAAACAGGCGTGAGCGGCGTCCCTAATAACAGGGAAGCCATGAGCGAACGGGCGAATGGGCCGGAGGACCGGGCCGCGGAACCGGCCGGGCACAGGGACCGGCTCCGGCAGAAGTTCCTCAACGGCGGCCTCTCGGCCTTCCTCGACTACGAGATCGTCGAGCTCCTCCTGACCCTCGGCACGCCCCGGCGCGACTGCAAGGCGGCGGCCCGCGAGGCCCTCCGGGAGTTCAAGACCTTCGGCGGCGTCCTCGAGGCCCGGCCGGAGGACCTCCAGCGCATCCCCGGCATCGGCTTGCGCAACGTCTTCGGCCTGAAGCTCATCCACGAGGTCTCGCGGCGCTTCCTCAAGGACAAGATGATGAGCCGGCCGGTCTGCCACTCGTCCCAGGAGGTCTACGATTATCTGTGCCACGCCCTCCGCGACCTCCGCACGGAGCGCTTCAAGGTCATCTTCCTCGATCCCAAGAACCAGGTCATCGAGGAGAAGACCCTGTTCGAGGGCACGGTCGACTCGAGCGCCGTCTATCCCCGGGAGGTCATCAAGGACGCCCTGCGCTACGAGGCCTCAGCCCTCATCTTCGCCCACAACCACCCGTCGGGCGACCCGGAGCCGTCCCTCTGCGACCGGGAGGTCACCCGGGACCTCGTCTTCGCCGCCCGGGTGGTGCAGATCAAGGTCCTGGACCACATCATCGTCGGCAACAACCGCTACTTCAGCTTCGCCGACCAGGGCCTCATCGACGACTACGACCTGATGTTCAACGGCTTTCCGCGATGACCATTTGAAAGGCCCGGCCAATCCGGGTAAACTTGACGGACAGGAGAAACGAGATGCCCAAGAAAGAGACCGAGAAGGAACGGCCGGAAATGGTAAAAAGGGAGCCGGAGACCGACGAGCGCCAATCGTCCCGCCACAAGGCGATCGACGCCGCCCTGTCGCAGATCGAGAAGCAGTTCGGCAAGGGCACGATCATGAAGCTCGGCCAGAAGGGGGCGGCGGTGGCCATCGAGGCCATCCCGACCGGCTCGCTTTCGTTCGACCTGGCCCTGGGCATCGGCGGCTTCCCCCGCGGGCGCGTCGTCGAGATCTACGGGCCCGAAGCCACGGGCAAGACGACCCTGGCCCTGCACGTCATCGCCGAGGCCCAGAAGCGGGGCGGCCAGGCGGCCTTCATCGACGCCGAGCACGCCCTCTCGCCCGAGTACGCGGCCAGGATCGGTATCGACATCGACAACCTGCTCATCTCCCAGCCCGACTTCGGCGAGCAGGCCCTGGAGATCGCCGAGGTCCTCGTCCGCAGCGGCGCCGTCGACGTCATCGTCGTCGACTCGGTCGCGGCCCTCGTCCCCAAGGCCGAGCTCGAAGGGGAGATGGGCGACGCCCACATGGGCCTCCAGGCCCGGCTGATGTCGCAGGCCCTGCGCAAGCTGACGGCCATCGTCGCCCGCTCCAAGACCTGCTTCATCTTCATCAACCAGATCCGCGAGAAGATCGGCGTCTTCATCGGCAACCCCGAGACGACGACCGGCGGCCGGGCCCTGAAGTTCTACGCCTCGCTGCGTATCGACGTGCGGCGGCTCTCGATCATCAAGGAGGGCGAGAGCGTCGTCGGCAACCGGGCCAAGGTCAAGATCGTCAAGAACAAGATGGCCCCGCCCTTCCGCGAGGCCCAGTTCGACATCATCTTCGGCGAGGGCATCTCCCGGGAGGGCGACCTCTTGGACGTCGGCTTCGACACCGGCCTCCTGGAGAAGACCGGGACCTGGTACTCCTACAAGGGCGAGCGCCTGGGCCAGGGCCGCGAGAACGTCAAGAAGCTCCTGAAAGAGAACACGAAGCTCGCCGCGGAGCTCGAAGAGGAGGTCCGGGCGAAGATCGGCCTCGGGGGGGAGGCCGGCGCCGCGGAGCCGGCCAAGTAGGCCGGCCTCTCCAGGGCCCTTGGCCGCTCCCGGCCGCCGCGGGCTTGCCTGAATCCGACCGGTATGGTAGGATTTAGCCGCAGAAGGACGCGGTCATGGCGCAGCGCCGGGAATTCCTGAAGGCCCTTGCCAGTGCCGGGGGAGCCGCCTGGGCGGCCGTCCGGTTTTCGCCCGCCGCCCGACCGGGGCCTGTCCGCGAAGACCGACTTAAGGAGGGATCGACGATGAACTACACCGCAAAAGATTTCACCCCGCTCCTGGGCACGCCCGGATTCAGCGACACGCTCCTGAAGAACCACTTCACGCTCTATCAGGGCTATGTCACCAACACGAACAAGGCCCTCGACATCCTGGGCCTCATGGCCAAGGACGGCAAGACGGCCACCCCCGAATACGCCGAGCTCAAGCGCCGCCTGGGCTGGGAGTTCAACGGCATGCGGCTGCACGAGCTCTACTTCGGCAACCTGGGCGGCCAGGCGCCGCTCGATCCGGCGAGCAAGCTCGGCCGCCGCCTCATCGAGCAGTTCGGGGACCTGGAATCGTGGGAGAAGGACTTCCGGGCCACGGCCGCGATGCGCGGCATCGGCTGGACGGTGCTCTACGAGGACACGGCGAACGGCCGGCTCATCAATTTCTGGATCAACGAGCACGACGTCAGCCACCCGGCCGGATGCGCGCCGCTCCTCGTCCTGGACGTCTTCGAGCACGCCTTCCTGACCGACTACCAGCTCAAACGGGCCGACTACATCGAGGCCTTCATGAAGGCCGTCGACTGGATGGCCGCCGGGCTGCGGCTGAAGTAATCGGGCCTCCCTTCCCGTCCGCTCTGGAAAATCCCGGCGGATCGGTCTATCCTGGGTGACGTCCGTTCGTCCAGGAGAGAACCATGCCGTACGAAGGCGCCAAGCGCTCGGAGAAGGCCGGCCTGCCGCCGGGAAGCCTCGTCTATGTCGGCGACAAGCCGGACGGGAAGCCGCGCATCACCGTCATCGACTACGACGCCGACCATTTCTTCGAAAAAGAGGTCGCCTCGGCCGAGGAATGCTTCCCCTTCAAGGCCACGTCGACCGTGACCTGGATCAACGTCGACGGCGTCCATGACGCGGACGTCATCGGGCGCCTCGGCGCGGAGTTCGGCCTCCACCCGCTCGTCCTCGAGGACATCATGGCCACGACCCAGAGGCCGAAGGTCGAGGACCTGGGCAACGCGATCTTCATCGTCCTGCGGATGATCGAGTCCGACCCCGACGGGCAGAACATGTCCGCCGACCAGCTCAGCCTGATCCTGGGCCCGAACTACGTTCTGTCCTTTCAGGAAACGCCCGGCGACTGCCTGGGCCCGATCCGCGAGCGCATCCGCGGCGCCAAAGGCCGCATCCGTTCTTTGGGTCCCGATTTCCTGACTTACGCCCTCATCGACGCGGTCGTCGACAACTATTTCTTCGTCCTGGAGAAGCTCGGCGAGCGCATCGACGCCCTCGAGGAGACGCTCGTCGAAGAGCCCCGGCGGGAGATGCTCCACGAGATCCACGGCCTCAAGCGGGAGATGATCGGCCTGCGGAAATCGGTCTGGCCGCTCCGGGAGGTCGTCGGCGGCCTCGAGCGCCTGGATTCGCCGCTCCTGAAGAAATCGACCGGCCTCTTCCTGCGGGACCTCTACGACCACTCGATCCAGGTCATCGATACCGTCGAGTCGTTCCGGGAGATGCTGACGAGCATGGTCGAGACCTATCTCTCGAGCGTCTCCAACCGGATGAACGAGATCATCAAGGTCCTGACGATCATCTCGACGATCTTCATCCCCATCACCTTTCTCGTCGGTCTCTACGGCATGAACTTCGTCCACATGCCGGAGATCCGCTGGCGCTGGGGCTATGCGTTCGTGTGGGCCCTGATCGTCGGATCGGTCGGGGGGATGTTCGTGTTCTTCCGCAAGAAAAAGTGGCTGTGAAAGGGCTAGGCGGCCGCGGCGTCGTCGCTGTCCCCGCCGTCGCCGTCGATCCCGTAGCGCTGGATCTTGTGGTAGAGGGTCGAGCGCGAGATGTCGAGGATGCGCGAGACCTCGGCCCGGTTCCGGTCCGTGATCTCGAGCAGGAAACCGATGTAGTCCTTTTCCAGGGCCCGGAGGGTCGGGAAGCCGGCCGGCTTCTGGAACTCCCGGTCCTCGTCGAGACCGAGGATGCGTTGGAGATAGACGTTCATCGGAGCCTCGTCGTCAGCGGGCGGCGGCCCGGGCCCCCTGGATCAGCCGGTAATTGTTGGCCACGACGTAGGACAGAAGGACGTTGCTGGCCGTGGTCATGACCCAAGCCACCGCTTTGTTCCGCTTGAAGATGGCCCTCATGCTCAGGTAGGTGAGGGCCGTCGTCCCGAACTTGATGGCCGCGAAGGCGGCCGGGCTTTTCACAAAAGGCCTCATCAGGGGATTGGTCTCGGCGAGGCCCGGGTACTTGAGGGCTTCGCGCGTCGAGATGTAATCGGCGACGTTCAGGCCCAGCATGACGGCCAGGTTGGCATCGAATAGCGCTTTGCCCGGACGCGCGGTCGGCCCGAAGACCGGGACGCCCGGCCGGACCAGGGTCGCGCGGAACGACGTCGTCGGGGCGGACTCGACGGACAGGATCTCCGCCGCGATCGCAGCCGGCTCGGGCAGGGGGCCGGGGACCACGAGGCTGGAGGGCTCGAGCTCCGTCGGAACGATGACTTCCCAGATCTCCTCGGCGGCCGCGAGCGGACCGGCCAGCGTGAGACTGGCGGCGAGGGCGAGAACGGCGATCTTGGCTTTCATTGGCGTCGCTCCTTTGATCCCTTGACGCGCTATTAATTGGCAAGAATTGTGCCAGAACGCCGCTGGAGAGCTCAAAGCATTTATTATATGCTATATACGCAAGACATTTGGCCGATTGACGGTTTTCGGCAATGTATATAAAAAGAACAATAAATGACCTTAATAATTGTTTAAATAATTAATATAAATATACTTACGAATGTTATAATATTATAGTAACGATATTGAACAATAGTGAGGAAATGCCGATTGGCCTACTGACCTGAAAACGGACGGTATTTTTTGAGCGAGTAAGCTTAGGCGGGGCTTTTCTTTTTGGCCGCGCGCGGCTTCCGGCCGTTGGCCCCGGCGAGGGCGTCCCTTAAATATTTGGCCGTGATGGAGGCGGGCGCCGCGGCCACTTTTTCCGGCGTGCCTTGGACGACGACCCGGCCGCCCTCCTCGCCGCCTTCGGGGCCGAGGTCGATGACGTAGTCGGCGCTCTTGATGACGTCGAGGTTGTGCTCGATGACGACGACCGTGTGGCCCTCGGCGACGAGCCTCTGGAAGGACCGCAGGAGAACGGCGACGTCGTTCGGATGCAGCCCGATCGTCGGCTCGTCGAAGAGGTAGAGGATCTTCTTCCCCTTTTCGTGGACGAGGTGGTAGGCGAGCTTGATCCGCTGCAGCTCGCCGCCCGACAGGGTCGTCGTCGGCTGGCCGAGCTTGAGGTAGCCGAGGCCGACCTCGACGAGCGGGTAGAGCTTTTTCGTGATCTCCGGGCGCCCCGCGAAGAAGAGGCAGGCCTCGGTGACGCTCAGGTCGAGGACCTCGTCGATGTTCTTGCCGTTCCAGCGGACGTCCAGGATCTCTTTCTTGAAGCGCTTGCCCTTGCAGGCGTCGCAGACGAGGCTGACGTCGGACAGGAACTGCATCTCGACGACCTGGACGCCGGCCCCCTGGCATTCCTCGCAGCGGCCGCCGGCCGTGTTGAAGGAGAAGAAGCCAGGCCGAAAGCCCAGGAGCTTGGCCTCGCGCGTGGACGCGAAGAGGGTCCGGACGCCGTCCATCGCCTTCGTGTACGTCGCGGGGATGGACCGGGGCGAGGCGCTGAGCGGCGACTGGTCGACCATGATGACCTTGGCGATCTTGTCGCTGCCCTTGATCTCGGCGAAGCCGTTCTCGGACGTGCCCTCCAGGCCCTTGTAGAGGACGTCAAAGACGAGCGTGCTCTTGCCAGAACCGGAGACGCCGGTGACGCAGGTGAAGATGCCGAGCGGGATGCGGACGTCGATGTGCTTGAGGTTGTGCTTGTGCGCGTCGCGGATCTCGAGGAAGGTCCTGGCCGGACGGCGGCCCGGCGGCAGGGCGATCTCCTTGTCGCCGCGGATATACTGCGAGGTCAGGGACTCCTGGCTCCGCAGGAAGGCCGGCCAGGGGCCCGCGAAGACGACCTCGCCGCCGGCCTCGCCGGCCCGCGGCCCCATGTCGATGACGTGCTCGGCCGACCGGACGATGTCCGGATCGTGCTCGACGACGACGACGGTATTGCCGATGTCCTTCAGGGACTGAAGGATCTGGATGAGGCGGTGGTTGTCCCGCGGGTGGAGCCCGATCGACGGCTCGTCGAGGACGAAGAGCGTCCCGACGAGCGAAGCGCTGAGGGCCGCCGCCAGGCTGATGCGCTGGGCCTCGCCGCCGCTCAGGGTGAAGGTCATGCGGTCGAGGGCGATGTAGTCGAGGCCGACCTCCAACAGGAACCGCAGGCGGCCGCGGATCTCCTGGACAAGCTTCTCGGCCACCTGGCGCTCGAACGGCTCGAGCTCGATCCCGGCGAAGAAGGCCGAAGCCTCGCCGACGGTCATGCGCACGACCTCGCCGATATTCAGGCCCTTGACGCGGACGCTGAGGGCCCGGGGGTTCAGGCGGGTCTTGCCGCAGGCCGGGCAGCCGATGTATTTCCGATAGCGGCTGAGCAGGACCCGGACCTGGACCTTGTACTTCTTGGACTGGAGCCAGTCGAAGAAGCCCTTGACGCCGTAGTAGCCGTCGCCGCCGTCGAGGACCCAGCGCTGGTGCTGGGGCTTGAGGTCGCGGAAGGGGACGTTGGTCGGGATCTTGCGGCGGCGCGCCTCGGCCAGAAGCTCCTTCTGCATGCCTTTCGAAAGCGGCTTGGTCCAGGGCTCGACGGCGCCCTGCTCGAGGGACTTGGAGCGGTCGGGGATGACCTTCTCCTCGTCGAGCACCGCCAGATCGCCGAAGCCGTGGCACTCCGGGCAGGCGCCGTGCGGCGTGTTGAACGAGAAGAGGTTGGGGTAGGGATCCTCGGCGGGGAGCCGGCACGCGCGGCATTCGAGCTTCTCGCTGAAGGAGAACGCGCGCCCGGCCTCGGCCCGGACGGTGACCCGGCCGTCGCCCTTCTTGAGGCCCATCTCGAGGGAGTCGGCCAGGCGCTCGCGCTCGTCGATGCCGAGCGTGATCTTGTCGACGAGGACGTCGAGAGGGCCGCCGGACTTGGCCGCCTGGTCGAGATCGACGACCTCGCCGCGGGCCACCGCCCGGGTAAAACCGTCCTTCTTGAGCGAGGCCAGGCCTTTCTCGGGAGGCCAGGCGAACGTGACGAGGGCCCGCGTGCCAGCCGGCTCCTGCAGGAGCTCGGCGATCATGGCGTCGATGGTGTCGCGGACGACGGGCCGGCCGCACTGCAGGCAATGGACGGTGCCGATGCGGGCGTAGAGGACCCGCAGGAAATCAAAGATCTCGGTGACCGTGGCCACCGTCGAACGGGGGTTCTTGGCCGTGCCCTTCTGCTGGATGGCCACGGCCGGGGGGATGCCCTCGATGAGCTCGGCGTCGGGCTTGTCCATGCGCTCGAGGAACTGGCGGGCGTAGGAAGAGAGCGACTCGATGTAGCGCCGCTGCCCCTCGGCGTAGAGGGTGTCGAAGGCGAGCGACGACTTGCCGGAGCCGCTGACCCCGGTGACGACGATGAGCCTGTTCAGGGGGACGTCGAGGTCGATGCCCTTCAGGTTGTGGACTCGGACGCCCCGCAGGATGATGCTGTCTGTCGTCGTCATGGCTCTTTTGGAATCCTCTATTATATCACGATTCGGGGGACATGGGCCGCGCAACGTGCCCCCGTTCTTTGCTATAATGGCGGACTCGGAGAGCCCCATGTCCTTCATCTGGATCCTCGGCCTCGCCGTGGCCCTGGCCATGGACTGCTTCGCCATCACCCTGGGCCTGGCCTGCAGCGCGCGGGGGCTGACCCTGAAGCAGGCCCTGCGGATGGCCGCCTTTTTTGGCGGCTTCCAGTTCGCCATGCCCGTCCTCGGCTGGCTGGCCGGGGACCGGCTGCTCGGGCTCATCCGGTACTTCGACCATTGGGTGGCCTTCGGCCTGCTGGCCCTGATCGGCGGCCGGATGATCTTCGAGTCGGTCCACATGAGCGATGAGGAGAAGGCCTGCCGGCCGGATCAAACCCAGGGCCACCGGCTGCTCGTCCTGGCCGTGGCCACGAGCATCGACGCCTTGGCCGTCGGCCTGAGCCTCGGCGTCGTCCGTTCCGGGATCGTCTATCCGGCGGTGATCATCGGCATCACGAGCTTCGTCCTGACCGTGGCCGGGGCCAAGCTCGGGCCGGTCGTCGGCCGGCTCGTCGGCAAGCGGGCGGAGCTTGCGGGCGGCCTCATCCTGATCGGCATCGGCGTCAAGATCCTCGTCCAGCATCTCGCCGGCTGAGGACGCTGGGGCGGGGATAGGAGGGGCCTGGTGGAGGGGCCTGGCTTACGTTGAAACGTCCGGCCGGCCGTTTTGCGTGAACCCGGTCCCGTCTGAGTTCTCAGAACGGGAACACGACGAACACCAGCAGGGCCCAGAGCGTGTGGCTCACCAGGTTGAGGAGGGGGGAGCGGAACCGCAGATAGAGCCAGCCCCAGAAAAGACCGCACGCGGCCGCGGCCAGGACGAGCATGATGTTGCCGCTGGCCAGGTGGACGGCCGTATAGAGGAACAACGTCAGGACGAAGCCGTAGGCGCGGCTCGTCGTCGCCCCGGTCCATTCCTGGAAGAACCCCCGCCAGAAGAGCTCCTCCCCGGGCCCGATGACGAGGCCGATGAGCAGCGCGACGCGGAGGAGCGGGACGCCGTCCCGCAGGGCATAGACGCCGGCGATCCCGGTCCCGGCGAACGGGAAGATCTTCAAGGCCAGGGCCCGGCCGGCGGCGAAGACGGCATAGAGGATCAAGGCCGAGCCGATGCCCAGGCCGAGCTTGCGAAGAAAGCCCGAAGAGGCGTCCCGTCGAAGCCTCCCCGCGTAACCGCCGTCGATGAGAAAGGCGGCCGAGCCGACGAGGACGATGTTGAGGGCTAGCCAGGCCCAGAAATCGAGCGGGCCAAGATGCCTGAGCCGGAACAGGGCGATGAACAAAAAAGCCGCCAGGGCGCCGGCGGCCCCGACGAGCTGCCGCTTGGGTCTCGATCCGGCGCCGCTCACCCCCACCTCAGGAATCCTTCAAGGAGGACGGCCGCCGTGCTCAGCAGGCCGAAGACGAGGTTGTGGTTGGCCGTCGCGCCGTCGAGGACGATGAAGTCCATCGGGCGGCGGGGCGCCGCCCTGCGGAGGGCCCGGCCCCAGAGCCGCAGGGCGTTCGGGAGGGCCAGGAAGACCAGAGCGAAGGTCAGGGGCATCGGGCGGAGCGGCCCGCCGGCGAGGCGAGGGATGAGGATCAAGGCCAGATCGATCGCAAAAGGCCCGAAGATCATGACCCCATAGTAGGCGAGGGCCCCCCGATCGCCGAGATGGCCGGCCACGGTCATCACCTTCCGTTCGCCGTCGGAGGCGATGTCGCGCCAGTTGTTGGCGTGCAGGATGGCGATGACGAGCATGGCCATCGGGACCGTCCAGATGACCGGCAGCCAGGAGAAGGTCCGCGTTTGAACGACCCAGGCGCCGGCCGCGCCGAGCAGGCCGAAGTCGAGGAAGACGGCGAAGTCGCCGAGGGCGTGGGCCTTGAGAAGCCTGTAGAAGACGCCGACAAAGAGCCCGGTCCCGCCGATCGCATAGAGCGCCGGTCCGGAAGCCGCGGCGAGGCCCAGGCCCGAGACCGCGCCGAGGACGAAGAGGACGGCCGCCCCGCGGAAGACCCGGCGGTCCGTGAGCCAGCCGCGGACGATCGCGCCGCTCACCGGGGTCACGTCCCTGTCGAGCCCGTTCCGGAAATCGTAGACGTCGCTGAGCATATTGGCCGCGGCGTGAAGGACGACCATGGTGGCCAGAGCCCACAGGAACCGCAGCGGGGCGAAGCGGGCCCCGCCGGCGACGACGGCCAGCGCCGTGCCGAAGGCGACCGGCATGGTCGAAGCCGGAAAGGACCACGGCCGCCCCGCGATCACCCATTTCTTGAGCGTCGTTGCCATGCCCCCTATATAGCACAAAATCCGGGACACAATGCTATTTTCCGATTTCCGCCACCGCCGCGAAATTCGGAAAATAGTATTGTGTCCCCGAATTACGGCTTGACTTGGCGGAGGGGCGTGCCTATGCTGAGTTTCTTCAAGGAGTCTAACGATGCTTTCCCTCAAAAATAAGATCGTTTTTGTGACGGGCGCGAGCGCCGGGATCGGCGAGGCCGCCGTCAAGGCCTTCGCCGCGGAAGGCGCGAAGGTCCTGATGTGCGCCCGCCGCACGGACCGGCTCAAGGAGCTGGCCCGGGCGATCGAGCGCGATCACAAGAGCGCCGCCCATTTCTTCCCTCTGGACGTCCGTGACCAGGCCGCCGTCGACAAGGCCGTCGCCGCCCTGCCCGAGGACTGGAAGGCCATCGAGATCCTCGTCAACAACGCCGGCTTGAGCCGCGGCCTCGACAAGCTGCCGGGCGGCCTCGTCGGCGATTGGGAGGAGATGATCGACGCCAACGTCAAAGGCCTCCTCTATGTCACGCGGGCGGTCCTGCCGGGCATGATCGAGCGCGGCCGCGGTCACGTCATCAACCTCGGCTCGATCGCCGGGCGCGAGGTCTATCCGGGAGGGAGCGTCTATTGCGCGACAAAGTTCGCGGTCAAGGCCATCTCGAAGATCCTGAGGCTCGATCTCAACGGCACGCCTGTCCGCATCAGCGAGGTCGCCCCCGGCATGGTCGAAACGGAGTTTTCCCTCGTCCGCTTCCACGGCGACCAGGAGCGCGCCGAAAAAGTCTACAAGGGATTTATACCGCTCAAGGCGGCTGATATCGCCGAGGCCATCGTCTGGTGCGCCACGAGGCCGCCGCACGTCAACGTCAGCGAGGTCGTGATCATGCCCACGGCCCAGGCCTCAACGACCGTGGTCCACAGGACCTAACGCCGGCCCGACGCCATCCGCGCCGATTCCGGACGGCGCCTCAGACGGAGCATGGCGGCGATGCCGGCCGCGGGCCCGAGGGCCAGGGCCACGAAAGCCCACCGCCACGAAAGCCGACGCTCGAGCGCCGGGACAAGACGGATGGTCACGATCGTCAACAGAAAGCCGAGGCTTGTCTGAAGCGTCAGGACGGTGCCGGTCCGTTCGGGCGGGGCGAGCTCGCTCACCCCGGCCGAGAACTGGGCCGAGTCGGCGACGACGGCAAAGCCCCAGACGAGAACGATCGCGGTCACGAGCCAAGGCGGCCCGCCGAAGGCCAGGCCCGTCACGAACGCGCAGGCCCCGCTTACGGCCATGGCCGCCGAGGTCACGGCCGTGCGGCCGATGCGGTCGGCCAGCCGGCCCGCGACGAGGCTCCCGGCGCTGCCCACGCCGATAAAGGCGAACCCGGCGAGAGCGGCCCAGCGGTCGCCCGCGCCCGCCCGGCGGAACGATGCGAGCAGGAAGACCGGGACCCAGGTCCAGGCCGCGTAAAGCTCCCACATGTGGCCGAAGTAGCCGAGGTTGGCCAAGGAGACGGGCCGGTCGCGCCAGACCGTGGCGGCGAATCTCCAGTTGAATTTCGGGGCCGCGGTCCGGTAAGGGCCCTCGGCCAGGAACGCGGCCGCGACGATCCCGCCCAGGACGGCCAAGCCGCCGCTCCCGGCGAGAACGGGCCGCCAGTCCGATGAGCCGCCGAAGGCCTTGAGCAGGTGGGGGAGGGCCGAGCCCAGGGTCAGGGCGCCGACGAGAAGCCCGACGCCGAAACCGCGGTCCTCCCGGGTCCATGTGGCCATGATCTTCATGCCGACCGGATAGACGCCGGCCAGGCAGGCCCCGGCGATGAAGCGGAGGACCAGGGCCGCTGTCAGGCCGCCCGCGAAGGCCGCGACCGCCAGCGTCGCCGCGCCGGCGGCGACGGACGAGACGGAGAAAAGCCAACGCGCGGGGAGCCGGTCGGCCAGGTTCAGGACCGCCGAGAGGAGCGTTCCGGCGACGAACCCCAGCTGCACCGACATCGTCAGCCAGGCCTGGGCGTTCGCCGTGAGGCCCCAGGCCTCGCGCAGCGCGGGGACGACGGCCGAGGCCGAGAACCAGACGGACATGGCCAGGAGTTCCGTCAAGGCCAGGAGCCCGAAAGCCCGCCGCTTGGTCATTTGCCCGCTCGTCCGGGCTATTCTCCGTCAGGTCCGCCGCGGAAACAAGCCCGCCGGTCCTTGCTTTTGCCGGCCCGCCCCCTATAATATCCCCGGCTTTCTTTCGGCAAAGGACGATGACCATGTACGGACGATTCAAAGACCACCTTAACGGCCAGCTCCGGTCGATCCGCGAGCGCGGCCTCTACAAGACCGAGCGCGTCCTCACGACTCCGCAGGGCGTCGAGATCCGCACGGAGTCGGGGGCCAAGGTCCTCAATTTTTGCGCCAACAACTACCTCGGCCTTTGCAACGAGCCGCGGGTTATGGCCGCCGCGAACTATGCCTTTTTCCGCTGGGGCTTCGGGATGGCCTCGGTCCGCTTCATCTGCGGCACGCAGGAGGTCCACCGGGAGCTCGAGCGCCGCCTGGCCGAGTTCCTGGGCATGGACGACGCCGTCCTCTATTCCTCGGCCTTCGACGCCAACGGAGGCGTCTTCGAGCCGCTCCTCGACGAGACCTGCGCCATCGTCTCGGACGAGCTCAACCACGCCTCGATCATCGACGGCGTCCGCCTGGCCAAGGCCAAGCGCTTCGTCTACCGCAACAACGACATGGCCGACCTCGAGGACCAGCTCATCGAGGCCCGCGAGGCCAAGTTCAAGCTCATCGTCACCGACGGCGTCTTTTCGATGGACGGCATCATCGCCCAGGTCGACAAGATCTGTGACCTGGCCGACCGCTACGAGGCCCTCGTCCTCGTCGACGATTCCCACGCCACCGGCTTCATCGGCGGGAGCGGCCGCGGCACGCACGAGCACTGCGGCTGCATGGATCGCGTGGACATGATCGTGACGACGTTCGGCAAGGCCCTCGGCGGGGCTTCCGGCGGCTGCGTCGCCGGCCGCCGAGAGATCATCGAGCTCCTGCGCCAGCGCTCCCGGCCCTATCTCTTCTCGAACTCGCTCTCGCCGGCCATCACCGGGGCCACGGTCGAGGTCCTCAAGATCCTCGGCGAGTCGGGCGAGCTCCGCGACCGGTTGATGACGAACACCCGGCTCTTCCGGCAGGGCATGGAGGCGGCCGGCTTCCGCATCGTGCCGGGCATCCACCCCATCGTGCCGGTCCTCTTCGGCCACCTGCCCGACGACGCGCGCCTGGCCCGGGACTTCGCCAACGCCCTGCTCGAGGAAGGCATCTACGTCATCGGCTTCAGCTACCCGGTCGTGCCGGTCGGCAAGTCCCGCATCCGCGTCCAGATCAGCGCCGCCCACACGCCGGACCAGATCGCCTTCGCCCTCGACAAGTTCCAGAAAGTCGGCCGCCGGCTCGGCGCTATTGCGGCTTGACCCTTCCGCCGGCCCTGTGTTACTAAACAGTCTTATTTGTTGGGCGTGGGGCCATGCTGAGCGAAGCGGATACTCGGGCTAAGCTTATCGATCCGGCCATCCATAAACGGGGCTGGACCGAAGACCTAATCCGCCGTGAGGAAACCGCCGGGGCCATCGAGATCGGGGAAGGCGGCCCCCGCCGACGGCCGCGCGGCCGCGTGGATTATATTCTTCGCGTCAAAGTCACGCTTGACAGCCAACCCGTCGCCGTGGCCTTGATCGAGGCCAAGGCGGAGCATCTTCCTC
>CAZIQR010000067.1:0-13879 GCA_964541055.1 uncultured Eubacteriales bacterium
CAGCCAGGTGCCCCTCGTCCACGGCGGCGTCCTGACGATGGACGCCGCGGCCGGGACCGTCACGGGCGGCACCTACTACGTCAACGACGGCGGCAGCACATTCTCCTCGGCGACCACCGGGACGGTCACGGCGCCCGACGGCTTCGGCCGCGGGACGCTGGCCCTCAGCGTCAGCGCCAACTTCGTCTATTACGCCGTCCAGGGGCAGGTCCTGCGCCTCATCGAGAACGACTTCCCCTACGTCACGGCCGGCGGCCTCATGGCCGGACAGGGCCCGGCGGGCGCGGCCGGAACGTTCACGAACGCCTCGCTCGCCGGAAGCTTTGTCCTCAGCGAGGCCGGGGCGACGTCCTACGGTCCGTTGGCCTTGGCGGGGCAATTCCTCGCGGACGGGTCCGGCGCGTTCACGGGCGGCGTCGCCGACGTCAACGACGCCGGGGTGGTCACTTTCGCGTCGATCGTCGGCACGAACCGCTACACGGTCGCCGCGAACGGCGCCGGCACGCTGACCCTGCCGCGCGCCGTCGATCAGGCGGCGGCCGTCTCCTCCCTCCTGTTCTTCATGGTCTCGCCGGACGTGAACCTGATGGACCCGACGATCCCGGGCGGGGGCGGTGGGGCCCTGGTCATGGATTACGACGCAGGGGCCTTTGCCTCCGGCTCGATCGTCCCCCAGTCCGCCGGGACCTTCGAAGGGAATTACGCCGTCAACCTGCAGTACGCGACCTCCGCGGCCGAGTCGAACTGGATCGGCCAGGCCGTCGCCGCAGGCGGGACCCTGAACGGAACGGTCGACGTCAACGACAGCGGCCTGACCGCGGCCGGCCTCGCGTTCTCGGGGAGCTTCGCGAACGACGCCGGCCATCCCGGCCGCTTCACGGGCGCCTTCAACGCCAACGCGACCAGCCATACGGTTGTCTACTACCAGGTGAGCGACAATGCCCTCGTCGTCGCCGACCTGAGCGCGACCATGGTCGGGATCGGCGTCCTGGGCAGGCAGTGAGGCGGGCGCCTATTTCTTCTTCATCAGCTCCTTGACCGCCGCCTCGATCTGCTGGTCGCGGCCGGCCGACATGACGTCCGGGTCGTTCTTGACCAAGATGTCGGGCTCGAGCTGGTTGTTCTCGCAGAGCTTGCCGTCGGGCGTACGCCAGCCGCCCTGCGGGATGCCGAAGCGCAGGGTCGGATCGATCTGCGATTCCCACCAGACGAACGTGCCCGTGCCGGGGACCGGCATGCCCAGCGTCGGACCGAGGCCGCGGACCTTGTACTCGACCGGGAAGAGGTGGGCGTCCGAGTAGTTGCATTCGCCCATCAGGACGAGGGACGGCCGGACCCACTTGTTGTAGGGCTCGACCCCGACGACCTGCCCGCGGGGGACGATGTCGAAGACCTTTTTGCCGCTCAGGAAGTCGGCCAGGGTGTCGTGGAGATTGCCGCCGCCGTTGAAGCGCGTGTCGACGATCAGGGCCTCCTTGTCGGGGCCGAGGCCGAAGACCTCCTCGATGACGACCCGGTAGCTCGAGTCGTTCATGCTCCGGACGTGGACGTAGCCGAGCTTCCCGCCGGAGAGCCGGTCGACCTCGGCCCGCCGGTTGCGGACCCAGCGCTGGTAGAGCAGCATCCCTTCCTCGCCGCCCGAGACGGGCTTGACCGTCTCCTCCCAACGATTCCCGGTGGCCGGATCGAGGACGGAGAGAAGGGTCAGCTGGCCGGCCTTGCGGTTGAGGAGCCTGTAGTGGTCGACCGTCCGGTCCAGCGTCTGGCCGTCGATCTTCTCGATGACGTGGCCGGCCCGGACCTTGAGCCCGGCCTTGTCCAGGGGGCCGCCGGCCAGGACCTCGGCCACCTTGATCCCCGGCCCGGCGAAGCCATAGTCCATGAACAGGCCCAGCGAGGCCGTGGCGTCGGCGCCGGGCTGCCGCTGCGGCGAGTAGTAGCAGCCCGTGTGCGAGACGTTCATCTCGCCGAGGAGCTCGCTCACCATCTCGGCGTAGTCATAGTTGTTATTGATGAAGGGCAGGAACTTCCTGTAGACGCCGAAATAGGACTCCCAATCGGCACCGTAAAGGTCGGCGACGAGGAGCTTCTGCTTCATCTGGCGCCACATGTGGTCGAACATGTAGGCCTTCTCGGAGGTCTGGTCGAGGACCATCTCGCCGCCGATCGCCACCGGCTCGGACTTGCCGCTCTCGGGATCGATCTTGAGCAGCCGGCCGTCGACGCCGACGAAGAGCGACTTGCCGTCGGCCGTCATCTCCATGCCGGCCTGGTTGGCCCCGAGCTTGGCCAGGAGGCGTGTGTCATGGGTCCGGGTCTCGGTCATCCAGAGGTCGTAGCCCTTCTCGAAGCGGGCGAGATAAAAGAGTTTCTCGCCGTTCTTGGCCAGGGCCATGTCGGCGATGTCGGCCGAATGGATGGTCAGCCGGACCTTGCGGCGCTCGATGCCGTCGAGCTCGAAGACGAGGTCCTTCTTCGGCTCCTCGGGCTTGACCGCGGCGGCCTTGTCCTTGGGCTTGTCCTTATCGGCCTTGTCCTTCTCCTCCTTGGCCTTGTCCTCCTGTTCCTTGAGCAGGGCGAACTCCTCCTTGGACAGGCGGAACCGGTCGAAGGCGGCCCGGGTGAAGAAGCTGCCGTAAACGTCCACCTCGACCGAGCTGCCATCGGTGTTGACCGCCCCCTCCCGCGTGCAGGCGTAGACCATCATCGTCCCGTCCATGGCCCAGCGCGGGAGGAAGGCGCCGAAGCCGTTCTTGGTCAGGTCGACGACCTGGCCCTTGCCGTCGCTCGAGACGAGGCCGATCTGCGGGGTGAAGATGCGGGTGAAGGCGAACTGGACCAGGAACCACTTGCCGTCGGGGCTCCATCGGTAGGACTGGTCGCCGTCGGAATAGGAATAGTTGTATTCGGCGGGCAGGATCTTCCGGCTCTCCTTCGAAGCCAGGTTGACGACCTTGAGGACGACACGGTTCTCGAGATAGGCGACCTCCTTGCCGTCCGGCGAGAATTCCGGCTGGAATTCCTCGGCCGCCGTGGCGATGACCGGCTCTTCCTTGAGGACGGTCGAGGCGTAGAAGTAGGGCTCTTCCTTGCGGACGATCGACGTCGTGTAGACGTTCCAGTTGTTGTCGCGCTCGGCCGCGTAGACGACCGAGCGGCCGTCGGGGCTGAAGCTGACGCTGCGCTCCTGGCCCGGCGTGTTGGTGATGCGCTTGGCCGGGCCGCCGTCGAGGCTGCCGACGAAGACCTCGCCGCGGAAGACATAGGCGGCCTCCTTGCCGTTCGGGGAGAGCCGCATCTCGGTGATGCCGCCGCCGACGGGCACCGTGCGCTCGAGCACCTGGCGGCCGTCCTCGGCGACGCGGATCTCGACGCGCTTGGGCTCGGCCGCGCCGGACTTGGTGTAGATCTCGCCGTCGTAGCCGAAGCAGAGCAGGCCGCTATCGGCCCGGCTCAGGAAGCGGACCGGGTTCTTGGCGAAGGCGGTCACCGGCGTCGAGACCGACGGCTTGCTGAGCGAGCTCTTATAGACATTGAACGAGCCGTTCTGCTCGCTCAGGTAGTAGAAGTCGTCGCCGTTCGCGTCGAAGACCGGATCGCGGTCCTCGCCTTTGAAGGTCGTCACCTGGGTGTTCTTTTGGGCCTTCACGTCGTAGACCCAGATGTCGCGGGTGATGGCCGAGGTGTGGTGCTTGCGCCACTCGCTCTCGTAGCCCTTCTGGTCGTAATAGAGGATCTTGCCGCCGGTCCGGTCGACGACGGCCCGGATGGCCGGCTGGGTGAGGACGAGCGAGGCCTCGCCGCCCGCGACCGGGATGCTGTAGAGCTCGGGGAAGGTCCCCATCGGGAACTGGACGTTGGCCGCCGTGTCCTGCCTGGACGAGCTGAAAAGGATGGCCTTGTCGTCGGCGGTGAAGCTGCTGGGGATATCAGCCGCCGAATGGGTCGTCAAGCGCTTGGCCTCGCCGCCGCCGGCGGGCATGAGGAAGACGTCGAAATTGCCGTAGCGGTCCGAGGCGAACGCGAGCCATTTCCCGTCGTGACTCCAAACGGGAGAATAATCGTAGGCTTCGCCGATCGTCAGCGGGACGGCCTGGCCTCCCGCGGCCGGGACCCTGTAGATGTCGCCCTTGTAGCAGAAGGCGATGGCCGAGCCGTCCGGGGAGACGGCGGGGTACCGGAGCCAGAGCGGGTGGTCCTGGGCGGCGAGCGGCAGGGCCGCGGCCGCGATTAGGGGAAGAAGAACGGACAGGGCGATCGATCTCAGGAGCGGACGGCGGGACTTAGGCACGGATTCCTCCTCGGAACAAAATTCAACCTTTCCTTATAAGACGCAACGAGACGGCTTTTGGTTTCGTCTGCGTCCTCGTCAAAAAGTCATGAGTTCCTTCACGCGCCGGGATTTCCTGGGAAAAGCGAGCGCCGCCGCCCTGGCCGCCGGCTGGGGGCCGGGGCTCAGGCCGGCCCGGGCCGAAGCTCTTCGCGCCGCGTCAGCGCCCGCGGAAGCCCAGGGTCAGGCCGCAGCGGAGGCCGAAGTGCCGGCCCATGGCCAGCTCCTCGGGGAGGAAACCGGCGGTCTTCCAGATCAAGCCCAGGTCGAGGGATAGGTCGTCGACCCGGCCGCCGGAACGAAGCGGGAATCGGTAGCGGCCGGTGAGGTCGATCGCCCCGCCCGCCCGGCCGGACCGTTCGGTGAAGCTGAGATCGACCGGCTGGTTCCAATAATGGACCATGGCCGAGACCAGGACCCTGCCGATCACGGGATAATCCGCGATCCCGAGGCCGGCGCCGAGGAACCAGCGGTCGAGGTTCTCGAACTCGCGCAGATAGGCGGTCACCTTCACGGCCCGGCGATAGGCCAGCCAGAGTTTCTCGTCGACGAAATCGCCGAACGGGCCCAGGCAATGCCCCAACCCGACATTGACGCGCAGGTCCCCCGAGAGGCGGAAGCCGGTCATGCCGATGACGTTGGGATTGACGAAATTCAGGAACGCCCGCCATTCGACGCGCCTCAGATAGCTCCGCTCCGGGTCCGTCAGGTCGGCCAGGCGGGTGTAGCGCATGTAGGGCATCGTCGGCCGGAAAAGGTGGCGGATCGCGCCGTAGACGTCGTTGCCGACGATGTCCCGCTCGAGCTCGTTCGCCTCCTCAGGGCCGTCGGTGTCGTGATGGAACAGGCCCTCGGTGAGGTAGCGGACGAGCGAGACCTTGCGCAAAAGGTATTCGACGATGAGGTTCCGGGGGCTTTCATCCCCAAAAGACATCAGCGCCTCTTCCCGTGCCGCCAGCATGTAGTCCGACTCGAGCCCGGCCGTGTGGAGCCGGATGAAGGTCGGGAGCTTCGTGTCGCGCAGGTTCTCCAGGGTGGCATCGGTGACGCCGTCGACGTAGCCCGTCCGCTTCTCGAACGGGAAGACGTGGGAGACGGTGCCGATGTCCTCGCCGACGAGGATCGCGCGGTGGGCTTCTTCGTGGGTCAAGGTTTTGAAGAACCCGTAGTCGAACAGGCCCTGGATGATAGAGCCGATGACCGGCTTCGTGTTCCGGCTGACCAGCCCGGCGAAGAGCCGGTAGCCGCTGAGATAGTCCTGGTCGATCTGGCGCATGGTGAAGAGCCGGGCCGGGTCGTCCCTGAGGATGAACGGGTATTCGCGGCGGCCCTCGCCGGTCATCGCAACCTGTTGGGCGGCCAGTGGGGCGGCGGCCAGGCCGGCCAGCAGAAGGACCGCAAGCCGTTTCATGGCGGCTAAAGCCTGCCGCCCCGGGCCTTCTTGAGGCGCTCGAGGAACGGCTTGTCGAGGAAGCTCCGCTCGTCCAGGGCGCAGAGCGACTCGAACATTTTCCGGGTCACGACGAAGGCCATGATGTTCGGCGGGACATGCTCGCGCATGGCGATGTCGGTCGAGCCGATCGAGGCCTGGCCGAGGGCCAGATCGGCGAAGGGCACGAGTTGAGAACAGCCCGAGCCGAAGGGGGCGATGACCGGCGGCGGGTCCTCGGGCGCGGCCCGGTATTGGGCGCCGACGGCGAGGGCGGCGAGCTGGTCGGGGTTGACGAGAAAAGTCACGGTCTTGGCAAATGGCCAGGCGCTCTCGCGGAGGGGCCCGATGAAGATATGCCCGTTCTCGGCGCGATAGGTCTTGCGGACCTCGAGCCATTTCTCCATCAGGGCGCGCGAGGCCTTGAGACCCTCGTCGTCGGCCAGGAACTTGATGAACTCGTCCTTGGGCCGCGTTTGGAGGCCGAAGAGCGAGTTGGCCGCGCCGCCGCAGCCGTAGCGGTCTCTGGTCAGATGGAGCGTTTTTCCAGCCAACCAGTCCCTGTAGGCGCAAAACACGCACTGCCCCGGTCCGGGCTCGACCAGCGGCCCGAACAGGGCCGGTTCGGGTGCGTCATAGAAGCCGATCAGGGGCAGGCGGATGTCCAGGCGGTCGAGAAGCCGAGAGGGGTCCGCTGGCTTGTGTTCGCTCATGCTCCACATATCCCACTTTTGGCGGGCCAAATCAATTCAAAAAGCACTCTCTCTAGGATATTTTGTCGGTTGACGCCTTTCCCGGCCCGGCCTATCATGAGGGCCCGAGCCCGCGCCGAACGGGCGGGCCGAAAGGACACGCGATGAAGACGACATCCGTGGGACTGGTCATCGTTTCCGCCCTCCTCCTCGCGGCCCGGCCGGTCCTGGGCCAGACAGATGAGACGACCTACGTCTGGCCCAAGGAGCCGGCCGTCCGGGCCGGTCTCGAGCGTTGGCAGGGATACAAATTCGGGCTCCTCATCCACATGGGGCTCTACTCGGTGCTCGGCACGGTCGAGTCGTGGGGCCTCTGCCCCGAGGACTGGGTCACCCGTCCCGGCTTCGACGATTATTGCCAGTACGCCGCGAACTACCGCGGCACGAAGGCCCGCTTCAACCCCGTGAATTTCGATCCGGCCAAGTGGGCCGCCGGCTTCAAGAACTCCGGGGCCAAGTATGTCATCTATAGCGCCAAACACCACGACGGCTTCTGCCTCTTCGACACCCGATACACCGACTTCAAGGTGACCGATCCCGGCTGTCCCTTCTCCTCGAACCCGAGGTCGGACGTCACCCGAGAGGTCTTCGACGCCTGCCGCAAGGCCGGGCTCGCCGTCGGGGCCTATTTCTCCAAGCCCGACTGGACCTCGCCCTATTTCTGGTGGCCGGCCTACCCGCCCAAGGACCGGAACCCGAACTACGACATCACCCAGCACCCCGACCGCTGGCGCAAGTTCGTCGAATACACCCATAACCAGATCGCCGAGATCACCGAGAACTACGGCACGGTCGACATCCTCTGGCTCGACGGCTGCTGGGTCATGCCGAAATCGGCGGTGACGCCGAAGGTCGCCGAGTTCTGCAAGTATCCCCACGACCTCGATATCGACATGAAGGCCATCGCCGAGCGGGCCCGGAAGGCGAACCCGGGGATGCTCGTCGTCGACCGCTGGGTCCAGGGCGAATTCGAGAATTACCTCACGCCGGAGCAGAAGACCCCGGACCGTCCGCTCCCGGTTCCCTGGGAAAGCTGCATCACCATGGGCAACGCCTGGGGCTGGGTCCCGAACGACCAATACAAATCGAGCCGCGAGCTCGTCCATCTGCTCGTCCGGATCGTGGCCAAGGGCGGCAACCTCCTCCTCGGGGTCGGGCCCAACGGGAAAGGCGAGTTCGAGCCGGCCGTCTTCGATCGCTTCGAGAAGATGGGGCGCTGGCTCGCCGCTAACGGGGAGGCCATCTACGGCACCCGGCCGGTCGCGCCGTTCCAGGAAGGGCCGCTGGCTTACACGGCCAGGGGCGGCAACACCGTCTATGCCGTCTATCTGACCGGCGACGGCGAGGCGATGCTGCCGGACCGGCTTGATCTCAAGACCTCGTTCAAGCGGGGGCTCAAGGTCACGGAGCTCTCGACGGGGACTGGGATCGGCTTCCGGCCGAACGCCGGCGCGGCGCGGATGACGGTCCCCGAGAACCTGCGGCGTTCGCTGGCCGGCCGCGAAGCGGTCGTGTTCAAGATCACCGGACGGGACTGACCCTCGTTTCGGGGCCCACTTTCAGGCGGATCCGTCCGGGCCCGGGCGCCTCGAACGGGCCGGGCGTGGGGTTGGCGGCGTTCCTGGCCCTGCCGAGATAATCCGTTTCGATCCGCACCGGCGAGCCGTCGGCCTGCTCGTAAGGCAGGCCCGGGATGACGGCCTTGCCCAGGACCTCGGCCGTCACCAGCCGGCGCGCGAGGCTCCCGATAACGTCGTCGAGGGCGAACTCGAGCTCGAACGCGCCGCCGCTCTCGACGAGCTTCACCCCCGGATCGAAGGCGGCCTTCACGGCCGGCGCGGCCTCGCGCTTCGAAGGCTTGGCGCCCTTGAGGAAGACATTGCCCTCCATCTTCACGGCGAGCGGGGCCTTGTCGTAGAAGCTCAGGTCGCCTGGCCCGGCGAAGATGTTGTTGAACCACTTGTCGTCGCCGAAGGGATTGTCGTGCATCCCGGCCAGGTCCGTCGAGTGGGCCTTGTGGAATGGCGTCTGGCGGCCGTCGAAGGGGACGCTGACGAGGGCCCCCGCGATCAGGTTGTGAACGTAGGCCCCGCCCTGCGACACGGAGAGCAACGTCCGCGGCGAGAGGAAGATGTTGTTGTCGACCAGGAACGGCCCGTGGTCGACCTCGACGAACAGGTCTTCGGTCATGTTGTCATGGAACAGGTTCCCGGTGACGCGCGTGCCCTGGGCCATCCAATCGAGCCAGACGCCCCGGACCGTCCGGTAGATGTGGTTGCCGCCGATGACGACATCGACCGCGCCGTGGAGCTTGATGCCGGCCATCTCGGCGCCACCGAAGAGCTGGCGGACGTGGATATCGTGGATGGTGTTGCCGGTGACGACGCTGAAGGCCGCGCCCAGGCTGCCGACGATGCCGGCCTGCTCGCAGTGGCTGATGACGTTGTCGCGGACGACATGGCCGCCGACCCTGCCCTTGTGCCAGCCGTTGGCCAGGGCCCGGCCGATGGTCAGAACGTAGCCTTCCGCCGTGTTGGCCGAGGTGTTGTCGGTGGCGTCGCCGTACTTGCCGAGCGAGACGCCCGAGCAGACCGAGTGGCTGATGATGTTCTTCTCGATCGTCCAGCCCCGGCTCCAGTGAGGCCCGATGAGGCCGGCCTGGCCGGCCGTCGGCGGCGCCCAGTTCGTGGCCGCCTGCCCCAGGACGAAGCCGCGCACGGTGATGAAGTCGACGCCGGTCTTTTCCGGAAAGAAGACGGTCGGGCGGACGTTGACCTCGATCAGATGGGAGGCGGGATCGATCGCCCCGAACTGGGCCCAGACCGTCGTCGTGGCGGGGCCGGCCTCGGCGAACCAGAGCGGCGCGGGACCGGCCGGCTTGAGGACGTCGTCGAGCCGGGCCGCCTCGGTCAGCCACTCGCCGTCGAGATAGACGGCCCCGGTGTGATGGGCCCGGCCCTTGGCGTCGAACCAATCGCCGTGGATGAGGTCGGCGAACGGATTGTAGGCGCCGAAGAAGGCGTTCGGCAGAACGGCCTTCCAGGCCCCCTCCCGGACCTGGACCCAGTCCTTGACCGCCTCGGAGCCCTTGATCTCGACCGTCTCCCCGGGCGCCGCCTGGTAGGTGATCCTCATCGAGTCCGACGTGCCGCCGCGGGGCGGGTCGACCCGTTCCCGGTAGACCCCGGCGTGCACGGTGACGACGTCGCCGGGCTTGGCCAAGTCGGCGGCCCGCTGGATGGTCCGCAGGGGAGCGTTCCGGGTCCCCGGGTTCGAGTCCTTGCCGGCGACGGCCACGTGGATCTCGGCCGCGTGCGCGGCGGCCGCGAAGGCGATGACGGCGAAAAGGGACGCGGCGCTTCGTGTCATAATGTCCTCCCGTCTGGCGCAAGGTGATGGACGAGCCGTCTTCAGGAACGGGACCGGGTCTCGCCGAGGTGAAGCCGGTGAAGCGCCCGGTGGATGCCGGGGGCCATCATGATCCCGACGACGACGAGAAAAATGACGCCCGAGTAAAGCGCGTAGAACGAGGCGAAGATCTTGCCCGCGGCGGTCCGGATGGGATCGACGGGGCCCATCCCGCCGAGGATCATCGAAGCGTTGACCAGGGCATCGAGCCACGGCAGCTTTTCGAAGACGTGATAGCCCGCGAGCCCCAGGCCGAGCGAGACGGCGATGATGGCCAGCCCGAGGAGGATGTGACGGACCTGGCGGCGGAGGAAGGGGCGGAAGGGGAGAATCGGCTCGTTCCGGTGCTCGTACACGGCGGGGCCATTCTATCACAGATCGGCCCCTCGCTCGGAGCGGGCCCGCGGGAGCCGCGGCCGCGGCGGCCAAAACGGTCTCCGATGGGTTGACAGCCCGAACGGCCGCGGCCTATCATGGGAATCCCGGCGGGGTGAACGGAGTTCGATAGGCAATGCCCGATCCGAGAAACGACGCGAACCCGGCGGGATCCCCCTATCTGACCTCCCATGACGATTGGCAGCGGGAGATCGAAGGGCGGCCGCTCGAACGGCCGTCCTCGGACTTCCCGGAGCTCCTGGACCGTTGCCTGCCCAAGGACCGGACCTGGTCCGTTCTCGAGGTCGGGGCCTGTCCCGGCGCCCAGCTCCTGGCGGTCGCCTTGAGCCGCGGCTATCATCCGGTCGCGCTGGATTACCTTCCCGCGGTCCGGCAGATGCCCGCGGCCTTCGCCCGTTTCGGCGTTCCCGATCTCGAGGTCATCGAGGCCGATTTCCTGTCCTACGAGACGCCGCGCCGGTTCAATGTCGTGATGTCCTTCGGTTTCGTCGAGCATTTTACCGAACCCGAAGACGTGATCCGCCGCCATTGGGACCTGGTCGCGGACGGCGGGTTCCTCGTTATCGGCTCCCCGGCGTTCGGGGCCCTGCAGCTCGCGCTCCGGCGCCTGATCCTCAAGCCCGGGCCGCTCGCCGCGACCCTGCGGACGCACAATCTGCGGATCATGGGGACGGAGCCCATCGTCCGGGCCCTGCGCGGATTCCCCGGAGCCGAGATCGTCTGCGCGGCCTATGCCGGCCGGATGGGGACATGGCTCGCGCCGCGCGACCGGGACGTCCGCCGCGGCCGGGCTTGGCTCCTTGGCGTCTGGTACCTTTTAGGCCGGATCCCCCGCTGGCTCAAGTGGTCTTCGCCGCGTTTTTCGCCGATGTGCCTCGTCATCGCCCGCAAGACCGCTCCGGCTCCTTAGCCGGCGCGGCCGGGATCAGGCCGGCGGCGGCGTCGTGCCGATACGCCGGATGCCGGCCGAGAGGGCGGCCCGGCGGAGATAGAGCCTTCTCAGGAAGCCGCCGAGCAGGACCTGATCGAGGCTTTTAATGAGCTTCTGCCGGTCATAGCGCCGCAGACGGGCCCTGAGGGCCCGGTCGAGCGCTCCGCCCTTCGAGCCCAGCGCCGGATCGAGGTTTTCCATGAAGAAGGCCTTCTCGATCTCGTCCGGGTGGAGCATTGCGCGGAGCGTCCGGGCCGGGGGCAGGGGAGGGAAGGGGGCCCCGGCGACCCCGAGCCGGGCAAGCGGGATCATCGTCCTCAAGCATTTCGCGCACCGGCCGCAGTTCTCGTTCATGTCGGTGAAGCAGACCCTGAGGTTGGCCAGGGCGGCGGGGTCCCGGGCGATGCGGACGAGTTTGTCGAGACGGCGGGCCTCGGCCCCGTCATGGATGGTTGCGACGGATCCGTTCGAATAGAGCGGGTCTGTCAGAGGATGCTGGCCGAGCGGGAACAGTTGGCTGTAGGAATACGCCGACGGCATGTAGGCGCGGGGGAAGCCGAGGAGCAGGGCCACGCTGGCCAGGGCGCTCCCCTGGGTCAGGTTCCGGCTCAAGTTGTAGCGGTAGCCGAAGGCATAATGGTTCGTCGAGACCGGGACGAGCGTCTTGCCGGCGGCGGCGGCGAACCGGGTATTGCGGTCGATCGCGACCCGATAGGGGGTGTCGTCCCGCCGCGCGATCTCCTGGGGCCAAGCGTCCTCGAGAAGAAGGCGGTTCAGCCGGTAGAGCGTCTCTCCTTCCGGCCCGGCGGCGAGAAGGTCCCCGGTCTCTGGCCGGAGCGCGACGCCCGAGAAGCGGCGGCTCTCCCAAAGCGGCGCGCCTTTCAGGATCCCCTCGATCTCTCCCGCCAGGCGGGTCTCGAGCCCCTCGGCGACCCGGCCCGGCGCCAACACGGCGGACATGTTGGCCAGAAGGTCCTGCGAAAGCACGGCCCTTACATGCCGGGACACTTCGTCCCGCGGCTTGACCAGCCGGAGGGCCAGGAGGGCGAGGTCCGCGATGTCGCCGGCCGCGAACGGCCCGGCGGCGCCGGCATTCGTGAAGAAATCGAAACCCTGAATGAACGCGAGATGGGTCAGCTCCTCACGCCTCTTGAGAAGGGTGTACATGCTGTCGACGCCCCCCGAAAAGAAGGACAGGGCGCCGGTGGCGAGCGGCTCCGCCGGCCGGGTCGCGGCCCGGATCGGGACGATCTTCAGGACCGGGTTCCAGCTATGATGGATCTCCTGGAGCTTGGCCAGGTTCTCGATGAGCTTCGGGGAGATGGTGAGCTCCGGATCGACGGCGAGCTCTTCGCCCCGGAGCATGGCCGGGAGCAGGGCCGCCGCTACGAACGGGTCCGCCGACTCGGTGACCCGGACCGAAGCGGGGACCCGGTACCAGAGCCGGAAGCCGTCGATCGCGGCCGAGACTTCGACCGAGGTCCCGTCGCTCCGGACATTTCTCGCGGCGATCCTCACGGCGGACTGAACCTACCACCGGATCCCGGGGTTGTCAACACGCCCAGCCGCCTTGACACGGCCCCGGCGCTGGCCTATGTTCGTTTTGGCAGGCCCAGCGAAAGAGGGATCCATGAACATCGGCGTTTTCGGCACATCGAGCAAAGAGGACGAGCGGCGCGTCCCGATCTTCCCCGAACACCTCGGGCGCTTCTCGGAGGCGCTCCGCCGGACGATGACGTTCGAGGCCGGCTACGGCCGGGACTTCGGGTACGGCGACGCTATGGTGCGCGGCCAGGGGGCCATGGTCGGCTCTCGCGACAGCCTGTTCGACCGCTGCGATCTGCTGGTGCTCCCCAAACCCATGCCCGCGGACCTGGAGAAGATGAGGCCGGGCCAGGTCCTTTTCGGCTGGGCCCATGCGGTCCAGCAGAAGGCCATCGCCGAGGCGGCCATCGCCCGGCGGATCACGGTCATCGCCTGGGAGGCCATGCATCTCTGGATCGCGTCCGGCGAAAAGACCCTGCACGTTTTCTACAAGAACAACGAGCTGGCCGGCTACGCCGCCATCCTGCACTGCCTTCACCTGCTCGGGATCGACGGGCATTACGGCCCGCGGCGGAAGGTCGTCATCCTGAGCCACGGCTCAGTCAGCCGGGGCGCCATCTACGCCCTCCACGGCCGGGGTTTCAACAACATCCACGTCTTCACCCGGCGGCAACCGCACCAGGTGGGGGACCAGAACCCCGACGTCTATTACGGCCACTATTACGAGGCCGCGGACGGAACGCTCATGGCCCGCGACCCGGAAGGGGCCGAGCGGCCGCTCATCGACGAGCTGGCGACGGCCGACGTCATCTGCAACGGCATCCTGCAGGACACGCGGAAGCCGGTCCTCTATGTCGCCGACAAGGACATCCCGAAGCTGAAGCCCGGGACGATCATCGTCGATATCAGCTGCGACGAGGGCATGGGCTTCTCCTTCGCCCGGCCGACGAGCTTCAAGTCCCCGGTCTTCACCGTCGGCGACCGGATCACCTACTACTCGGTCGACCACACGCCGAGCTATCTTTGGAGCGCCGCTTCCCGGGAGATCTCAAAGGCTCTGCTGCCGTTCCTGGGCGCCGTCGCCGCCG
>CAZIQR010000068.1:0-13676 GCA_964541055.1 uncultured Eubacteriales bacterium
CCGCCACCATGCCCCAGAAATGGATCGCGGCCATGCTGCCGGCCCTGGCCGAGATTGACGAAGCGCAAGCCAAGCGTGTCCTCAAAAGCGGGGCCATGGCCCATTTCGAGCACCTGAACATGGCCGCGACGGCCGCCGGCTATCGCGGCCGGATAGACAAGTTCCTGGACTACCTGCGCCGGGAATGGGACTGGGTCATCGAGTACGACCGGGACCGCGGCGTCATCCAGATCGACGAGAACAAGACTGCCTGCGTCTGCCCCCTGATCTCCAAGGACCACCCCGCGGACCTGGGCGTGCTCTGTTCTTGCTCCGAGGGCTTCGCGGAAACGCTTTTCTCGGCCGTCGCCGGCGTGCCTGTCCGGGCCCGAGTCACGGCCTCCATCCGTCGCGGCCAGAAGAGCTGCAAGTACCGGATCGATCTCATGCCGGCCGCCTAGCCCGACGGTCCTATCCGGCCGTTTGACTTGTCCGTCCGGCCTCTGCTAACGTGCCCCTGAAGGTCGGGATAAAGGAGAACTCCATGGCAAAGAACCCCCGTCGTGAATTCCTGAAAAAGGGGCTGGCCGGGATCTGCGGCGCCGCCGTCGTCCCGAGGATCCTGAGCGAGCGTTCGCTTCAAGCAGCGTCCCCCGCTCCTTCCGCGGGGCCGGGCGCTATCCCCGCACTCCCCAGCCGCCCGCTCGGAAAGACCGGCCTCGCGACACCGCTCATCAGTATGGGCACGGCCGAGGCCCCCACCGTCGAGTTCATCCGCCAAGGCTACGACTCCGGGATCAAGTTCTTCTTCTCGGCCACCTACTACGGCCACGGCAACAACGAACGGCTGGTGGGCCAGGCGCTCAAGGACCTGCCGCGCGACTCGTTCGTCGTCGGCACGGCCGCGACCGCCGAAGGAACGAATACCCGGGGCGGCACCCTGCCCAAAGACATGAAGGCCGAGGCTTACGTCAAGACGGCCGAGGACAGCCTGAAGAGGTTCGGCCTCGATCACGTCGACATGCTCTTCCTGCCCTTCGCCGAGAAGCGCGAGTTCATCATCTTCGACCCGGTCCTCGAGGCCATGACGACGCTCAAGAAGCAGGGCAAGATCCGCTTCGCCGGGATCGCCACCCACGGCGGCTGCGATGTCGCCGTCAAGGCCGCCGCCGACGCCAAGATCTACGACGTCGTGATGACCTCGTACAACTTCCAGGTTCCGAACAAGGCGGCGATGGACGAGGCCCTGGCCTACGCGGCCAAGGCCGGAGTGGGCATTTTCGCCTTCAAGACGACCTCCGGCGGAGGCCGGGACAAGAATGGGGCCCAGCCGTTCAACAGCGACGCCGCCCTCAAGTGGGTCCTCCAGAACCCGAACATCTCGAGCATCATCTCCGGGATGACCTCGCTCGCCGAGATGCGGAAGAACCTCGAGATGATCAAAGACCTGAAAATGTCCGAGAACGAGATGAAGGACCTCGAGCTCGCGGCGATGCGGCCCGAGATCGGCCTTTACTGCCGGCAGTGCCGGCAATGCGAGCCCCAGTGCCCGGCCGGCCTCGACATCCCGACGCTCATGCGCAGCTATATGTATGCCTACGGCTACCGGAACGCGGCCCAGGCCCGGAGGACGCTTGACATCGTCGAGCTGAGCGGCGACCCGTGCGGGTCATGCGAGGCGTGCCGCGTGATGTGCGCCTCGGGCTTCGACGTCCGGGAGAGGGTCCGGGACATCGTACGTCTCAAGGCGGTGCCTCCGGAGTTCCTGAAGGGCTAGCCCGGCTCCCCTCGGGATCCCCAGCGCCCCGCGCTGAGGGAACGCGCCGGCGGCGGGGAGGATCAGGATCTTCGGGGCGGCTGGCCCTTGGCGAGGACCGCGTCCACCTCGGCCAGACATTCGCTGATGGCGATCGATTGAGGGCACTTGCTCTCGCATTCCCGGCACCGGGTGCAGGCCGCGGCCCGCTCGCCCTCGGGCACGAAACGGGTGTAGATGGCTCGCGGGATCCCGAGGTCCTCGTACATGACGGCGTCGTTGTAGAGCTCCAGCGAGCGGGGGATGTTGACGCCGCTCGGGCAGGGCCGGCAATAGCCGCACTGGGTGCAGGGGATGGGGGCGCGGTCGCGCAGGATCTTGCCGGCATGATCGATGACGGCCTGGTCCGCCGGACCGAGCAAGCCCGCGCCGGACCGAGCCGCGGCCCGGAGGTTCTCTTCAACTTGGTCCATGGCCTTCATCCCGCTGAGCGCGGTCGCGACCCCGGCTTGGTCCCAGACCCACTGGAGGGCCCACTCGGCCGGCGACCAGCCTTTGCCGGAGGCGCGGAGGACGTCCGCGGCGGCCTGCGGCGGGACGGCCAGGCGACCGCCGAGAAGAGGCTCCATGACCACGATGCCGAGGCCCTTCGCCGCCGCATGCATCAACCCTTCCGTCCCGGCCTGGTTCTCTGTGTCCATATAGTTATATTGGATCTGGCAGACGCTCCAGCCGTCATAGGCGTCAACGATCCGCTTGAAGACCTCGCCCTTGTCGTGGAACGAGAAGCCGATGTGGCCGATCCGTCCGTCGCGGACCGCCGCCTCGGCCCGTTCAAGGAGGCCGTGCTTGAGGACGATCCCTTCCCAGCGCTCCGTGTTTAGGGCGTGGAGGAGGTAAACGTCGATGTGGTCCGTTTCGAGGCGGCCGAGCTGCTCGTTGAGATAGGCGTCAAAATCGGCTGGCTTGGCGATCTGCCAGACCGGCGACTTGGTGGCGAGGAGGACCTTCTCCCGATAGCCGTCGCCCAGGGCCCGGCCGACGACGGCCTCGCTGCGGCCGTTGTGATAGGGGTAGGCCGTGTCGACATAGTTCACGCCCTCGTCGATGGCGTGCCGGACCATGCGGACGGTCTCGGCCTCGTCGATCTTCTCGCTCTGAGGGACGCCGTCGAGCGTCGGCAGCCGCATGCAGCCGAAACCGAGGGCCGAAACCCTTACTCCGACCTTCCCGAAGTCCCGGTATTTCATGGAGAGCGATTATACCATCCCGGGGTCCCTCTGTCCGCCCTCGCGACCGGAGGGGCTTTTTTTTGCTATAATAGGCGGGCTTTGGCAAGGCTCTGAATGGCGAGAGGAACGATGATGCTAAGATATGCCCTCCTTTGGCTGGCCTCGTTCGCGGCCATCAGCGCCGTGGATGCCCTGTGGCATCTCGGCATCTGGGGCCGCGTCTACGCGGCCGGCATCCGACGCGTGGCCCCCCTCGTCGACGGCAAGCCCGCCCTCCATAACGGGAGCGGCCTCGCCGCCCAGGTCCTGGTGATCACGGCTTTTGTCGTCCTCGCTTCGCTGGCCCTTCAGTCCGGCGGGGCCGCGTCCCGGGCCGTCCTGGCCTGTGCCATGGGCGGCGTCCTCGGCATCTCGGTCTACGGCCTGGTCAACCATTGGCTCATCCGCGACTGGAGCGCGGTCATGACCGTCCTCGAAGTCGTTTGGGGCCCGATCCTGGGCGCCTTCGCCGGCGCCTTCATCGCCTGGGCCGGCCGGCTCCTCAAGGTCTACTGATCGAGACAACGGCATGAGCGTCCGCGGCGCGCGTCTGACCGGCAAGGGCTACTACTATGCCTTCCTCGCCGGCGCCAAGCGCATCCTCGAGAACCAGAAAGAGCTCAACCGCATCAACGTCTTTCCCGTTCCCGACGCGGACACGGGTTCGAACCTGGCCTCGACCGTCCGGGCCATCATCGAGCGGGTCCGGCCGCACCGGTCCTTCCACGTGACATCGGCGGCCATCGCCGCCGCGGCCCTCGAGGGCGCGCGGGGCAACTCCGGCGTCATCTTCGCCCAGTTCCTCTACGGGCTCAGCGCCGAGTCCCGCGACTCGCACGAGGTTTCGGTGGCCCGCTTCGGGCAGTCGGTCCGCGGCGCCGTCCGCTACATGTACGAGGCCATCGCCGAGCCCAAGGAGGGGACCATGATCACGGTCATCCGCCGCTGGGCGGAGGCCGTGGCCGCGCGGCGCGAGGAACCGGAGAGCTTCCTCAAGGTCCTGACCCGGGCCCAAGCCCGTGCCGCGGAGGCCCTCCAGGAAACCCGGCATTGCCTCGAGGCCATGCGGCGGGCCAACGTCGTCGATGCCGGCTCCAAAGGCATGGTCTTGTTCCTCGAGGGGATGCTCGACTTCCTGAAAAAGCCCTCGCACAAGAAGATCCTCTCGGTCCGGAAGGCCGCCGCCGCGATCGAGACCGTGGCCGAGGTCCCGGCCGGGCCCGTCCGTCTTCGCTACTGCACCGAGGGCCTGATCCGGCCCCATCCAGGGCGGGGCGCGGAGGGGCTCGACCGCGACCGGCTGAAGGGCGAGATCGCCGGCTTCGGCGACTCGCTCGTCATCGCCGGGTCGCCCGACGCCCTGCGTTTCCATATCCACACCGATGCCCCGGCCCTCCTCTTCCACAAGATCCGGACGGCCGGCGACATCGTCTTCCAGAAGGCCGACGACATGCTCCGGCAGTACGAGTCCGCCCACGCCCGGAGATGGCCCATCGCCCTGGTCACCGATTCGGCCTGCGATCTGCCCCCCGACCTACTCGACCGTTACCAGGTCCATGTCGTGCCCATGCATCTGATCTTCGGGGAGGCCTCCTATCTCGACAAGGTGACCATCACCCCGGACCAGTTCTACGCCCGCCTCGACGAATGCCGCGACTACCCGACCACGGCCCAGCCCAGTCCGCAGGCGCTCGAGGATCTGTTCACGAGCCTGGCCGGGTCCTACGATTCGATCATCGCCGTCCATCTCTCGCAGAAGCTCAGCGGCACGTTTTCGACCAGCCAAGCCGCGGCCCGGCGCGTCTCCGAGCGAACGGGGAAGAAGATCACGGTCATCGACTCGCGGACCCTCTCCGGCGCCCTGGGGCTCGTCGTGCTCGAAGCGGCGCGCAAGATCGAAGAGGGGCGGTCTCACGAGGAGGCCGTGGCGGCCGCCGAACGGACCGTGCCGAAGACGCGGATCCTGGTCGGCGTCCGGACGCTTAAATACATGGTCCGGAGCGGCCGGGTCAGCCCGATGGCCGGGGCGGCCGCCAAGGTCCTCAACCTCAAGCCCATCGTGGCCATCGGCGAGAACGGCGAGGCCACGATCTTCGGCAAGGCCTTCAGCCAGCGCGGGCTCCTCAAGAAGATCCTCCGGCAGCTGGGACCGCGGCGGGGCGCCGGCCCGTCGGGCGAGTATTTTGTCCTCCACGCCCACAGCCCGAAGGACGCCGAGGCCTATGCGGCGGAGGTCGAGGCCGCCTTCGGCCGAAAGCCCGCGGCCATCATGGACATCTCGCCCGCGATCGGGCTCCACGCGGGCGTAGGGGCGGTGGCGCTGGCGTTCGTCGCGAACGACTGACCGGACATCCCGATCGAAGGGAGAAAGCTATGGGGGGAGCGCTTGTGACGGCCGCGATCGCCGTCTTCATTTGGATGACCGCAGCCTTCGTCGTGGCCCAGATCAAGAAGAACAACGGCCTTGTCGATATCGCCTGGGGGCTGGGATTCATCGTTGTGACGGCCGCGCAGGCCGTCCGCCGGCCCGATCTCTTCCCCGCCAGGGCCCTGATCACGGCCGCCGTCCTGGTCTGGGGCGTGCGGCTGGCCAGGCATATCTGGCGAAGGAACTGGAACAGGCCCGAGGATTTCCGCTACGCCCAAATGAGGCAACGGTGGGGCCGGGCCGCGCGGGTCAAGGCGTTCTTCTTCGTCTTCATGCTTCAGGGCCTGCTGATGCTCGTCGTCTCCCTGCCGGTCACGGTCGCCGCCGCCTCGCCGTCGCGGCCACTCGCGGCCCTCGACGTCGCCGGCGCCCTCATGTTCGCTGCGGGCTTCCTGTTCGAGGCCGTCGGCGACGCCCAGCTGGCGGCCCACCTCAAGGATCCGGCCAACAAAGGGCGACTGATGACCCGGGGGCTCTGGTCGGTCACGCGCCATCCCAACTATTTCGGGGAGGCGACGCTGTGGTGGGGGGTCGGGCTCATGGCCGCCTCCTCCCCGAACGGCGGGGTTGCCCTTCTCGGGCCGCTCACGATCACGCTGCTGCTGCGCTTCGTCTCGGGCGTGCCGCTCCTCGAAAGGAAGTATGCGGGGAGGCCGGACTGGGAGGCCTACAAGGCCCGGACCTCGATGTTCGTCCCCTGGTTCCCGAAGACGACATGACCTCGCTCTTCATCTTCCGCCGCGACCTGCGCCTGCGGGACAACACCGGGCTCCTGCGGGCCCTGGCCGAATCGGACAAGGTCATCCCGGCCTTCATCTTCGATCCGCGGCAGACCGGCCGCCACCCCTACAAGAGCGAGAACGCCCTGCAGTTCATGATCGCCTCGCTCCGGGAGCTCGAGCGCGAGCTCCGGGCAAAGGGCTCCCGCCTCTATCTTTTTGAAGGGGCGGCGGAAAAAGTCGTGGCCGGGCTCGTCCGGTCGGAGGGCTTGGGCGCCGTCTACGTCAACCGCGACTACACGCCCTTCAGCCACGGCCGGGACGCGGCCATCGCCGCGGCCTGCCGGGACGCGAACGCGGCTTTTGTCACGACGGGCGACGCCCTCCTCAACGAGCCGGAGGACGTGGCCAAGGCCGGCGGCGGCCCCTACGCCGTGTTCACGCCGTTCTTCCGCGCCGCCCGCTCGATCGCGGTCCGGGCCCCGCGGGACAGCGGTCGCAGGAACTATCATTCCGGCGCGGTCGACGGGGAGGCGGGCGAGGCCGTCTATGATCGCGTCTTCAGGCGCCAAAACGACCGGCTCTTCCGGAAGGGCGGGCGTCGCGAGGCGCTGGCCGGCCTGAAACGGCTCGGCCGTCTCCGCGATTACGAAAAGACCCACGATCTGCCGGCCGTCGAGGGGACGACCGGACTCTCGCCGCACCTCAAGTTCGGAACCATCTCCGTCCGCGAGCTGCACGCCGCCGTGCGCGAGGAGCTCGGGCCCGGGCATCCGGTCCTGCGCCAGCTCTACTGGCGGGATTTCTTCACCCACGTCGCCGCGCATTTCGAAAGGGTCTTCGGCCGCCCGTTCCACGCCGCCTACGAGAGCATCCGATGGCGCGACGATCCGCGCGGCTTCCGGCGCTGGCAGGAGGGGACGACCGGCTTCCCGATCGTCGACGCTGGCATGCGCCAGCTGGCCGCGACGGGCTTCATGCACAACCGGGCCCGCATGATCTGCGCGTCGTTCCTGGTCAAGGACCTGCACATCGACTGGCGCGAGGGCGAGCGCCATTTCGCGACCGAGCTCGAGGACTACGATCCGTGCATCAACAACGGCAACTGGCAGTGGGTCGCCTCGACGGGCTGCGACGCCGCGCCCTATTTCCGCATCTTCAATCCCTGGCTGCAGCAGAAGCGCTTCGATCCCGACGCGGCCTACGTCAAGCGATGGGTCCCGGAGCTGGCCCAGGCCGGGGCCGATCTCATCCATCGCCTCGACCGGTTCGAGGGGCGGCGTCCGGGCGGCTATCCCGCGCCCATGCTGGACCACGGCGCCGAAAGCGTCCGCTCCCTGGCCATGTACCGTCAAGCCAGGGCATAGCCAGAAGGGGTCAAACCTCCACTTTTACAGTTTCCAGGGAAAGTGGTGGTTGTAGGAGACTTCGATGTCTAGGCGCCCCGTGGGCTTGGGGAGCTCGATCGACAGGACAGGGCGAGAAGCGTCCCGAGCAGGACCGGGCCGAGACAAGGCCTGCGCCTCATCTCTTCCTTTTCAGCCGTTTGGCGGCCGTCCCGTCGACGGACCATCGTCCGCCGCCCTTAAGGATCAGGGCGAGGGCGATGGCGATCATCAGCAGGTGGTATTCGAAGCCCTCGCCAGCGGCCTTCCCCGACCAGTTCATGAAAAAACCGTTCTTCCAATGGACGAGAATGATGGCCACGGTCATGTCGATGCCGATGGCCAGGGCCGCGAGCCGCGTGAAGAAGCCGGCGACTAGGGCGACCGCCCCGACCGACTCGGCCATGATGACGGCGATGGCCAGGATCTCAGGGATGTGCTGGCCGTTCACGAAACCCTGGACGGTCGCTTCGTAGCCGCGGCCGCCGAACCAGCCGAGGAGCTTCTGCGCGCCGTGCGGGAACATGATGGCGCCGAGCGCGACGCGCAGGACCGTTCCGGCGAGGCCATCGTCGGTGGCGAAGAATCTTCGGATCATGGCCGGGCCCTCCTTGATGACGGCATTGTATGTCCGCCGCTCCGGGGCCGCAAGCGCCGGCCTTGACGCGCCCGCGTGGCGGTTGGTATCTTGCCCCCATGAACAGAGCCAAATCGCGTCGATGCCGGATGGGCCTTTGGGCCCTGCCGGTCCTTTTGTCTATCGGACTCTCCTGCGCGCGGCCCGGACGCGGCTCGTTCGACGAGGCCGTCGACCGGCTCTTGACCGCCGGCTTCCCGCAGGGTCTCGAGACCTATTTCTGCTCGCTTGGCACCGATCCCGAGCTAGGCTTCCGCTGGGCCGGGACCACGGCCGAGCGGGCCGTGAGCGAGCGGGTCGCGGCGGAGATGAAGGCGGCCGGCCTGTCCAATGTCCGGCTCGAGCCCGTCCCGGTCGACGTCTTCGAATTCGAAGGCGCGTCCTTGACCGTGGCGGGCCGCGAAATGACCGCCTCGACCTTCGCCGGCGTGCCGCCCACGCCCAAAGGGGGGATCAGGGCCCCTATCGTCTATGCCAAGGGCGGCACGGCCGCCGATTTCGACGCCGCCGGCGACGTCGCCGGCAAGATCGTCCTCCTCGACCTCCGGCTCGGCTCGTGGTGGATCTCCCTCCCGGCCATGGAGGCCAAGCACCGCGGCGCGGCCGGGATCGTCTGCAGCTACACGCCGGACGATCCGCGATACTTCTCGGCCGACCCGGCGGCGCTGGGGAGCTTCGACGGCCAGTACGGCGCGGAGCTGCCGCCGTGGATCTATATCGCCCGCCGCGACAGCGATCGACTCAAGGCCGATCTCGCGGCCGGGCCGGTCACGGGGACGCTCGCGCTCCAGGAAAAGGTCAAGCTGGCCAAGGACGGCGGCCGGGGGATGAATGTCGTCGGCGAGATCCCGGGCGCGCGCCGGGACGGCCAGATCGTCCTTCTCGCGGCCCATCAGGACGCCCATTTCCGGGCCGGGGCCGACGACACGGGCGCGCTCGTCAACATGCTCACGATCGCCAGGGCAATGACGGCGAGCGGCTTTCGGCCCGGCTCGACCGTCGTCTTCCTGGCGACGACCGGCGAGGAGTTCGGCTACACGGATTCCTATTATGAATGGATCGTCGGAGCGTGGTGGGCGGCGACACGCGACCATCCCGACTGGGCCGGGCGGGTGCGGGCCTTCGTCAACCTCGAGACCATGGCCCTCAAGGGCGCGCCACTGACGCTGCGGACCTCGCCCGAGCTCAAGCCCTGGCTCGAGGCGCTCACGGCCCGCTCGACGGACCTCCTGGCCCACGGCGTCGAAGTGCTGACGCCGGTCGCCTCGTGGAACGATCAGTGGGCCTTCACCGCCGCGGGCGTGCCGAGCTTCAAGATCAACGTCCAGACCGAGGCTTACGACACACTCTATCACTCGAACCTCGAGACCCGGGCGCTCGTGGACTTCGACCACCTGGCCGGGATCGCCAAATGGATCTTCCGGGCGGTCGGGGAGCTCGACGGCGGGTTGCTGCCCTACAGCCTGGAAGCGCGAGCCGCCGACCTCGCCATGGCGTGGAAGACGGACGAGGCCGAAGCGGCGGGCGCGGATCCGGCGGCCGTTTCGCGCGCCGGCGAAGCCGTCGCCTCGTTCGGGGGGGCGGCGGCCGCTTTCGAGGCGGCGCGGGCGGCCATCCCGGCCGGGAGGATCGCGGCCGTGAACGCGGGGCTGCTCGCCGTCGAGAAGACGCTCAACGTCGCCTTGACCGGCCTCGCCCCCGCCGAGGACGATGCCACCGTCTTCCCCTACCAGCCGGTGCTCAAAGACCTGCGGGGGATCGACGCGGCCCTGGACGCGCTCGGCGCGGCCCGTCCGGACAAGACGGCCGCCTTGAAGGCCCTGGGCGGCGTCTACCTGACCAGGCTCGGGGTCGCCTTCAGCCATCCCGTTTACCTCGGCTACATCGCCCGGCTCGACCCGTCGTTCGAGCGCATCCACTGGGGCGCCCAAGGCCACCTGCCGCGGCCGATCGACGTCGTTCCCGAGTATCGCTTGATCGAGGCGGGCCAATACGCCCGGGCCGTGGCCGGGCTGCGCCCCAAGCGGGAGGCCCTCGCCGCCGATCTGAATGAGCGCCTGTCGCGGCTGGCCGAGGCCCTCGAACAGGCGGCGGCGGCGACGGCCGCCCTCCTCGAGAAACCGGCCGTGGCGCGCTAGATCCCCTCGGGCCGCAAAGGTTCGCGGCTCCCCGGCATCTAACGAAGGCAGAGGAACCGATGGTTTCAAGGGTCTCGGGAGCCGCGGGAAAGGCTAGCCAGGAAGCCGCCCTTATACCCGGCCGAATCCCCTTTCCCGGGGATGCCGCCCGGCCTTGCTTCTGGAAAAATTCCGGCCAGGAAGTGAGGTCCATGCCGCCCGAAAACCCGTTTGACACCTCCCTCGGGGAGGCTTATGATAAATGCGGCAAGGGGCTAAAAATCTTTCCGGCCTGATTCAAGCTCGAAGGAGGATCCATGAGTCGCTTTTGGCGCGGTTCGATCACCCTCGTCCTTGTCCTTTCCGTTGTGGGACTCGTTACGTCCTGCAACATGATCGGCGGCGGCGGCACGGGCAACCTGATGATGCTCATGACCGACGGCCCGACCGACGACTGGACGGAAGTGACCGTCCATTTCCTGTCCGCCAGCCTTCACCGGCAGGGCGCCGACGGCTGGGAGACCTTCTGGACGGCCAACACGTCCGATCCCGCCTCCGGCAAGGTCAATCTCATCGACCTGAGCGGGATCTCCGACATCCTGAACGCCGGCCCGATCGCCGCCGGGACGTATGACCGGCTCAAGCTCGTCATGAACACGCAGCCGTCCTCGATGACCCTCATCCCGGCCGACGGCACGACGCCCATCGCCGCCGAGAACATCACCGTCGTCGACCCGAGCGGCACGGGCGAGATCAAGGTCGATCTTGACCCCGACCTCGTCGTCGAGGCCGACAAGAACAACGTCGTCAGCATCGATTTCGACCTGTCCCATCCGCTCTCGATCGTCAACATCGACGGCAAGGTCGTCATCAACCTGAAGGTCCGGCACCGGGCCCTGCCGGCGAACCTTTCGAAGATCCAGTTCGCCCGCACCATCGGCACGATCACCGCGGCCGCGGGCAACACCGACGGCACGGCCACGTTCAAGATCAAGAACCTCCAGGGCGCCGAGATCTCGTTCACTGGCAACGGCAACACCGTTTACGTCGACGTTTCGTCCGGCAAGGCCGTGGCCGGGGACTTCACCAAGTTCTCGGATCCGGCCCACATCAACGCCTGGTCGGCCCTGGTCGCCTCGAACATGAACGCCGACGGCAGCCTCTATGCCCGGCGCGTCTGGTATGCCGATACCATCGACAAGCTGCCCCAGTTCACCCCCGAGGGTCTGGTCCGGCGGGTCGGAGACACGTGGCTGAGCATCCAGGGGAAGAAGACCGAGGAGCAGTCGACGGGCGACCATCACCACCGCTGCGATTGGGACGCCGAAACGGTCTTTATCAACGCCGATACGACCTGGGCTTTCCAGGGCGTCGACATGGGCGTGACCGGGCTCGACGGCCTGCGGTACGTTACGCGCGGCTTCCGCGTCGAGATCGTCTCCGTTGACGAGAACGTCACGCCGAAGATCGCCAAGTCGGTCAACATCCAGTTCGCCCACGTCGAGGGGATCGTCAACGAGCCCACGCTCGACAACTTCAAGCTCGGCTGGTTCTGGCGGAACAGGACGCTCATCTACAGCGCCGTCTCCAGCCATGAATTCAGCTGGTGGTTCTACGGCGAGACGAATCCCAGCCACTCGGCTGACCGCCAGGGCCTGATCGACATGGTCGGCGCGGCCCAGACGGCCCACCTGTGGGTCTTCGCCTGGGCGGACCTGACCTGGGATGCGAGCGGGGCGACCAAGCAGTGGGTCGTCGAGGACCTCGTCCTGGCCCCGATGAAGCTCCACGAGATGACCAAGATCGCCGAAGGCTATAAGGCCGACACCAGCAGCATGGTCGTCTCGACTTACGATTGCTGGGATTGGGCGACGCCCGTGAACCTGACCGTCAAGCTCGACACGGCGGGCGACCTGCAGACCGTGGTCGGCTCCTTTACCTGGACGGGCGCGACGAACGTCGTGACGTTCACCCTGCCGGTCCCGGTCTCACAGTGGGCCGCCGTGCTCGTCCCGACGGTCAACAAGGTCAAGATCTGGGTCCACCCGGTCAAGGAAGGCGACACCTATACCTGGCACGCCTACACGGTGATCGCCTACCAGTTCATTCGCTGAGTTACTTTGCGAGGCCGTCCGGCCAGATCCGGACCAGCACCACGCCGTGGGAGGGGACCTTGACCTCGAAGCGCTCGTCGTAGCGCTTGCCCGTGTCCGTGTGCGTCACCATATCGGCGTGGGCCCAGAGGTCGCGGATCCGGGCCGGCCCGGGCGGCAGGCCGATCTGCGACCAGCGGACATATTGGGCCAGCTCGCGGCCGGAGTAGTTCACGAAGGCGACGGCTTTGGAGCCGTCGGCGAGGGGCTTCATCCAGACCTGGCCGCCGTAACCCCGTTCGATGACGACGCGGCCCTGGACGCCGAGCGGATCCTGGTCGATGGCGATGACCTCTTTGTTCAGCAGGATCGACTTCGTCTCCTCGCTCATGCCGCGGAGGTCGTTCCCGGCCATGAGCGGAGCGGCCATGACGGCCCAGAGCGAGAAATGGGTCTTGTATTCGTCGAAGGTCATGCCGCCGTTGCCGACTTCGAGCATGTCGGGATCGTTCCAGCCGCCGGGCCCGGCCGCGTCGGCGAGGCGGGAGTTGGCGCCGACGATCCAGACGACGCTCTGCCACTCGTCGCCGATGTCGGAGGTCGTTCGCCAGAGCTGGCCGACGCCCTTGGCCCACTTCCAGGGGTCGTTCCGGCCCCATTCGCAGAGGCTCAGGACGATCGGCCGGCCCGCCTTGCGCAGGGCGTCGCGGAACCTCGCGTATTCCTCGGGCGCGTTGAGGTCGTCGCAGTTGCACCAATCGACCTTGATGTAATCGATGCCCCATTCGGCGTAGGTGGCGGCGTCGATCTCGAAGTGGCCCGCCGCGCCCGGCCGTCCGGCGCAGGTCTTGGGGCCGATGTCGGAGTAGAGGCCGAACTTAAGGCCCTTCGAATGGACGTAATCGGCCAGGGCCTTCATGCCGCCCGGGAAACGCTGCGGATCGGCGATGATCCGGCCGCTCGGATCGCGGTCGACCTGCCAGCAGTCGTCGATGACCAGGTACTTGTAGCCGGCGTCGAGCATGCCGGTCTCGACCATAGCGTCGGCCGTCTCCCGGATGAGCTTCTCGTCGACGTTGCAGCCGAACTTGTTCCAGGTGTTGAAGCCCATCGGCGGCACGGGCGCCAGGAGCTCCGCAGGCGCGGCCGCGGCGGCGGCCGGCGCGGCGGGTTCCTTGGCCGTTTTCTCCGGTCCGCAGGCGGCCAGGACCGCCAGGGCGAGGACGAGCGCGATCGCGAAAGCAGAGGTCCTTTTTAAGATCATCGCGTTGGGCATGGGGCTCTCCTTGAG